>NZ_CP028475.1:2934642-3260713 GCF_003047105.1 Celeribacter baekdonensis
ATGCGATGCAAGGCGGCACAGATGCCACCCTTGCTCTGGATGACAATGACATGCCGACCATCGACACCGACGGGACGCTCAACATCGTCACGGGCGGGGCGGGGGATGACACGATCGCTGCGGGCGATGATGCGGCCATCATTGATGGCGGCGCGGGCAATGATACGATCTACGGCGGGGATGGCACGGCCATCCTGTCGGGGGGCGCGGGCGATGATACCATCTATGCCGGCAATGACACCGGGTCCGCATATGTGCTGTCCGGGGATGACGGGGCTGACCATCTCTATGGCGGCGATGGTGATGATACGATCCTGATGGATGCAAATGACGTGGCTGCGGGCGGTGCGGGAGCCGATAGTTTCTGGCTCTATTACGATGCCAATGCGGATGTCGGCCATGCCGAAATCACCGATTTTGATCAGGGTGAGGACATGCTGCGTGTGACGCTGAACCCCGATGACACCTATTCTGGCACGCTTGATGTCGAAGTTGGTCAGACCGAAGATGGTCTGTCGAGCCAGGTGATTGTGAATGGGGATGTGGTCGCGGTACTGTATGGGGCGCCCAATGTTACGGCGGGTGATGTCGTGGTCGAACTCAGCCCTTCGGCCCTGTCTTAAACGCGCCTTGCCCTATGGCTCCGGCCAAAGCTCCGGCTGCTGAGTGTAGGCAATATAGAGCGGGTGTTTGGGATGCCCGGCCTTGGACAGGCCAAGGTGAAACAAATCCCGCCCCGTATTGCGCAAAAGCCGCTCCATATCGGCGCCGCGATTTAAATGCGCACCATGGGTGCCCCAGGCACAGAGAATCTGATCGGCCCAAAGCGCAAATTCCGCAATCGTTCCGTCATTTTCCGGGCCAACCGGGTCGGCTGCTTGACGCATCTTTTTCGGATCTGTGTCGCGCCACGCGAAAATATTGGTGACGCAAAACGACCCAAACCCCAAAGTCCGCGCCCGCCGTTCACAGCGTTCCACAGTCGGATCGTTTTGAACTTCTGTGGCCGTCGATGGGTTGAGCATGACGAAAAGCGCCTTGCGCCCCTCCGGTTCCCATGTGCGGACAAGCGAGTAACGATAGCGTTCGCAATCGGAATAGACGGCGGTCGAGGGCGCATCGCCTTTGATATGGGTACGGGTGATCATCGGCGTTGAATGGCGTGTTCTGCGGATCAGATCAAGCCTTCAGAGATTGAAAACCCGCGAGGGATGCAATTCCCCGCCCATATAGCGGCCAACCGCCAAGGGTTTGCCCTCAAAAGACGCCCAAACCTCGTCACCATATTCGACCCCATCTGCGGGATAGACCATGCCGGGATTGCCGTTCTTAAGCCGCACCGCGCCCTCGGGGTGCAACGCACCTCTTCGAGATCAGTCAGCCCTTCTTCGACGGGCCGGACGTAGGCGTCGAGCGCTTCGGTCTTGGCCAATTTATCAATGGTGTCCAAGGTGATGCCGTCTTCGGCGTCCCATGGTCCGGACCAGTTTCGGCGCAGCCATTGCACATGCCCGAAACAGCCCAAAACCTCACCCAAATCACGCGCAATCGCGCGGACATAGCCGCCCTTGCCGCACACCATTTCAAGGATCACATGATCGGCGTCCACGCGTTCGATCAGGGTCAATTCATCGACATATAGCGGTCGGGAAGCGATCTCGAACTCTTCGTCGGCGCGGGCCAATTTATAGGCGCGTTCGCCGTCAATTTTCACCGCCGAAAACTTTGGAGGCACCTGCATGATGTCGCCTGTAAACTGCGGCAAAGCAGCTTCGATTTCTGCGTCGGTTGGGCGGGTGTCGCTCTCAAAGATCATTTCACCTTCGGCGTCATCGGTGTTGGTCGATTGGCCCAAGCGCACGGAAAACCGGTATGATTTCAAGGCATCCGTGATGTAAGGGACGGTTTTTGTCGCCTCGCCCAGTGCCACGGCCAAAACGCCGGTGGCCTCTGGATCAAGGGTGCCTGCGTGCCCGGCCTTTTGCGCGTTCAACGCCCAGCGCACCTTGTTGACAACCGAGGTCGAAGTGATGCCAGCAGGCTTGTCCACGACCAACCAGCCGTGAACCTCGCGGCCCTTTTTACGGCGCGCCATTACTCTTCTTCATCCCCGTCGGGGGTGTCATTTGGTGTATCTTGTTTTTGAATGTCGCGCTGAACCCGTTCGTCGGAAAAAATCCGGCGGGTCTCGTCCATCCGGTCAAACGTATCATCCAGGGCAAAGCGCATTTCGGGCGTGTGTTTGATGCCCAAAGCTTTGCCAACCTGATGGCGAATTTCGCCCTTGTTGCGGCGCAGGGCCTCAAGGGCTGCGTCTGCATCTTTGCCGCCCAGCGGCAAGATATAGGCGGTTGCGACCCGAAGGTCCGAGCCCACACGCACCTCGCCCACCGTGATCGACATCATGGTGAGATCGGGATCGTGAATTTCACCGCGCGCAAGCATTTCAGAGAGACGACGCCGAATGGCCTCGCCGATGCGCAGGGTACGATGCGAACCGCTGGGTCCGCCGGAATGAGAACGTTTTGCCATGGCCGCGAGATAATCCCGATTGACCTTTCATGCAAGCGGGCTTTGCCAAACTCTTCGCCACACGCTAAACCACGCCAACACATTCGTCAGGAGACCAAAGACATGACCGACATCCCCGGCACCCTGCCCGGTATCGTGATCACCGGCGCGTCCGGCCGTATGGGCCAGATGTTGATCAAGACCATTGTGGCTTCTGATAAATGTAAACTCGTGGGCGCGATTGAGCGCACGGGGCATGATTGGGTTGGTCGCGATGTCGGTGAGGCCATGGGGGCACGGCGCTGGGCGTGACGGTCACCGATGATGCGTTGGAGGCGTTTTCTCAGGCGCAGGCCGTGATTGATTTCACTGCCCCCGCGGCCACGGTGGAATTCGCAGCCCTCGCGGCGCAGGCGCGTTGCGTGCTTGTGATTGGCACCACGGGGCTGAGTGAGGATGATTTGGCGAACCTGTCGCTTGCGGCGCATCACGCCACGATTGTTCGGGCGGGCAATATGTCTCTTGGGGTCAACCTTTTGACTAAGCTCACAAAAATGGTCTCCGCCGCCTTGGATGCCGATTATGACATCGAAATCATCGAGGCCCATCACAACAAAAAAGTCGATGCGCCCTCTGGCACCGCTTTGATGCTGGGCGAGGCCGCCGCCGAAGGGCGTGGGGTGTCGCTAAACGATGTACGCGAGTCTGGGCGGGACGGCATCACCGGCGCGCGCAAACGCGGCGACATCGGCTTTTCGGCCATTCGTGGCGGTGACATCATTGGCGAACATGACGTGATGTTCGCGGGCGAGGGGGAGCGGATCATCCTGCGCCATGTGGCGTCTGATCGCTCGCTTTTTGCCAAAGGCGCACTGAAGGCCGCGATCTGGGGCCAGGGGCAAAAGCCGGGCGAATATGACATGTTGGACGTTTTGGGCCTGTAAGATTGGGCTGTGAGTGATCCAAATCGGCTGGTGCATCGTAATCTTTGAAAGAATTCAAAGAGGATGCGTCATGTTTCGTATGGCCTTATTGGTTTTGGCTGTCCCAATCGCCGCGCAGGCCGAAGACCTGTCGCGGGTTGAGACTCAGTCCGATTTCATTGCAACCGTTGAGGGACGCGCGCTGACGCGGCTCGGCATAACGCTTGAGGTGCGCACGGACGGCCGCATCACAGGTCGTGCTTTTGGTAAGGATGTGAGTGGCGACTGGACGTGGCGGGACGGATATTTTTGCCGCACATTGTTTCATGGCGCGGATGATTTAGGCCCGAATTGCCAAGTGGTCGCGGCCAGTGCGGATAAAATTCGCTTTACGGCCGATCAGGGGGCCGGGCCGTCAGCGGGCTTTTCGCTAAGATAGCCCGCGTCACACGTGGTTAAAAATCAATCGCGAGACCCTTTTTCTCCCAATCGCCGTAGCGCACGGGTTCGGGACCTTCACGGCCACCCAATTCAATCGGCATGTCCGCCAACGCCGCTTCACGGGCTTTGCGGCGCTCTTCGGCCTCGGCCAAAGCACGTTGTGCGGCGGCGGGCAAATCGGTCTTTGAATCTAAGGCGGGCTTTTGTGTGTCGTCGCTCATCGAGAAATCCTTGTCCGGCTTGCCCTTCTGATATACTCGCCAATGCCATGAAAACAAGATCAACCAACACCCCATCTTCCGTTGCCGGGCTTGAAGCCCGGCGTGCCGCTTTGGCTTTGCTTGACGCCATTTTGGTGGAAAAGCGGCTTTTGTCCGAAGTGCTGTTGCTGCGCACCAAAGATTTGACGCCCGAAGATCGCGCCCGCGCGCAGCGATTGGTGAGCGAATGTTTGCGGGTGATGGACCGTTGTGACCGGATGCTTGGCCCGCATTTGACCAAACGCCCTGCGCCGCATGTAATGAATGCGCTGCGCCTTGGTGTCTATGAAATCTGCGCCGTGGGTGAGGCCGCACATGGGGTGGTGAATGCCTATGTCGCTTTGATGCAAGAACGCGCCAAGGCAAGCCATTTCAAAGGCTTGGTCAACGCGGTTCTGCGCAAAATCGACGCGAGTAAAGACAAATGGGACGCGCTGCCCGCGCCGATGATGCCAAAATGGCTGCGCAAACCGTTGATCGCGGATTTTGGCAAAGAGGCCGTGGCCTTGATGGAAGCGGCCCACGCGCAGGGAGCGCCACTGGACTTGAGCATTAAGGGGGACATGACCGGATGGGCCGAAACGCTGGGCGGTACAGTCTTGCCAACAGGCTCTCTGCGGCTTGATCCGTCGGTTCAGGTCACCAAACTTGAGGGATTCTCCGAAGGCGCATGGTGGGTGCAAGATGCCGCTGCCGCTTTGCCTGCGCGCATCCTCGCGCCGCGCTCAGGCGAACGTGTGTTGGATATGTGTGCCGCACCGGGTGGCAAAACCATGCAGCTTTCTGCGGCTGGGGCCGTTGTGACGGCGCTCGATATTTCCGAATCCCGGATGAAACGGGTGCAAGAAAACCTGACGCGATGTGGCTTGAGCGCTGAAATCGTCATCGGTGATGCGCTGGAATACGAAGATGGTCCGTTTGATGCGATTCTACTGGATGCGCCCTGTACGGCAACGGGCACGATCCGGCGTCACCCGGATCTGCCGCAGGTCAAAGACGGCTCCGATTTTCCCGGTCTGTTTGAGTTGCAAGAGCATCTGATTGACCGAGCTTTGGGCCTACTTAAACCCGGTGGACGGCTGATTTATTGCACCTGTAGCCTGCTCATTGATGAGGGCGAAGAACAGGTGCGCGATGCGAAATTGCGCCACCCTGATTTGGTTGTTGATCTTGATGCGCTGCACATTGAGGGCGTTGATCCCAACTGGATCGGCGCAGAAGGGCTGCGCACGCGGCCTGACTATTGGGCGGATTTTGGCGGATTGGACGGATTCTTTATCACGGTTCTGCGCCGGGGCTAAAATCGCGGCCATTTCCCAATGACATCCCGGCCCCCGCCCGCTATCTTTGCGGGCAAACGAGAATAACCCGAAAACAGGGTGAGGCAGGCCCGTATGTCAGACAGCGAGGATTGGCGCGCAAAGACCGTTCGCCGCATGAACCAGTTTCATGCGTGGCGTGCCGCGCGTGCAAAGCCTGCGACCGGATTTGTCTCGCAACCTGAGCCCAAATCTATCGGTTCTTTTGCGCGCGGGCGGCAACTCATCGCCGGGAATTTTTTATTCGCGGGCTTTCTTATTGAGGCGCCGAACACGTCAATTTGGGACTTGGATGCGCCGAGTTCTGCCTTTGTCGAAGAGCTGCATGGCTTTGCCTGGATGGATGATCTGGCTGCCGTTGGCGATATCAATGCGCGCACGCGGGTGCAGGACTGGATCGAAGTCTGGATGGACCGCTATGCGCGCGGCACGGGACCGGGGTGGACGCCGGATCTAACAGGGCGTCGGCTGATCCGCTGGATCAATCACGCGCTGTTTTTCCTGTCGGGCCGTGAGACCGAAGTCTCCAACGCCTTTTTTCAAACCCTTGCCCAACAAACGATTTTTCTGTCTCGGCGCTGGCAAACGGCCAGTCCGGGCCTGCCCCGGTTTGAGGCTCTGACCGGGTTGATTTACGCGGGGCTGTCGCTTGAGGGGATGGAAGAACACGTCTCCCCCGCCGTGACCGCGCTGGCGCATGAATGCCAGACCCAGATTGATACAGAGGGCGGTCTGCCGACGCGCAACCCCGAAGAATTGCTGGAAGTGTTCACGCTTTTGACCTGGGCCGCGAGCGCGTTGTCTGAGGCCGGGAAAATTGCCGAAGAGGCGCATTTGGCCGCGATAGACCGCATTGCCCCGACCCTGCGCGCGCTGCGCCATTCAGACGGCGGATTGGCGCGGTTTCATGGCGGTGGGCGTGGCACGGAGGGCCGATTGGACCACGCACTGGCGGCCTCAGGAAACAAAGCTGCGCCCGGCGAAGAGCTGCATATGGGCTATCTCAGACTCTCGGCAGGGCGCACCTCGATCATCGTTGATGTGGCCCCCCTCCGGGGCTTGAAAGCTCGTTCAATGCTCATGCTTCGACGCTTGCCTTTGAGCTAACGTCCGGGCGGCGACCGTTGATTGTCAATTGCGGGGCAGGGGCCAGTTTTGGCCCGGAATGGCGGCGCGCCGGGCGGGCAACCCCGTCGCATTCGACGCTTGGCATCGACGGGTTTTCCTCATCGCGGCTTGGTCCGAAAAAGATCATCGGCGGGCATTTGCGCGAATATTTGGTCGATGTGCCGACCGATGTGCGCCTTGAACGCCGGGTCTCTGAGGATGGCGGCGGGTTCGTCGCCGGACACAATGGTTATATGCGCACCCATGGGTTGACCCATGTGCGTCAGATCGAATTGTCACGCGATGGGCGCGGGATTGCAGGCGAAGACACATTGGCCACGATCACCGCCGCCGATGAGGCGCAGTTTGATCGGATGATGGATCGGTTGAAACTTCAGGGCATCCCGTTTCAGGTCCGGTTTCACCTTCATCCCGATGTGGATGCGGAACTGGATATGGGGGGCGCGGCGGTGTCGATGGCGCTCAAATCCGGCGAGGTTTGGGTGTTTCGCCACGATGGACGGGCGAAATTAAGCCTGGAACGGTCGGTTTATCTCGAAAAAACGCGATTAAAGCCGCGTGCGGCGAAACAAGTGGTTCTATCTGCGACCGCAATGGATTATGCGACGCGCGTCCGTTGGACTCTCGCGAAAGCGCAGGAAACGCCCACGACGCTCCGCGATCTTGAGATGGACGACGAGACTTTGAGTTGATCAGAGATCTGATCTGACCTGCATTCGAGCTACCTTGGGGACTGCCACATGACCGACCTTTACCCTGTGCGTCGCGCACTTCTTTCCGTTTCTGACAAAACTGGCCTTATCGAGTTGGGCCGCGCCTTGGCCGGAAAGGGTGTTGAGCTTTTGTCCACGGGCGGCTCCGCCAAAACGCTGCGCGATGCGGGTTTGGACGTAAAAGACGTCTCTGAGGTCACGGGGTTCCCGGAGATGATGGACGGCCGGGTCAAAACGCTGCACCCGAAAGTGCACGGTGGTCTTTTGGCGCTGCGCGACAATGCCGAGCATGTCAAAGCGATGGACGAGCACGGGATTGGTGGCATCGACCTTTTGGTGGTGAACCTCTACCCGTTTGAGGCCGCTTTGGCGCGCGGCGCGGACTATGACGAAATGATCGAGAACATCGACATTGGCGGGCCTGCAATGATCCGCGCCTCGGCCAAGAACCACGGGTTTGTCGCCACTGTGGTGGATGTCGAAGATTACGATGCGTTGATCGCCGAACTTGAGACCAATGATGGTCAGACCACCTATGCGTTCCGTCAAAAGCTGGCGCAAATCGCCTATGCCCGCACCGGCGCCTATGACGCCGCCGTGTCCAATTGGATGGCCGATGCGATTGGCGAGACCGCGCCGCGCCGCCGAGTGGTGGCCGGTCAGATCAAACAGACCCTGCGCTATGGCGAAAACCCGCACCAATCTGCGGCGTTTTACACCGATGGTTCGGACCGTCCCGGTGTGGCGACCTTCACCCAGCATCAGGGCAAAGAACTGTCCTACAACAACATCAACGACACCGATGCGGCGTTTGAATTGGTGGCCGAATTTGACCCGGCGGAAAGCCCCGCTGTGGCGGTGATCAAACACGCCAACCCGTGTGGTGTGGCCAAAGGTGCGACGCTTTTGGAAGCCTATCAAAACGCGTTCGATTGTGACCGCACTTCGGCGTTCGGTGGCATTGTCGCGCTGAACCAAGCGCTTGACGCAGAAACCGCCAAAGCCATCACCGAGATTTTCACCGAAGTGGTGATTGCCCCCGGCGCGTCCGATGAGGCGAAAGCGATTTTCGCCGCGAAAAAGAACCTGCGCCTGTTGACCACCGAAGGCCTGCCGCACGTGTTGGCCAAGCTCAACACCATCCGTCAGGTTGCGGGTGGTTACCTGTTCCAAGACAAGGATGCGGGTTTTGTCGGCATGGATGATTTGAAAGTCGTCACCGAGAAAGCGCCGACACCCGAGCAGATGAAAGATCTGTTGTTCGCGTGGAAAGTGGCGAAACACGTCAAATCCAATGCCATCGTTTACGTCAAGAACCAAGCCACCGTGGGCGTGGGTGCGGGGCAAATGTCGCGTCTCGACTCGGCCTTGATCGCGGCGAAAAAGGCTGAGCGTATGGCCGAAGCTATGGGGCTGCCACAGCCGCTGACCATTGGTTCCGCTGTGGCATCTGATGCGTTCTTCCCCTTCCCTGACGGGTTGTTGGAAGCGGCGGCCGCAGGTGCGACCTGCGTCATTCAGCCGGGTGGCTCGATGCGCGACAACGACGTGATTGATGCCGCAAACGAGGCCGGGCTCGCCATGGTCTTTACTGGCATGCGTCACTTCCGTCACTGAGGGCACAACATGCGGATCACGGCTTATGCAGCGCTGATCACTTTTGTGATCGACCAGCTCAGCAAATGGGTCGTGGTCCATGCGCTCAATCTGAGATCGGTGGGGGAGATCGAGGTCGTCCCCCCCTATCTGGTGTTTCGGATGGCATGGAACCGCGGGGCGAATTTCGGGCTTTTCGCGGAACATGGCGCGCTTTTGCGCTGGGGGTGGGTGATTTTGGCGGTGGTGATTTCGGCTTGGGTCCTGAGCTGGGTCAAACGCGAAAACTTCTCCCGGCTTGGTCAAATCAGTGCCGGTCTTTTGATTGGTGGCGCGTTGGGCAATGCCTTGGACCGCATCCTTTATGGCGCTGTGGCGGATTTTCTGAACACCTCCTGCTGCGGCTTTAAAAATCCCTATGCGTTCAATGTCGCCGATATTGCCATTTTTGCTGGGGCCTTTGGTCTTATCCTTTTCACGGGCGAGCGCAAAAACCGCGCGTGACCTTGACCGCGCCTTGGTCTAAACATAGCTCTGACGCGATGGTGCGGAGGAAAGTCTTATGGTTTCAAAATCGGTTCGCACGGGCATGTGCCTCTTGGCTTTGACGGCGCTCGTGGCTTGTGGCCAGAGCCGCGAATTGACGCCGAATGCGGTCAAAATCGGACCGGATGAGTTTGGCCTCGTGCCCAACAAGCCACTTCAGCAGCCCGCAAGTTTTTCCTCTCTGCCGGTGCCAACGCCTGGAGGGACCAATCTGACGGATGCAACGCCGAAAGCCGATGCGATTTTGGCGCTTGGAGGGCGTGTGCCGCCCGCAACCGGGATTGATGGCGGCATCGTTAGCTATGCCTCGCGCTATGGGGTGGACCCTTTGATTCGCGCTGATTTGGCGAAATCGGACGCCCGCCGCAGCAAAGCCCGCTCTGGCTTGCTTGGCCTTGGTGGAAAATCCTACGAACGGGCCTATCGCGGTCTTGCTCTGGATGCTGTCGCGGAATGGGAACGCTTGCGCGCCTTGGGCATTGTGGTGCCCTCTGCGCCTCAGGACTAAACCCGCCTCCGGACTGATCAAATCCCCGTCACCTCACCTTGCCCTTCACGCAGTTTGCGCGCAACTATGGGCTTGTCGTCCGCGAATGGACCCGACAAAGAAGGTGACCGGATGAAACATGGCTTAATCGCAGCCCTGATTGCGTTTTCTACCCCCGTTTTTGCGGCCGATGTCAGCACATATACGCTCGACAATGGCATGCAGGTTGTGGTGCTCGAAGATCACCGCGCCCCTGTAGTGGCCCATACCGTGTGGTACAAAGTCGGGGCCGCCGATGAACCCATGGGCAAAAGCGGCATCGCGCATTTCCTTGAACATTTGATGTTCAAAGGCACCGATAAAATGGCCGCAGGAGAGCTTTCTGAGACCGTGACGCGAAATGGCGGTTCGGACAATGCCTTCACCTCATGGGATTATACCGCCTATTATCAACGCATTGCCGCCGATCGGCTGGGCCTGATGATGGAGATGGAAGCGGATCGGATGCGTCATCTTCAGATGACCGAAGAGGATGTCGCAACGGAACGTCAGGTGGTGTTGGAAGAGCGCAACCAGCGCACGGACAATGACCCCGGCGCTTTGTTTCGCGAACAAACCCGCGCCGCTCAATATATGAATCATCCTTATGGCGTCCCGGTGATCGGCTGGCGGCATGAGATGGAACAGCTCAATCGTGAAGACGCCTTTGCGTTCTATCACCGCTATTACGCGCCCAATAATGCGATCTTGGTTGTCGCCGGGGATGTTGATCCCGATGCGGTTTATGAGCTGGCCAAAACCTATTACGGCCCGATTGAGCCAACGCCAAATTTGGGCCCACGTGTGCGCCCCTCTGAGCCGCCACAATTGGCCGAACGGCGTTTGACCATGACGGACGCGCGCGTGGCGCAGCCCTCGGTGGCGCGGACCTATCTGGCCCCGGAGCGCAATCCCGGCGATCAAAAAACAGCTGCCGCTCTGAGCATTTTGGCCGAGCTTTTGGGGGCAATTCAACGACCTCTTTTCTGGCGCGCAGGCTCACGTTTGAAAACCCCAAGGCGATCTATGCCGGCGCTTATTATGATGGCTCTTCCATTGACGAGGGCACCTTTAGTCTTGTGATGGTGCCAAAGCCGGGGGTGTCCCTGCAAGACGGCGAGGATGCGCTGGACGCAGCTCTTGCCAAATTCATGGCGGACGGGATTGATCTGGATGAATTGGCGCGGCTCAAAACCCAACTGCGCGCCGGACGTATTTATGCCGAAGACAACATCGAAGGGCTCGCGCGTCAATATGGCGAAGAACTGGCGATTGGCCTGTCGATTGAGGATATTGAGGCCTGGCCGGATCGTCTTCAGGCGGTGACGCCGGAGGATGTGATGGCGGCCGCCGCAGAGGTGTTTGACCGCCGTCATGCGGTGACAGGTTGGCTTATGCCAGCGCAACAACCCGAGACACAACAAGGGGCAAACGGATGAAACGTTTCGCAGTCGCGCTGATGGCGCTGGTTTGGTTCGCATTCCCCGTGCAAGCCGCCGTTGAGATCCAAGACATCACTACGCCGGGCGGGATCAAAGCATGGTTGGTCGAGGAACATTCGATCCCCTTCACCGCCCTTGAAATCAGCTTTCGCGGCGGCACAGTGTTGGATCGTCCCGGCAAGCGCGGTGAGGTCAATTTGATGATGGCGACCTTGGAAGAGGGCGCAGGCGATATGGACGCGCAGGGCTTTGCCAAAGCCCGCGATGCCTTGGCCGCAAGTTTTGATTTCGGTGCCTATAAGGATTCGGTCACCATTTCCGCCCGGTTCTTGACGGAGAACCGGGATGAAGCGATGCAGCTTTTGCGTCAGGCCCTGATGGAGCCACGCTTTGACCAAGATGCGGTGGATCGGGTGCGCGGGCAGGTGATGTCGATCTTGCGCAATGCTGAAACCGATCCCGGCGACATTGCCTCTAAGGCGTTCAATACGATGGCCTTTGGCGATCATCCTTACGGCAGCGACGATAATGGCACATTTGATAGCGTCGCTGGCCTGACCCGAGATGATATGTTTGCCGCCAAGTCCCGTGTGATGACCCGCGATCGGATTTATGTTGGCGCGGTGGGGGATATTTCGGCTCAGGAGCTGTCCACACTTTTGGATGATCTGCTTGGCGATCTTCCCGCAACTGGGCCAGAGGTGCCGAACCGTGTCGATCCTGCTCTGGCCGGTGGTGTCACGGTTGTGCCGTTTGAAACACCGCAATCCGTTGTGATCTTTGGCCAAAAGGGCATTCGGCGCGATGATCCCGATTTCATCCCGGCCTATATCGCCAATGAAATCCTGGGCGGTGGCGCTGATTCTCGCTTGATGCGTGAGGTGCGTGAAAAGCGCGGGCTGACATACGGAATCGGGGCTTATCTTGTCGCTTTTGACCATTCAGAGCTGATCATGGGACAGTTTTCATCCGGCAATGGCTCGGTGTCCGAGGCTGTGGATGTGGTCAAACAGGAATGGGCCAAAATCGCCGCTGATGGCATCACCGAGGAAGAGCTTGATATGGCTAAAACCTATCTGACCGGCGCCTATGCGTTGCGGTTTGATGGCAACGGGCCGATCGCGCGCATTCTTGTGGGTATGCAAATGGATGGGCTCTCTACGGATTATATCGCCACGCGCAATGACTTGGTGACTGCTGTCACTTTGGAGGACATAAACCGGGTGATCAAACGGATTTATGATCCTCAGACGCTGACATTTGTCGTCGTCGGTCAGCCTGATGGACTTCAAACCAACTGAGTTGGCGGGTGAAAAGCCACGTCGAAATGTCGTGGTCGAATCGGAGAATATTATGCTACCTCTAGTGGCATGAATTTACCTCACCGCAACATAAGCCAAGATGAGCCGCGATCCCAATCGCGTCCTGTGATCCGTCAACTGGATGAGGGCGCGATCAACCGCATCGCGGCGGGGGAGGTGGTCGAACGGCCTGCCTCTGCCGTCAAAGAACTGGTGGAAAACGCCATTGATGCGGGTGCGCGCCGGGTTGAGATCGACTATGCCGATGGCGGCAAAACCCTTATTCGGGTGAGTGATGACGGCTGTGGCATGACTGGCGATGACCTGCCCTTGGCGCTGTCACGTCATGCCACGTCAAAAATCGACGGTTCCGATCTTTTGGACATCCACACCTTTGGCTTTCGCGGCGAGGCTTTGCCTTCTCTGGGCGCTGTTGGACGGCTCAAAATCACCTCTCGTGTCGAGGGCGGCGAGGGTGTCACCCTGTCGGTCTCTGGCGGCTATATGGACCCGGTGAAACCCGCCGCTTTGACGCGTGGCACCGTGGTTGAATTGAGTGATTTGTTTTACGCCACGCCCGCGCGGTTGAAATTCCTGCGCACTGATCGGGCCGAGGCACAGGCGATTTCGGACGTGATCAAACGTCTGGCCATGGCTGAACCCTATGTCGGCTTTACGCTACGCGATGTGTCGGGCGGCGGCGAAGGCCGGGTGGTGTTCCGGGTCGATCCCGAAAATGGCGATATGTTTGATGCGCTGCACGGACGTCTGGCCAAGGTTTTGGGCAAAGAGTTTGCCGAAAATGCTTTGGCGATTGATGCCGAGCGCGAAGGCTTGACGCTGACCGGCTATGCCGCGTTGCCGACCTATTCGCGCGGCTCTGCGGTGTCCCAGTTCCTGTTTGTGAATGGCCGGCCGGTGCGCGACAAACTTTTGGTCGGAGCACTGCGCGGCGCCTATTTTGATTTTCTCTCGCGCGACCGCCATCCGGCGGCCTGTTTGTTCCTCGAATGTGATCCGCATTTGGTCGATGTGAACGTGCATCCGGCGAAATCCGAAGTGCGGTTTCGCGATCCTGGCATTGCGCGTGGGCTGATCGTTTCGGCGCTGCGTCATGCTTTGGCGGGGGCGGGGCATCGGGCGTCGACCACGGTGGCCAATGCAACCTTGGGCGCAATGCGCCCGGAGGTGACGGAACCGCGGGTCTATCAAATGGATCGCCCTTCGATGGCCGGGTACGCCGCGCCCTATCGCCCCTCAACCGAGGGGCGGCGCAAAGCTATGCGTGGCAAGCGCCCGAACACCCCGTGCGCAATACGACGCCGGGATTTGCCGAAATGTCTGCGCCCTCTGCACGGATGGAACAGGTCGCGCAACAGCCCGAAACCGAGGCCCTGCCTTTGGGGGCGGCGCGCGCGCAGGTGCATGAAAATTACATCATTGCTCAGACGGAACGTGGCATTGTGATCGTCGATCAACATGCCGCACATGAGCGGCTGGTCTATGAAAAACTGAAAACTCAGATGGCGGAACATGGCGTCAGATCACAGGCGCTTTTGATCCCCGAAGTGGTGGATCTCTCCGCCAATGACGCGCAGATGCTTTTGGATCTGGCCGAGGATCTGGCCCGGCTCGGGTTGGTGATCGAACCCTTTGGCGGCGGTGCGATTGCGGTGCGTGAAACGCCTGCGGTGCTGGGCCGCGTTGATGCCAAGGCGATGATCAATGACATTTTGGACGAGCTGGCCGATTTGGGCGACAGTCACACTGTCCAGGCTCGGATCGAGGCGGTGTTGTCGCGTGTGGCGTGCCATGGCTCGATCCGCTCAGGTCGCCGGATGCATGCCGAGGAAATGAACGCCTTGCTGCGCAAAATGGAGGCCACGCCCCATTCGGGTCAGTGTAACCATGGCCGTCCGACCTATGTCGAGCTCAAGCTGTCCGACATTGAACGGCTGTTCGGACGGACCTGATGGGCAACATAACGGAGACGGGAGTGGCGCTGGATCAGATGCTGATCTTGATGTTTGGCGGCATCGCGGCGCTGGTTTTGATCATGGTGATTTTGCTGTTTGTGTCGGTGCGCCGCTCTGGTGCTGCGATGCGGATGAGCGGACCGATGATGCAGCAAATGGGGCGCTTGGGTCAGACGGTTCAACATCTCTCAGATGGGCAACATCAACTCGCGGGCGGGCTTCAACACGTCTCCGAGGCCCAGGCCGCCGCACAAAGCCACATGATCCAGATGATGGAGAAACGGCTGTCCGATGTGTCTTTGGCGATGTCCGAGAACCTTCAGGGGTCGGCGCGGCGCACGGCGCACTCATTAGGCGAGCTTCAGCAACGGCTGGAGACGATTGATAAGGCGCAGGCGAATATCGAAAAGCTGTCGGGCAATGTGTTGTCGCTGCAAGACATCTTGTCGAACAAGCAAACCCGTGGTGCCTTTGGCGAAATTCAGCTCAATGACATCGTCAGCAAGGCGTTGCCGAAAGACAGCTATACGTTGCAGGCGACGCTCTCAAACGGACGGCGCGCCGATTGTTTGATCCACCTGCCAAACCCGCCGGGACCGATTGTGGTCGATAGCAAATTCCCACTTGAGGCTTATGAGGCGTTGCGGCGTGCGGACACGCAATGGGAGCTGAACGAGGCCGCGAAAATGATGCGGACTTCGGTGAAAAAGCATATCTCTGACATTTCCGAAAAATACATCCTTGAGGGCGAAACCGCCGATGGCGCGTTGATGTTTTTGCCCTCAGAGGCGGTCTATGCCGAGCTTCATGCCAATTTCCCGGAGCTGGTGCGCGAGGGGTTTGATAAAAAGGTCTGGATCGTGTCGCCCACCACCTGCATGGCGACGTTGCACACGATGCGGGCGATTCTCAAAGACGCCCGGATGCGCGAACAGGCGGGGGCCATTCGCAAGGAATTGTCGCTTTTGTCCGGGGATGTGGAACGGTTGGGGCAGCGCGTCGGCAATTTGGACCGGCATTTTGGCCAAGCCTCGAAAGACCTCGAAGAGATCAAAATCTCGGCGGAAAAGGCCGGGAAACGGGCCAATCGGCTTGATAATTTCGACTTTGAAGAGCTCGCGCCCGATGCCGACGTCGTGAGCGTTTCAAACGTCGGAGCGATTGCGCCAAAGCTCTGAGCAGAGTAGGCTTTTGTGCGTGTTGACCTGTGTCATGTTCGCTTAATATCGGACGTTGCACAGTGGTTTACCACAGACGAACCAAACATTTACGCACAGTTGGAGGACGCGAAAGATGGATATCAGCCCAAACAAAGTTGCCTTTGTGATTGTCCGCGCCCGCGAGCTTGGCGCGAAGGTGGGGCGTTGGGATACGCCATCTGATGAGGCCGATGCGGATACGATTCTTGAATCCCGGTCCTCTGACGGCACCGAACGAGAATTGGCCAGCTTTATCCGTGGCCTCAATGATGACGAAAAAGCCGCATTGGTGGCGATCATGTGGGTCGGACGCGAGACCTTTGATGAGTATGACGAGGCGTTTGAAACCGCCAAGACGGAGGCCTCAGCCCCGACGGAACGCTACCTTTTGGGCATTCCGCTTTTGTCGGATTACCTTGAAAGCGGGCTTGAAACGTTGGGTGTGGACACATCTGAACTTGAGGATGAGATTTACCGCAAAGTTTAAAGGACATGCCGTCCCGGTCGATGTCGGGGCGGCGCGCCCTGTTTGATCTGTAGGCATAAAAAAACCGCCCGTGAAACACGAGCGGCTTTTTTTGATCGCTGCTGATCTCAGCCCTGACGGGCTTTGAAACGGCGCTGCGTCTTGTTGATCACGTACACGCGGCCTTTACGGCGCACGACGCGGCAGTCGCGGTGCCGGTTTTTCAGCGAGCGGAGCGAGTTACGAACTTTCATAGTCTTTCTCCTTTTCGCGGCGCCTGCGTGCGCCTGTTAAAACCAATCTAACGGTGGAGAATGGTGGGCGTAACAAGGTTCGAACTTGTGACCCCTTCGATGTCAACGAAGTGCTCTACCACTGAGCTATACACCCATTCCTCCTTGGGAAACTCGCGCCTTGTTCTCGTTTCGCTTCGCAGCGCAAAGAACAAGACGCGGGGCATTCCCGCGTCAGTGGAGGTGCGTATAAGAGGAGTCGAATGATTGTTCAAGGACTTTTGACATTGAATTTCAGCGTCTAAAGCGTTTTGCAATTTATCGGTGGTACGGATTGGATGCAAAACGCCCACAGGAGTGACCCGGAGGGGGTCTTTTCCGCTTTTCGTGATTCAGAAAAAGCACAAAAGGCTTTATAGTTCGTGGTGAAAGGGAGTGCCCATGAGCAAAGTGCCGTATCTGTTGCAAAGACCAGAGAGGAGAACCTCTTGTGTGGTCTTTGCGTCGCCTCACAGTGGGCGCGATTATCCCACCGAGATGGTACAACAGTCGATTCTAAGCCCGCTTCAGCTCCGATCTTCTGAGGATGCGCATGTGGATCGGCTCTATGCTGATGTCCCACGATTCGGTGCGGTGATGGTGTCGGCCACCTATCCAAGGGCTTGGGTTGATCTCAATCGGCGCGTCGATGAAATGGACCCGGCTTTGGTGGCGGGCGTCACCCGCGTCGGGTTAAATCCGCGCATTGCCTCGGGGCTTGGGGTGATTCCGCGTGTGGTCGCGGGGGGGCGGTCGATCTATCGTGGGAAAATCAGCCGGGAAGAGGCCGAACAACGGATCAGGACCGTGTGGAAGCCCTATCACCGGTTGCTTCAGGCGGTGATCGACGAATCGCTGGCCTTGTTCGGCCAATCCATTTTGATTGATTGTCATTCGATGCCGCGTGAGGCTTTGTCTGTGGTGCGCAGTGGCAAAGGACGGCGGCCCGAAGTGGTGATTGGTGATCGCTACGGCGCATCGGCCAATCCGGGTGTCGTAAGCGAAGTGGAGCGCGCGTTTCGGCAACAAGGCTTTGAAGTGTCGCGCAATGTGCCCTTTGCAGGTGCATTTGTGACCCAGCATTACGGCCATCCGGCGCGGCGGTGTCACGCGGTTCAGGTTGAAATTGATCGCTCGCTTTATATGGATGAGTGCACACTTGAGCCGCGCCCCGATTTTAGTGATATTCGGGCGCGTGTCAGTGCGGCGGCGGAAGTGATTGCTGACATCGGGGTCGAGCGGCTGCCTTTGGCGGCGGAATAAGCCGCATCTACCGAAGCGCGCGGCCTTTGCGAATCGCGTCTTTGCCAAATTTGCGACGAATCTCATCGCTGGCGCGTTCGGCGCGGGCGCGTTTGATCGCATCCGGGTCGAGTAAATCCGCCGAGACATCCGCCTGATCGGCGGGCACCAAATCCGAGAGGCCGACACCGATCAATCGAAACGGTCCTTTGTCGATCGCGCCATCCAAAAGTCCGCGTGCAGTGCGATACATCTTGTCGGCCATATTGCTGGGTTCATGCAGCGTCACACGTCGCGTCAGCGTGCTGTGATTGCTGCATTTGAGTTTGAGCGTGACCACCCGCCCCGCAGTCTCTTTGGCTTTGGCGCGGTCGGAGACCTGTTCAGCCAGTCGCCAGATATGCCCGTCCAAAATGTCGAGCGAAGCGGTGTCTTCCAAGAAGGTGGTCTCTTTGGAGATGGATTTGACCGGGCGTTTGGCGGAAATGTTACGGCTGTCTTGGCCGCGTGCCAGGTGCCAAAGCCGATCCCCCATTGAACCGAACCGCTGGTGCAAATCGTCTTTCTCCCAGCGCCTCAAATCGGAAAAGGTCCGTATCCCAGCCTTTTCCAAAGAGGTGCGGGTGGCTTGGCCAACGCCCCAGATCAGGCTCACGGGTTTTGGAGCCAGAAACGCCAGAGTTTCCGCGGCACCAATGACGGAAAACCCACGCGGCTTGTCCAAATCAGACGCGACTTTGGCGAGGAATTTGTTGTGGCTCAGCCCGATAGATCCGGTCAGCCCCAACTCCGTATGCATCCGTTTGACCAGCCGGGCCAACATCACCGCTGGCGGGCGACCATGCAGCCGCGCCGTGCCGCGCAGGTCCATAAATGCCTCATCCAGCGAGAGGGGTTCCACATCCGGGGTGAGTTCGTTCATCATGTCGCGGATGGCGCGCGAAGCCTCGGCATAGGCTGCCATGCGGGGGGGAACCACCACCGCTTCGGGACAAAGGGCGAGGGCTTTGAACATGGGCATGGCTGAGCGAACCCCTTTGATCCGCGCGATGTAACAGGCGGTCGAAACCACCCCCCGTGTGCCGCCGCCGATGATCACCGGCTTGTCGCGCAATTCAGGATTGTCGCGTTTCTCCACGGAGGCATAGAACGCGTCGCAATCCATATGCGCGATGGCCAGATCGTACAGTTCGGGATGCGCAATCACCCTCGGCCGCCCACAGGCGGGGCAGCGAGCACCAGTTTCAAACATCGTAAGGCAATCACGGCAAAGCGCGGGCATATGGGTGTTCCTTGACCTCCTGTCAGTCTATACCCACCTAAAGAGAAGGGCTATCCTCGGCCCCATTATTCCATGTCATCGGGAAAGTTTTCATGAACCAGTTCGATCCTTACCAGTTTCTCACCGGCGGCAATATTGTCACCTTGGCCTTGGCGTTTTTCATTGTTTTGCTTGTTCTCAAAGGCGTGCGGATTGTCCCGCAGTCTGAGAAATTTGTCGTTGAACGGTTCGGTCGTCTGCGCACCGTGCTTGGCCCGGGGATCAACTTTGTCATCCCCTTGATCGACATTGTGGCCCATAAAATTTCCATTCTTGAACGCCAGCTTCCCAATGCGATGCAGGACGCGATCACCTCGGACAACGTGTTGGTCAAAGTCGAAACCTCGGTGTTTTACCGCATCACCGAACCCGAGCGGACCGTGTACCGGATTCGTGATGTGGATGCCGCTATTGCGACGACTGTGGCCGGGATTGTGCGTTCTGAGATCGGGAAAATGGAGTTGGATGAGGTGCAATCCAACCGATCCTCATTGATCACGACGATCAAAGCATCGGTGGAAGAGGCGGTGAATGATTGGGGTATCGAGGTGACGCGGGCTGAAATCCTTGACGTGAACCTTGATGAGGCCACCCGCGCCGCGATGATGCAACAGCTCAACGCCGAGCGGGCCCGCCGTGCGACGGTGATGGAAGCGGAAGGTCAAAAGCGCTCTGTCGAACTGGCCGCCGATGCGGCACTCTATTCCGCCGAGCAAACCGCCAAAGCCCGCCGGGTGCAGGCCGATGCCGAAGCCTACGCCACGGGTGTTGTTGCCGAAGCGATTGCCAAAAACGGTCTGGAGGCCGCGCAATACCAAGTGGCTTTGAAGCAGGTTGAGGCGCTGGTTTCCTTGGGCGAAGGCTCGGGCAAACAAACCATCGTGGTTCCGGCGGCGGCTTTGGAGGCCTTTGGCGACGCGTTCAAACTGTTCAAAGGCAAAGCGTGATGGAGCAAGTCATTCTGTTTTTGGAATGGTGGGTCTGGGGCTTGGCTGCGATCATCTTGTTCGCGCTTGAGGTCATGGTCGCGGGTTTTGTGTTTTTAGGCTTTGCTGTGGGCGCGGCAATTGTGGCGCTGTTGCTGTTTTTGGGCTGGTTCGGATCGAACCTAGCGGTTTTGGTGCTGATTTTTGCGGTGATTTCACTTTTGGCATGGTTTGCGATGCGTCAAGTGTTTGGCATTCGCAAAGGTCAGGTCAAAGTCTGGGACAAAGACATCAATGACGACGTTTGACGTCGTGCGGCCCTTTGATGGGGCGAAGATCGCGATTCTGCGTGGGGATGATGTCCTGACGCTGTTGCGCGATGATTGCCCCGACATTCCCTATCCCAATCAATGGGACCTTCCGGGCGGCGGACGCGAAGGGGTGGAGACGCCGTTTGCGACAGCCGCCCGCGAGTTGTTTGAGGAACTTTCGATCAAAATCGAGCTGTCTCGCGTGATCTATCACGTCGAAGAGAACGGTCACTCCAACCCGGAGACAAAGGTGCATTTCTTTGTCGCCCGGTGGGAGGAGCTCGCGGATCAGGATGTGCGTTTGGGCGATGAAGGGCAGTGTTGGGCGTGGATGCCCGCACGCGATTTCACCACCCGCTCTGACGCTGTGATCTCTTTGCGTCAAAGATTGACCCGGGCGCTTGATGCGCTCGGGCTGTGATTTAGGAAAACGTCACTGGTTCCATGTGCGGGCGTTGGCAATCTCGTGCTGAATACGCAGCGCCGCTTCACGCGGGTTCGCATCTTGCCAAACCGGACGCCCGACCACGATATGATCGACGCCATCGCGAATGGCCTGCGCCGGGGTTGCCACACGTTTTTGATCGCCAAGCGCGGCCCCCATCGGTCGTACGCCGGGGGTGACGATCAGTTTGCCACGGGCTTCGGGCAGGGCGCGGATCAGAGCGGCCTCCTGCGGTGAGGCAATCACGCCATCGGCCCCCGCTAGAAAAGCGTTGCCCGCGCGTTCTTGCACCAGATCGCGGATCTCGCCGGATTTGATCAGCGCACCGTCCAGATCGGCCCGGTCCAAAGAGGTCAGCACCGTGACCGCAAGGATTTTCATGTCAGACCCGGACGCGCCCTCTTTCGCGGCTTTGACCACATAAGGATCGCCATGGACGGTGAGAAAATCCATGTCATGCTGGGCCACGCCGCGCACGGCGTTTTCAACAGTGGCCCCGATGTCAAAGAATTTCATGTCCAAAAAGATGCGTTTGCCGCGCTCTTGTTTAAGCTCATTGGCCAAGGCAAAGCCGCCACTCGTCAACATGCCAAGCCCGATTTTGTAAAACGATACGGCATCGCCGATTTTGTCGGCCAAGGCGAGGCCTTGCACGACATTTGGGACATCAAGGGCAACGATCAGGCGGTCATCAGCGGTCATGGGAGCATCCTCTTTCACAGGTTTCCCCTTCCTGCGCAGAACGCCCGCGTGGGTCAAGAGCCGGATGTGCCCAATGCGGTTTAGGGGCGGCGAGGTCGGCTGTGAAAATGTTTCAATTTGGCAACAGTCCCTCTTGCGGAGCCTGCGATCTGACCCCATCTAAAGATCAAGGTCCCACCCCAAGATGTGCCGTATTCGGGCATCGCGATTGCGGGACGCTTACTGAAGGAGAGACAGTATGAATATGGAGAAATTCACCGAACGTGCCCGCGGGTTTATCCAAGCGGCACAGACCATTGCGATGCGCGAAAATCACCAACGTTTGGTGCCGGAGCATCTTTTGAAAGCCCTCATGGACGACGAAGAGGGCTTTGCAACCAACCTTATTTCAAATGCCGGCGGTGACCCGAAACTGGTCCTGTCTGCTGTCGAGGCTGCCGTGGGTAAAATCGCCAAGGTCACCGGCGACGCGGGTCAGATTTATTTGGATCGGAGCATTGCCGAAGTCCTTGATGAGGCCGAGAAGCTTGCCAAAAAGGCAGGCGATAGTTTTGTGCCCGTCGAACGGCTTTTGACCGCGCTTGCGATTGTAAAATCCAAGGCCAAGGATGCGTTGGAAGCAGGTGGCATTGACGCCAAGAAACTGAACGCGGCAATCAATGACATCCGCAAAGGCCGCACGGCCGACAGTGCCTCGGCCGAAGATGGCTATGATGCCCTGAACAAATATGCGCGTGATCTGACCGAAGCGGCGCGTGAGGGTAAGATTGACCCGATCATTGGCCGTGACGAAGAAATTCGTCGCTCCATGCAGGTGTTGTCACGCCGCACCAAAAACAACCCGGTTTTGATCGGGGAGCCGGGCGTGGGTAAAACCGCGATTGCCGAAGGGCTTGCGCTGCGGATCGTCAACGGCGACGTGCCGGAGAGCCTGAAAAACAAACGCCTCTTGGCGCTTGATATGGGCTCGCTTATTGCCGGTGCGAAATATCGCGGTGAATTTGAGGAACGGTTGAAATCCATTCTCAAAGAGATTGAAGCCGCGAGTGGCGAAGTCATCCTCTTTATTGATGAGATGCACACACTTGTGGGTGCGGGCAAAACAGACGGGGCGATGGATGCCGCGAACCTGATCAAACCGGCGCTGGCGCGCGGGGAGTTACATTGTATCGGTGCGACGACCTTGGACGAGTACCGCAAATATGTGGAAAAAGACGCGGCTTTGGCGCGGCGGTTCCAACCCGTTGTGGTTGAAGAACCGACAGTCGAGGACACGATCTCCATCCTGCGTGGCATCAAAGAAAAATACGAACTCCACCACGGGGTGCGGATTTCGGACTCGGCGCTGGTGGCGGCGGCGACGCTCAGCCACCGCTATATTACGGATCGGTTCTTGCCGGACAAAGCCATCGACTTGGTCGATGAGGCGGCGTCGCGCCTGCGGATGGAAGTGGACAGCAAGCCCGAAGAATTGGATGCGCTGGACCGCTCTATCCTTCAGCTTCAGATTGAAGCCGAGGCTTTGAAAAAAGAAGAGGATGCGGCCTCCAAACGGCGGCTTGAGAAACTCGAAGAAGAGCTGTCAGATCTGTTGGAGAAATCCGACTCGATGACGGCGAAATGGGAAGCCGAGCGGCAAAAACTCGAGGGCGCGCGCGACCTGAAAGAGAAACTCGACCGGGCGCGAGCCGATTTGGAAATCGCCAAACGCGAGGGCAATCTGGCCAAGGCGGGTGAGCTGTCCTACGGCGTGATCCCGCAGCTTGAGAAAAAGCTGGTGGAGGCCGAAGCGGCAGAAGATCAGGATCTCATGGTCGAAGAGGCCGTAGGACCGGAGCAGATCGCCGGCGTGGTCGAGCGCTGGACCGGGATTCCGACCTCTAAGATGTTGGAAGGCGAACGCGACAAGCTGTTGCGGATGGAAGATGGCCTGCACAAACGGGTCATTGGTCAGGAGACCGCCGTTCATGCCGTTGCCAATGCGGTGCGGCGCGCGCGGGCGGGTCTCAATGACGAAAACCGTCCGTTGGGATCGTTCCTCTTCCTTGGGCCAACGGGCGTCGGGAAAACCGAACTGACCAAAGCGGTGGCTGAGTTCCTGTTTGACGATGACAATGCGATGGTGCGCATCGACATGTCTGAGTTCATGGAGAAACACAGCGTGTCTCGCCTGATCGGCGCGCCTCCGGGCTATGTCGGTTATGACGAGGGTGGTGTTTTGACCGAGGCCGTGCGGCGCAGACCCTATCAGGTCGTGTTGTTCGATGAGGTCGAAAAGGCCCACCCGGATGTGTTCAACGTGCTGTTGCAGGTCTTGGATGATGGCATTCTGACCGATGGTCAGGGCCGGACCGTGGACTTTAAACAGACGCTGATCATCCTGACGTCGAACCTTGGGGCGCAGGCGCTGAGCCAATTGCCGGATGGCGCGGACAATGCCGCAGCCAAACGCGATGTGATGGACGCGGTGCGGGCGCATTTCCGGCCAGAGTTCCTCAACCGTCTGGATGAGACGATCATCTTTGATCGGCTTGGGCGCGAGGACATGGGTGGGATCGTTGAGATCCAGCTTGCGTTGCTCGAAAAGCGTCTGGCGAAACGCAACATTGGTTTGGCGGTGGATTCCGGTGCCAAAGGATGGCTGGCCAACGAAGGCTATGACCCGGTGTTTGGTGCGCGGCCTTTGAAACGTGTGATCCAACGCGCGTTGCAGGACCCGCTGGCGGAACTGTTGCTGTCGGGCGATGTCGTGGATGGCGATACGCTCCCGGTTTCTGCTGGCTCTGGCGGGCTTTTGATCGGGGAAAAAACCGGGGCGACCCATCAGTCCAAACCGGATGATGCCGTGGTTCACTGACCCAGCACATCTTGAAGCTCGGAAAAGGCGGCCTGTGCGGGCCGCCTTTTTCTGTCGTCTCTTACGGCTTGATGTAGCTGTAGCCCGCTTCTTGCAATTCCACCAACCGCGCGACACCGGAGGGCACGACAATCGCCTCGTCGAGCACCTCAAGCGGCTTGTCCATTTTCTTGCTCATCGCGCGCAGAGTGTTTTCACAGGCCGAAAACTGTACGTCGTGAAACTCAAGCGCCATGATTTCGATCCGGTCCGCCACAGGGCTTTGGTCTTTGAGAAACATTTGCAACCCCGGACCATAGGCGACGATTTCAAGAATGACAGTGTCGCCGATGGAGTTGAAATAGGCGCGCGCGTTGCTTGCGTTGTTGAGCGCCATGTTCATCACCCGCATGTCACTGTCGTCGACATGGATGGCGATTTTATGGGTGATCCCTTCGGCCATGGCGCTCCCTGCGCTCAACGTGATGGCCAGACAGATGGTGAGTGCTTTCCACATATAGGCTTCCCTTTTATCTGCCGATCCTAGTCATATCTGATGTCGCCTGTCACGCTGCACTGCAGGATGTTTGCTCTGCACGCTGACGCGGGAACGTTTACGCTAACATGCACGGAAAGGCGGTTGCGTTTCCGTGTCACTGTGGCAGGGTCCGGCAACGCACAGCATCAGCTCACGAGGTTTTCTATGACGGTTTGGCATTGGACAATGGGGGCCCTTCAGGTGCTCGCGCTTATCTTTGTTCTGGCAATTGGGTTCATGGCGCTGGCGGCGCTGGCCCTTTATGTCCTCGACAAACGCCAGACACGGGACGCGATCCTGCGCAACTATCCCGTTATCGGCCACTTTCGGCATTTGTTTTCCTCTTTGGGCGAATTCTTTCGGCAATATTTCTTTGCCATGGACCGCGAAGAAATGCCGTTTAACCGCGCCCAGCGGGACTGGATTTATCGCGCCTCGGATGGCAAGGGCAACACCGTGGCCTTTGGTTCAACCCGTAGCCTGTCGATCCCGGGCACACCGATCTTCATGAACGCGCCATTTCCGCCGCTCGATGATCAATTCACCTCCACGGACCCGATGGTGATCGGTCCGCATTGCCGGGTGCCTTACACCGCCAAATCCATCTTTAACATTTCCGGCATGTCCTATGGCGCGATTTCCAAACCGGCTGTTTTGGCGCTTTCAAAGGGCGCGAAGGAAGCGGGCATTTGGTTGAACACCGGCGAGGGCGGTTTGTCGCCGTTCCACTTGGAGGGTGGGGCGGATCTTGTCTATCAAATTGGTACAGCGAAATACGGCATTCGCGATGACGCGGGCAATCTGGATGATGACAAGTTGCGCGCGATGGCGGCGCATGAAACCGTGCGGATGTTTGAAATCAAACTGTCGCAGGGGGCAAAACCTGGCAAAGGGGGCATTCTTCCCGCCGCCAAGATCACGCCAGAGATTGCGCAAATCCGTGGGTTGAAACCGGGTGAAGACGGCATTTCCCCGAACCGCCACCGCGAAGTGGATGATTTTAGCGATCTTTTGGATTTCATCGGCCACATCCGCGAAGTCACCGGCAAACCCGTTGGGTTCAAATTCGTCGTCGGCTCATCGCGGCCTTGGGCGGAGTTCTTTGAGATGATCGCCGAGCGCGGGCCGGAGTGCGCGCCGGATTTCATCACCATTGATGGTGGCGAAGGCGGCACAGGCGCGGCCCCGATGCCGCTGATTGACCTTGTGGGGATGCCAATCAAAGAAGCGCTGATCCGCATTGTCGATTTGCGCGACAAATACGGTCTGCATGATCGCATTCGGATTGTGGCGGCAGGCAAGCTTGTGAATCCTGCGGATATTGCTTGGGCGATTTGCGCTGGCGCGGATTTTGTCGCCTCGGCGCGCGGCTTTATGTTCTCTCTGGGCTGTATTCAGGCACTCAAATGCAACAAGAACACCTGTCCCACCGGCATCACCACCCATGATCCGCATCTTCAGGGCGGGCTTGTGGTCAATGACAAGTATAAAAAGGTTGCAGCCTACGCCAAGGCCTCGACCTATGAGCTTGAAATGATCGCGCATTCGGTTGGTGTGTTGGAGCCTCGGCAAATGCGGCGACGTCATGTGCGCATCGTTCAGGCCGATGGGACGTCGATCCCGCTGGACCGTATTGTGCCAAGTTTTGATGCGGAAAGTTACAAAACCCCAACGCAGATGTGACATGAGTTTGTTTGGCGGTTGATGCGGGCCGGGCTACTCTCTTCTAAAGCCAAGAGGAGCGACCCATGTCCAAGACGCACAGCCTGCCTTACTCGACTGTTACGCCGGAACAGACCTACCTTAATCGTCGTGCCCTTTTGGGCGGGATCACCGGGGCGGGTCTGTTGGCCGCCACGGGCGCGCGTGCGCAGGAGGTGCCGGAGTTTCAGATCAAAGGCTTCGACACCACTGAGACGCCGAACAGCTTTAAAGAGATCACCACCTATAACAATTTCTATGAGTTTGGCACCGGCAAGGAAGACCCTGCGCGTTATGCCGGATCGCTGACCACTGATCCATGGTCTGTCGAGATCGACGGGCTGGTGTCGCGTCCGGGCTCTTATGGTCTTGGGGATATCCTCGCTAAGATGGATATCGACGAGCGCATATATCGGTTCCGCTGTGTCGAAGCCTGGTCGATGGTGATCCCGTGGAACGGGTTTGAACTGCGCCAGCTTCTCGAACTTGCGGGTGTCGAACCCTCTGCCAAATATGTCCGCTTTGAAACGCTCTATCGCCCGGAAGAAATGCCGGGGCAAAAGCGCGCCATTTTGGATTGGCCCTATGTCGAGGGCCTGCGTTTGGACGAGGCGATGCATCCCCTGACCATTATGGCGACCGGGCTTTATGGCAAAGAGCTGCCCAATCAAAACGGCGCACCGCTGCGTTTGGTGGTGCCATGGAAATACGGGTTCAAGTCGATCAAGTCGGTTGTGAAAATCACTTTGATGGAGACCCAGCCGGTGAACACGTGGAAGGCGATCAATCATCGCGAGTATGGATTCTATTCCAACGTCAACCCAGAGGTGGATCACCCGCGTTGGACCCAAGCCAGCGAGCGCCGCATTGGTGGTGGCGTGTTTGCCCCCAGGATCGCGACGATCAAATTCAACGGTTACGAAGACCAGGTTGCCAGCCTGTATAAAGGCATGAACCTGAGCAAAGAGTATTAAGCCGTGAGAGACCAGATCAATCGCCTTGCCCGCAAGATCCCGACCTGGCCTCTTTATATAGGCTCGCTGATCCCGCCTGCGTGGTACTTCTATGCCGGGGTCACTGGGCGCATGGGCGTTGAGCCGATCAAAGCGATGGAACATGCGATTGGCATTTTGGGCCTTCAGGTTCTGATTGCCTCTCTTTGCGTGACGCCCCTGCGCACTTACGCGCGCATCAACCTGTTTAAATTCCGCCGTGCGCTTGGCCTGATCGCCTTCTTCTATATTGTGCTGCATCTTTTGGTCTGGCTGCTTTTGGATGTCCGCATTCCGAGTCAGATCATCGCTGACCTCTATAAGCGCCCCTATATTACCATCGGCATGGCCGGTTTACTGCTGCTGATCCCGCTGGCGATCACGTCCAACCGCTATTCCATCCGTAAGCTTGGTGCGAACTGGCGCCGACTGCATTGGTTGGTCTATCCGGCGGTGGCTTTGGGAGGCATCCACTTTGTCATCCTGCGCAAAGGGTGGCAGCTTGAGCCGTTGCTGTATCTGACTGGTATCGGAGTTTTGCTTTTGATCCGGGTTCCGATTGCGCGATTGATCCCCAGGCGTGTGTGAGGCTGTTGATGTTTGGGCGAGTCGTGTGGGTTTGCGTTTTGGAGAGATTCATCTGTGATTCCTGATGTGATTTGTGGTGATTTGGCCTTTGAATACCAAATGTTGCGCGGGGCGGTGTGGATAACCCGGGTCTGTTGCGTTGGCGCCTGACGTGGCGGGTTGGGGTTGATAGGTTTTGGGGAGGGTGCGCAAGAAAAGTCATAAAAAAATATGTTTATTAACAGTGGGTTGCTTTGTTTTTCGATCTATCTGTCATAAAACTGAAAAAAGGGGTTGCGGGTTTGTCGCACTCGCCTTAGAACCCCCTTCACCGGCAGCGACGCAGTCACTGACGGGGCGCTGAACGGGGCGGACGGAACGGGGTCGCGAGAGTGACTTAGGGAAGTTCGGATTGGGACGCGGAAGAAAATTTTGAGGTTTGATCTGGGCGGGCGCGCTGAAGAGGTTTGGCGCACTGGTCTGGTTTTTGTCTCTGGCTCTTTGAAAATTTGGTTGAACGAAGAGATATGTGGGCGGTTTGGTCTTATCGACTGACGAAGCTCAGCATATCGCGCTCTTAGGGAATGGGTTTTACTCGCTACCGATTATAGAGTGTCAGCTTCACTGTTTGTCGGCTTTTTGTTAACTTTGTTAACTGAAGCACAACAAACAGAAGTCCCTACTTATTTGATAGGTAGGGCGATGTGCAGAGGTTCGAACGTCAAGGTTATGCAGTAATGCATTTCAACTTGAGAGTTTGATCCTGGCTCAGAACGAACGCTGGCGGCACGCCTAACACATGCAAGTCGAGCGGGATCTTCGGATCTAGCGGCGGACGGGTTAGTAACGCGTGGGAACGTACCCAGATCTACGGAATAGCCTCGGGAAACTGAGAGTAATACCGTATACGCCCTTCGGGGGAAAGATTTATCGGATTTGGATCGGCCCGCGTAAGATTAGATAGTTGGTGGGGTAATGGCCTACCAAGTCTACGATCTTTAGCTGGTTTGAGAGGATGATCAGCAACACTGGGACTGAGACACGGCCCAGACTCCTACGGGAGGCAGCAGTGGGGAATCTTAGACAATGGGCGCAAGCCTGATCTAGCGATGCCGCGTGAGTGATGAAGGCCTTAGGGTCGTAAAGCTCTTTCGCCTGTGAAGATAATGACGGTAGCAGGTAAAGAAACCCCGGCTAACTCCGTGCCAGCAGCCGCGGTAATACGGAGGGGGTTAGCGTTGTTCGGAATTACTGGGCGTAAAGCGCACGTAGGCGGACTAGTCAGTCAGAGGTGAAATCCCAGGGCTCAACCCTGGAACTGCCTTTGATACTGCTAGTCTTGAGTTCGAGAGAGGTAAGTGGAATTCCGAGTGTAGAGGTGAAATTCGTAGATATTCGGAGGAACACCAGTGGCGAAGGCGGCTTACTGGCTCGATACTGACGCTGAGGTGCGAAAGTGTGGGGAGCAAACAGGATTAGATACCCTGGTAGTCCACACCGTAAACGATGAATGCCAGACGTCGGGTAGCATGCTATTCGGTGTCACACCTAACGGATTAAGCATTCCGCCTGGGGAGTACGGTCGCAAGATTAAAACTCAAAGGAATTGACGGGGGCCCGCACAAGCGGTGGAGCATGTGGTTTAATTCGAAGCAACGCGCAGAACCTTACCAACCCTTGACATCCTGATCGCGGATCGTAGAGATACTTTCCTTCAGTTCGGCTGGATCAGTGACAGGTGCTGCATGGCTGTCGTCAGCTCGTGTCGTGAGATGTTCGGTTAAGTCCGGCAACGAGCGCAACCCACATCCTTAGTTACCAGCGGTTTGGCCGGGGACTCTAGGGAAACTGCCCGTGATAAGCGGGAGGAAGGTGTGGATGACGTCAAGTCCTCATGGCCCTTACGGGTTGGGCTACACACGTGCTACAATGGCAGTGACAATGGGTTAATCCCAAAAAGCTGTCTCAGTTCGGATTGGGGTCTGCAACTCGGCCCCATGAAGTCGGAATCGCTAGTAATCGCGTAACAGCATGACGCGGTGAATACGTTCCCGGGCCTTGTACACACCGCCCGTCACACCATGGGAGTTGGGTCTACCCGACGGCCGTGCGCCAACCTTTCGAGGAGGCAGCGGACCACGGTAGGCTCAGCGACTGGGGTGAAGTCGTAACAAGGTAGCCGTAGGGGAACCTGCGGCTGGATCACCTCCTTTCTAAGGATGTTCCTAGCAGCAAGAACTTGTTCTTACTCGTGGAACACTTAGCAGCTACAGTCCTCACTTAGCCGGATAGGCGGTAGGACATTCAATGTAGCATAAGATCAACGTAATAGTTGATCAAACTCGGACCAGGCCGTCCTCATATCTCTTCGTAACACTAGAATTTACAGGCCACTACCGGTCTGTCTTGGGTCGGTAGCTCAGGTGGTTAGAGCGCACGCCTGATAAGCGTGAGGTCGGAGGTTCAAGTCCTCCTCGACCCACCATCACTTTGTGATAACGGGGCCTTAGCTCAGCTGGGAGAGCACCTGCTTTGCAAGCAGGGGGTCATCGGTTCGATCCCGATAGGCTCCACCATCACTTTGCACTTTCTGCAAGAAAGTGTCAGTCGCGAGAATGGCCATAGTTCGACCTTAGCCGTCTGAATGTATCAGCAAACACTTTAGAGTGTTTTCTCGTCCATTTGGACAGCGGTGCCTCCGCAAGGAGGTGCCAATTGACATCGTATAGAGAGATTAAAATGCAACACTGTTGATCATCACGCGTAAGTGGTTGATCTCAGATGGACTTGCACCCACTGGGTGCGAGAGGCGTTTTAAAGATTGTTTCCTCGATCTTTAATGACGTATCCCTTCTGAAATCGCAGTGTTGTCCAAGTCAAAATACACTAACCGGTTCAAGATCGCACGGTCTTGAACCAAGACGCATCCGCTTCATACGGTGGATGTGATCTTATGTCAGACCTGAGAGGTCTGGCGGGAAAATGTATGCTTTTGGTTTGGAAAGCGCGCCGTCACATCTTACCAGCTTGTGTCGGCCTGCAAGATGGCGAGAACCTTTTGGTTCTCAGTTTTGCTCTTTCTGGATCAAATCAAGCGCGAAAAGGGCGTTTGGTGAATGCCTAGGCAGTAAGAGGCGATGAAGGACGTGATACTCTGCGATAAGTCATGGGGAGCTGAGAATAGGCTTTGATCCATGAATTTCCGAATGGGGGAACCCACCTGACAGTTTGATATAATTGCCTGACCACTTTCGAGTGAGATGGCACTTTATATCCGGCTGAACCAGGTACTTATAGACTGAATACATAGGTTTATAAGAGCAAACCCGGGGAACTGAAACATCTAAGTACCCGGAGGAAAGGACATCAATAGAGACTTCCCTAGTAGCGGCGAGCGAACGGGAACCAGCCGAGCCTGATAAGTGACTAGAACATGTTGGAAACCATGGCCATAGCGGGTGACAGCCCCGTATAGGAAGCTTTGAGGGACGTATTAAGTAGGGCGGAACACGTGAAATTCTGTCTGAAGATCGGGGGACCACCCCCGAAGGCTAAGTACTCCTTACTGACCGATAGTGAACCAGTACCGTGAGGGAAAGGTGAAAAGCACCCCGACGAGGGGAGTGAAACAGTTTCTGAAACCGGACGCCTACAAGCAGTCGGAGGGGCCTTGAGCCCTGACGGCGTACCTTTTGTATAATGGGTCATCGACTTGGTCTCACGAGCAAGCTTAAGCCGTTAGGTGTAGGCGCAGCGAAAGCGAGTCTTAATAGGGCGCATGAGTTCGTGGGATCAGACCCGAAACCGAGTGATCTAGGCATGACCAGGATGAAGGTAAGGTAACACTTACTGGAGGTCCGAACCCACACCTGTTGAAAAAGGTCGGGATGAGTTGTGCCTAGGGGTGAAAGGCCAATCAAACTCGGAGATAGCTGGTTCTCTGCGAAATCTATTTAGGTAGAGCGTCATCCGAATACCCCGGGGGGTAGAGCACTGGATGGGTAATGGGGCCCCACAGGCTTACTGATCCTAACCAAACTCCGAATACCCGGGAGTACTAGATGGCAGACACACAGCGGATGCTAACGTCCGTTGTGAAGAGGGAAACAACCCTGACCTCCAGCTAAGGCCCCTAATTCATGGCTAAGTGGGAAAGCAGGTGGGACGACCAAAACAACCAGGAGGTTGGCTTAGAAGCAGCCATCCTTTAAAGATAGCGTAACAGCTCACTGGTCTAGATAAGTTGTCCTGCGGCGAAGATGTAACGGGGCTCAAGCCATGAGCCGAAGCTGAGGATGCCGTAAGGCATGGTAGCAGAGCGTAGTGTGACATAGGACCTGTCTTTATTACCGCAGTCGAATATTTGGACACGCAAGTGCTCAAGTAGCCGAAGGCGGTAGCACAAGGCATGGTGCTTTCTGTGAAGCCGGCGCGTGAGCGATCCGGTGGAGAGATCACTAGTGAGAATGATGACATGAGTAGCGACAAACAGGGTGAGAGACCCTGTCGCCGAAAGTCCAAGGGTTCCTGCTTAAAGCTAATCTGAGCAGGGTGAGCCGACCCCTAAGGCGAGGCCGAAAGGCGTAGTCGATGGGAACCAGGTTAATATTCCTGGGCCAGTAAGAAGTGACGGATCTCGAGGGTAGTTCATCCTTATCGGATTGAATGGGCTGCTTAGAGGTTCCTGGAAATAGCTCTTACATAAGATCGTACCCTAAACCGACACAGGTGGACTGGTAGAGAATACCAAGGCGCTTGAGAGAACTATGTTGAAGGAACTCGGCAAAATACCTCCGTAAGTTCGCGAGAAGGAGGCCCGGTTCTAAGGCAACTTGGAGCTGGGGGCACAAACCAGGGGGTGGCGACTGTTTACTAAAAACACAGGGCTCTGCGAAGTCGTAAGACGACGTATAGGGTCTGACGCCTGCCCGGTGCCTGAAGGTTAAAAGGAGGAGTGCAAGCTCCGAATTGAAGCCCAGGTAAACGGCGGCCGTAACTATAACGGTCCTAAGGTAGCGAAATTCCTTGTCGGGTAAGTTCCGACCTGCACGAATGGCGTAACGACTTCCCCGCTGTCTCCAACATAGACTCAGCGAAATTGAATTGCCTGTCAAGATGCAGGCTTCCCGCGGTTAGACGGAAAGACCCCGTGCACCTTTACTACAGCTTCACACTGGCATTAGGCCGAACATGTGCAGGATAGGTGGTAGGCTTTGAAGCAGGGACGCTAGTCCCTGTGGAGCCTCCCTTGAGATACCACCCTTGTTCTGCTTGATGTCTAACCGCGGACCGTTATCCGGTTCCGGGACCCTGTGTGGCGGGTAGTTTGACTGGGGCGGTCGCCTCCTAAAGAGTAACGGAGGCGCGCGAAGGTTGGCTCAGAGCGGTCGGAAATCGCTCGTTGAGTGCAATGGCAGAAGCCAGCCTGACTGCAAGACTGACAAGTCGAGCAGAGACGAAAGTCGGCCATAGTGATCCGGTGGTCCCGAGTGGAAGGGCCATCGCTCAACGGATAAAAGGTACGCCGGGGATAACAGGCTGATACTGCCCAAGAGTCCATATCGACGGCAGTGTTTGGCACCTCGATGTCGGCTCATCTCATCCTGGGGCTGGAGCAGGTCCCAAGGGTACGGCTGTTCGCCGTTTAAAGAGGTACGTGAGCTGGGTTTAGAACGTCGTGAGACAGTTCGGTCCCTATCTGCCGTGGGTGTAGGATACTTGAGAGGAGTTGCCCCTAGTACGAGAGGACCGGGGTGAACGATCCACTGGTGGACCAGTTGTTATGCCAATAGCAGTGCTGGGTAGCTATGATCGGAAAGGATAACCGCTGAAGGCATCTAAGCGGGAAGCCCCCCTCAAAACAAGGTATCCCTGAGAGCCGAGGTAGACCACCTCGTCGATAGGCTGGAGATGTAAGTGCAGTAATGCATTCAGTTGACCAGTACTAATTGCTCGATAGGCTTGATTTGATCCAGTAAAAGCAAAACTGAAAAGTTTTACTCACTGTGACAAACAGAAGCATACATACCAACACACAGTATAATGTATCTGACTTGGACAAGGCCGGGCCTCAAACCCGGTCGTGGCTCTTTATTCGGTTTGGTGGTCACAGCGCTAGTGAAACACCCGATCCCATCCCGAACTCGGCCGTTAAGCACGGTTGCGCCGATGGTACTGCGACTTAAGTCGTGGGAGAGTAGGTCACCGCCAAACCTAATAAAGAGCCACATTTAATCTCTCTAACGATATCTAAATATCCCAGATCGATCCACACAGACATCGGGAAATATAAAGAACATATATGTTCTGTTAAAGATCGTGCTTTGACAAAAACACAAAGCACTGTGCAAGCCGAAAAAGGCCAACGCACAACAAAATGTCGCGGGGTGGAGCAGCCCGGTAGCTCGTCAGGCTCATAACCTGAAGGTCACAGGTTCAAATCCTGTCCCCGCAACCAAAAATATAATCAAGAAATTACAATGATATAGTGACCACAAGGGGCGATCTTTGCGTTTGGGCCATTCCCGCGCGGCGCTACAACGGCGCCGCTTTTGCGCGAGGTGTGAGTGACGCTACCGCAATTCTAGCACTCCAAGGAGCGTTTTGCGTGTCTCAAAGCTCAGAGGCGATCCCGTGATCCATCCTGTCCCACAAAGACCATTTTCTGCAATGCGGCATATTGGGTTGAAAAAAACTAAGAAAATGCTATATGTGCGCCTAGGTTCACACGGCGGACCTGTTCGGTCTCACATAGATCGACCCGTATAGCGCGACGCCTTCTGGCTTGTCTTTGCTCCTTGCCGTGCTGCTTTGTGATGAAGCGGGTGGGGCGCGCAGAACCTGAAGAACAGAACAGACCTTAGAGCACCCAAAAGGAGCTCCCTATCAAGGATTCTATCTCCCATACCCCGTCGCTTCCCTATGATCGCATCGCCGTGCTTGGCGCTGGCAGTTGGGGGACAGCTCTCGCCACCGTTTTGGCTCGGAATGGACGCGAGGTGCGCCTTTGGGCGCGGCGTCCCGATCTGGCCGAACGGATCAATCTCACTCACCAAAACTCTGACTACCTGCCCGAGGTCGATCTTCCAAACGGTCTGACCGCCACCGCAGATTTGGCCTATGCGCTTAAAGGCGCTGAGGCCGTTTTGATGGTTACGCCCTCGGCCACGTTACGCCCAATGTGTCAGGCCATTGCAGCCCACTTGCCAGTGGGCATACCGATCGCATTGGCCTGTAAAGGCGTCGAGCGCGGAACCGGTTATCTTTTGTCCGAGGTCGTGTCCGAGGAATTGCCCGGCCACCCCGTTGGTGCCGTTTCTGGTCCGACGTTTGCCCGTGAAACCGCGTTGGATCATCCGACCGCGGCCACGGTGGCCTTTCCCTTCGCGTATCAGGATCGTCTGACACCGGAAAGCAGCCCGGCGGTTCGGCTGACGATGTCGCTCTCTGGCGGTGGGTTTCGGCCTTATGTCTCTGACGATCTTGTCGGCGTTGAAGTCGGCGGCGCTGTTAAAAACGTCATCGCCATTGCCTGCGGTATGATGTCGGGCGCGGGTTTTGCCGAAAACACCCGCGCGGCGTTCATCACTCGCGGCACGGATGAGATGAAACTCTTGGCCCAGACGCTTGGCGGCAAACGTGAAACCGTCACGGGTCTGTCCGGGGCGGGTGATTTGACGCTGACCTGTTCTTCGACCACCTCGCGCAACATGTCCTTGGGCTATCAATTGGGCCAAGGTGTCGCGCGACCGTCGTGTTTTGAGGGGCGTCCGGTCGTTGTCGAAGGCGAGGTCAACGCCGCGTCTGTGACGGATCTTGCTCATCGCCTTGGGGTCTCTATGCCGATCTGTGAAACGGTGAATGCCGTGTTGCACAAGGGGGCCGATCTGCGTGAGGCCTTCACGGCCCTATGGTCGCGCCCGATCGAGGCCGAACCCTATGCGCTTGATCTCTCAATAGATCATCCCTCTCCCGATCTTCCGCTACAATTCGGAGCCGTTTGACTCATGACCGTACACACCACACCGCGCCCGGCCATCGCCGCGCGCCGCTTTACCCTTGCGACCGACCTGGATGGCACTTTCTTGGGCGGCACGCCTGAGGATCGCCAACGCCTCTACACTTGGATCGAGGAGAACCGCGACAGCGTCGGCTTGATCTTTGTGACGGGGCGCGACCCGGACTTTATTATGGAAATGTGCCGGGAACGAGGCCTGCCCTGGCCGGAATTTGTTGTCGGCGATGTCGGCACCACCATTGCCGAGGTGCGTGCCGACGGGTCCATCGCGCCGATTGCCACCCTCGAAGAGGACATTGCCGCGCGTTGGAACGACCAAGGCCAAGCCGTGCGCGAGGCCTTTGCCGATCATCCGGGGTTGAAGCTCCAGCCCACCGAGTTTCGCTATCGCGTCAGCTATGATCTGACGCCGACCGGCTATGATGTGACGGCAGAAGCGAAGGTCGAAGAGATGGGGCTTGATTGGCTGATCTCCGACAATCGCTATTTCGATGTGCTGCCTAAAGGCGTCTCAAAGGGACCCTCTATCAGGCGTCTGATTGAGCATCTTGGTATCCCGGAGGAGCGTGTGCTCTGCGCGGGAGACACCATGAATGACCTGTCGATGTTGATCTCTGGTCTTCCATCCGTGGCCGTTGGCAATTCCGAGACCGCTCTCATGCAGCGGCTTCATGACATCGACACCGTGTATCACGCCAAGGCCCATGGGGCTGCTGGCATCTTAGAGGCCATCGCGGCCTTTGAACTTCACGACATCCCAAAAGGAGTCTGATATGTCTTCCAATCTTGTCATCGTTTACCACCGCCAACCTTATGAAGAGGTCGAGGTGGATGGGAAAATCGAATACCGCGAAAACAAAAGCCCGAATGGCATTGTTCCCACGCTCAAAAGCTTTTTCGGTCGTGTCGACAAAGGCGCGTGGATTGCGTGGAAACATGCACAAGACCCCGCCAACCCCGATTTTGAGCGGGTGATCGAAATCGACGATGCCTATGGCACCTATACCGTTTCGCGTCTGCCTTTGACGCCGGAACAGGTCAAAAGTTTCTATCATGTCTCCTCGAAAGAGGCGTTTTGGCCGATCCTGCATGGGTTCAAAGAGCGCTACAATTACGATCCGGTCGATTGGCCGACTTTTCGCGAGGTGAATTGGGCCTTTGCCGAAGCCGCCGCCGCCGAGGCCGCCGAAGGGGCGGTCGTGTGGGTCCATGATTATAATCTCTGGCTGGTGCCGGGCTATTTGCGCACGCTGCGCCCGGATGTGAAAATCTCGTTTTTCCATCACACGCCCTTCCCGAACGCCGATATTTTCAACGTGCTGCCCTGGCGCAAAGAGATTTTGGAAAGCCTGTTGGCCTGTGATGTCGTTGGTTTTCATATCCCGCGCTACGTGAACAACTTTGTGTCTTCTGCGCGTTCCCTGCTTGAGGTTGACACGCTGAAACGCGAAAAAGTTCACCCGGATATGGTGCCGGAAACCTCCGCGCTCTCTGAGCAAAGTGTGGTCACCGAAATCGGTTTTGAGGGGCGCACGGTGCGCCTTCAGGCCAGCCCTGTGGGCGTTGATGTCGATTATATCGAAGAGGTGGTGGCCAATGAGGCCACGGCCAAACGCGTCAAAGAGATCAAAGAGGAACTTGGCGACGGACAGCTCATCCTTTCGGTCGGGCGCACCGATTACACCAAGGGCGGGATCGAACAGCTGCAAAGTTTTGAGCGAATATTGGAAACCCGGCCTGATCTGCGTGGCAAGGTGCGTTTGATGCATGTCTCGGTGGCGGCCAATTCCGAAATGACCTCTTATGAGGAAATCCAACGCGATCTCGAACATCAGGCGGGGATGATCAACGGTCGCTATGGCAGTTTCGATTGGCAACCTGTGGCGCTGATTTCCCGACCGGTGAAATTCACCGATCTTGTGGCCTATTACCGCGCGGCGGATGTGGCGTGGATCACGCCTTTGGCCGATGGGATGAACCTTGTGTGCAAGGAATATTGCGCGGCGCGCACCGATGGGGACGGGGTGTTGGTTCTGTCCGAGTTTGCCGGGGCTGCGGTGGAATTGGCCTCAGCCGTGCCGACCAATCCGTTCTCGCATAAGTCGATGGATGGTGCGATCCAATTTGCTTTGGAAATGCCAGAAGAAGAGCGGCGTGGTCGGATGAAGAAAAACCGCGAAAAGGTGCGCACTCAGGACATTCGCTTCTGGGCAGAAGATCAAATGCGGGCCTTTGGCGAAGAGATTTTGCCAGCGAGACACGCAGAAACCGCAGCATAACTGTCCTCCTCTCTCTTCGGTCAACGCCGAAGAGAGAGAGCTCAATCTACGCCTGATCCCCGCTCTCGCGCGGGATCGGGCGCTTTTTTTCAAAGTGCAGATCATCCAAAATCGCGACCACAGCGGGCGTCACAAACAGCGACAAAACCGTCGCAACCGTCAGGCCAAAGGCCAGGCTGGCGACAATCGGGCGTAGAAACTGCGCCTGTGTGCTTTGTTCAAAAAGCAACGGCCCAAGCCCGACAATCGTCGTCAAAGACGTTAGGAAAATCGCGCGAAACCGCTCCCGCACCGCCTCGCGCCCGGCCTCGACGATCCCACTCCCCGCGTTCCGTTTGTCTTGCATGAAAGCATCCAAAAGGATCGAGTCGTTGACCACAATCCCGGCCAGCGTCGCCAATCCCACAAGACTTGGCAGCGACAGTTGCAATCCCAAGGCCATATGCCCCCAAACCACGCCGACCAGTCCAAGCGGGATGGCGGCGAGAATGGCGACGGGGCGTAGAAAGCTTTTGAGATGAAACGACAAGAGCAGGAAAACCCCGATCAATCCGATGATCATATTGCGGCCCAGCGAGGCTCCGGTGGTGGCCGTATCTTGGGCCTCACCCAAGATCGAAACAAAGACACCGGGGTGGCGTTCGGGGAGCGATGGTACATAATCCGATTTGAGCGCGACCATCAGTTCGCGCGCATTGGCGATGGTTGGATCAATCGAGCCTTGCACCCGCACCGTGCGCATGCCGTTGACCCGCGTGATCGTGTCAAACCCGCGCGTCAGGCGCACATCAGCCACGGCGCTCAGCGCCACAGGGGTGCCATTCGCGCCGGGGATGCGCAGGTCAAGGATGTCGGATAGGCTGCGCCGATCGTTTGCCGCAAGGCGGGCAATAACATCGACCTGCCCGTACCCATCAACGAAACTCACGGCACTGTCGCCCTTGAAGGCCGCGCGCAGTTCGGTCCCGATGGCTTGCGGCGTCACGCCGAGGGCATTGGCGACCTCAGCGCGCAGGGTCACGACGATTTCGGGCTTGCCGGGTTGCAAATCAAAGGTGACATCGCGCACGCCGTCAAAGTCGCGGAAAAACCGCCGAATGTCACGCGCGGTGACGGAAAGCTCCTCCAAATCATCGCCGGTCAAACGCAGGTCAATCGGTTTACCGCCCGCCCCGCGTTCTTTGTCAGTAAAGCGCAGCGCGGCCATGTCGGGCATCGGGCCTGTGAGTTTTTTCCATTGGCTGAGAATGTCCCCGACCGCCGTTGTTCGCACGCCAGCGGGCAAAAGCGCGGCACTGACCGTGGCCATATGCGCACCTGATCCCGCCGCGTCCGAATTGACGCCATAGGTGATCGTGTAGCTTTGCACCAAAGCCTGCCTGCCCGGTTGATCCGGCGTCCAGTTGGCGTTCATCTGTTCAAGGGCTTTGATGACCTTTGCCACCCGTTGCTCGGTCCGCTCCAAAGGCGCGCCTTGTGACAGCAACAGCCGCGCTTCGACGGTGTCACTCTCAAGTGTCGGGAAGCTTTGATATTTGATGAAACCGCCAGTATAGGGCGCCACGGAAAACAGAATGACAAACAGCGTCAGCCCCACCGTCAGATAGCGATAGCGCAGCGCCAGCTCGGCCAAAGGTACGATGGCGCGATCTCTGAGGTGCTCAAACAGGCCGTTGACCCAACGGCTGATCCGCCCCGGACGCATATCGCGGTCCAGCGCATGACGCATATGTGCGGGCAGGATCAAAAATGCCTCAACCAAACTGACGGTCAGAGTGATCAACAGCACAATCGGAATGTATTTCAGGATCGCGCCAATGCTACCCGCCATATAGGCAAGCGGGCCAACGATCATCGCGGTGGTCAAAAATGACGCAATGACACTGGGCAACACCTGACGCGTGCCATTGACCGCCGCATCGCGGGCACTTTCTCCGGCTTGGCGGCGGCGCACGATGTTTTCAGAAATCACAATCGCATCGTCCATCAAAAGACCGACCGCGACCAAAAGCGCGACCATGGTCATCATGTTGATGGTGTAGCCCAAAAGCTGCATCGCAAAGATCGCGCCAAGGAAAGAGACCGGAAGCCCAAGGGCGACCCAAAACGACATGCGAAATCCGAAAAAAAGCCACATGGTGAAGAACACCAAGATCAGCCCCTGAAACCCGTTTGAGCCGATGATCCGAAGTCGGTCGCGAATGTTGCCGGTTGAGTCTTGTGAAATGGTGAGGGTGATGTTGCCGGGTGCGTCGCGTTGCGCCTCGGCCACTTGACGGTCGAGCGCGGCTTTGACCTTGAGCGCGTCTTGGCTCGCGGTTTTACTGACGGCCACAATCGCGGCGCGGTTTTGGCCGAAATAGCTGGCCTGAGACGGGTCATCAAAGCCAGCGCGCACCGTGGCCACATCGCCCAAGCGCACATGGCCGCCGCCGGCACTGCTGATCAAAGGGATGGTTTCCAATTCCGCCGGTGTGCGTTTTTCGGCCAAGAACCGGATCGCCGCGTCACCAGAGGTGCTTTCGAGCGTGCCTGCGGGCATATCAAGGCTGTGCTTGGCCAAAAGAGCGGTGATTTGGGACATGTCGAGGCCGAAGCGTTCGAGAGAGGACGCATCGAAATTGATGGCAATTTCACGGTCCGAGAAACCGTTGACTGTGACCTGAGAAATCTCGGGATCGGTGCGCAGGCGATCTGCGAATGTCTGGGCATAGGCAAAGAGCACGGCCGGATCGTCTGGCCCCGTGAGTGCGACAGAGGCGACAGATGCCACGCGTTCGACCACGCGAGTGATCGGATCATTGGCTTTGTCTGGCAGGGTGGAAATGCCGCCGACCGCGTCTTTGATGTCATTGTGGAACCGCGTCATATCGGCCCCCTCAAGGATCACAGCGGTCAACACGGCGGCGTTTTCTTGCGACAGGCAAGTCAGCTCATCCAAATTGTCTATTTGCAAAAGCGGTTCTTCAACCACGCTACAAATCCCGGTTTCGACCTCAGAAGGGGCGGCACCGGGATAGGGGATGCGAATTTCGACATCCGTTGGCGCGACCAAAGGAAAGGTGTCGCGTTGCAACATCGGCAGGGCCAAAAGACCCAGCCCCATGAGGATGATCATCAGGATATTGGCCGCTGTCGGGTGCGTGGCGAAAAGGCGGATCATTCCTGCGGTTCCGATTTTTTACCCATGCCTGATCCTGCACCTGCCCCGCCACCCGAACCGGGAACAGGCGTGCCCGCGGGTGTCCCCAAAGCGGCGGCGGCGAGGCTGGCGATGAGGGCCGTATCTTCGACGGGTTTGACCGCCATACCGGGCACGGCGATGGTCGGATCGGTGACGACAAGCACGTCGCCCGCGCTCAAACCTTGTGTGACCACCGCGATGTCATCCGAGGTGAAACCAACCACAACCTTGCGTTTTTCAAGCGTGCCCTCGGCAGCGACCACCAAGGCCGTCCCATCGCGCACCGCGTCACTGGGCACGACAATCTGTGCCGATTTGGGCGCAAAAAGCATCACTTCGACAAACATGTTGCGGCGCAATGGCGGACGTTCCCCGGCCACGCTTTGCCCCAACGGATCAGTGACACGCACGACAATGGCGGCACTTTGGGTTTGGGCATCAATCGCCTCACCGACACGTTCAACTTTGGCGGGCCAGATCACGGCATGGTCCGGCGTGGGAATGCGCACCTGAGCACGTAGGTCAAGCGCGCTCGTGCCCTCTCCCGCCAGTCGCAGCAGCGGGCCCATCCGGCCAATCGGAAATTGCGCCGCGATGTCCACGGCTGCGGTGCCTTCTGCGGACAAAAGCGTTTGCCCGGCCCCGACAAATTGACCAAGATCGGTGGTCACCTCGGTGAGGCGCAACTCATAAGGTGCGCGAATTTCTGTAAAACCAAGGGCACGTTCGACGGAGGCGCGTTGGGTGGCAAGCACATCGCGGTTGGCGACATTGAGCGCGCGCTGATTGGTCAGCTCCAGATGTTTGGTGCGTGCCGTCAGTTCTTGCCGCCGGGTCGCCTCAAGCGTGGCTTGGGTGACGACGCCTTGTTCGGCCAGTGTTTGTTGCCGCGCCAATTCCGTTTGCATCAGGCTCAGGTCGGCCTGCGCCAATGCAAGACTGGCGCTGATCGTGTCATCTTGGAGACGGGAGGAGGCCAGTTGTGCATCTATTTGCGCCAGATCCAGACGCAGATCGCTGTCATCTATTCGAAACAGGAGTGTGCCTGCGGGCATCACCGCACCGGGGGCGAGCCCCTTTGCGGTTTCAATGATCTCCCCCGGAACCCGCGCCACAGCACGCCATTCTCGCACCGGGGCAACCAAGCCATAACCGATCACATGTGGCACCATGTCGATCGGAGCCACCGTCATCACGCGCACGGCGGTGGGCGGGCGTTTGACCTCTGCGGCGGCGGGGGATTGTCGCAACGTGTCAGAGTATAAAACGCTGGTGATCCCTAAAGCCGTTGGCAGGGCAATCGCCAAAGCCCGCAGAAGAAATGTGGTTGATCGTGCCATGATGCCCTCGGTGTCCGAATCTGATATTCATATAATTCTATACAAAAGGCTGGACACCGGGATGTGAATTAAAAAATCTCGAAAAGGCCTGCCGCGCCTTGGCCGCCACCAATGCACATCGACACCACTCCATAGCGCGCACCGCGGCGTTTGCCCTCAAGCAAAATATGCCCAGCCATGCGTGCGCCAGACATGCCGTAAGGATGACCAATGGAAATCGCACCGCCGTTGACGTTGAGTGTCTCATCAGGAATGCCAAGCGTGTCGCGGCAATAGAGCAGTTGAGCGGCAAAGGCTTCGTTGATTTCCCAAAGATCAATATCGTCGATGGTCAGGCCTGCACGTTGTAAAAGACGCGGAATGGCATAGACCGGGCCGATGCCCATTTCTTCGGGTGCGACCCCCGCCACGGCAAAACCCCGCAACGCGCCAAGCGGCTCTAACCCACGCTTTTCTGCCTCTTTGGCCGACATGACGATACAGGCGGAGGCTCCGTCCGAGAGCTGGCTGGCATTGCCTGCGGTGACGGATTTGTCCGGGCCAAGCACGGGTTTGAGACGGCTCAACCCCTCAAGCGTTGTGTCAGGGCGATTGCATTCATCCGCCTCCAGTCGCACGGCCTCTTCACGGCTTTCACCTGTGGCTTTATCCGTCACGGTTTTGATCGCCTCGACGGGGACGATTTCGTCAGAGAATAGACCCAAATCCTGCGCAATCGCGGTTTTCTTCTGACTGGCTAAAGCATAGGCATCCTGCGCCGTGCGGGGGACGCCATAGCGTTCGGCCACCACTTCGGCGGTTTCGATCATCGACATGTAATAGGCATCCGGCACGCCCGGAGATGTGTAGCGGTAGCCGTTCCAATGGGTGTTCTGAACCAGAGAAATAGAGTCTAATCCACCTGCGAGCGCCACATCGACGCTCTCCGCCATGACCATATGCGCAGCCGATGCGATGGCGTTGAGACCCGAGGCGCATTGCCGGTCCAGAGTGACCCCCGCGACGGTATCGGGCAGGCCTGCGGCCAAGGCAATGTGGCGCGCAACGTTGATGCCAGTGGAGCCTTGGGTCAGGGCCGAGCCGAAAATGGCCTCTTCAATCTCGCCCCCGGCAAGACCCGCACGCGCCACGGCGGCACGCACTGCATGTGCGGCCATGGCCGGGCCTTCGAGGTTATTAAATGCACCACGATAGGCTTTGCCAATCGGCGTGCGGGCGGTGGAAACGATAACGGCTTCGCGCATGGGATATGTCCTTAAATGGTCTCAGTGCCGCACCAGTCGGCGATGAACAGGGCGGTGGCCCCAGTGATGCGGCGGATGCTTTCCAATTCGACGCGTTCGTTAAATCCATGGATCGCCTCGGCGCGCGGGCCATAGACCAGCGCGGGCGTGTCGGCATAGAGGCCAAAGAACCGCGCATCGGTCGTGGCGGTGATTGCCGCGTGATCCAAAGTCTCGCCCGTGGTGGTCAGATGTGCGCTCTCTAATGCCCCGATCGCGGCCTGTGCCGTGGTGGATGTGTCTTCTGAGAGCGCATAGGCTTCCGCCATAAAGCCATGATAGATCACCTTAGGCAGCGCATTTTTGAGAAAGGCATTTTGCCGCGCGGCGTCATAGATGGTCTGTTCGATCTCGGCCTTTGCTGCCTCGATGTCTTGACCCGGAAAGATCGCCATGCGCACGTCCATGACTGACCATGCGGGCACGGAACTGGTCCAATCGCCGCCTTGGATTTTGCCGATGTTGAGGTTCAGCGCGTGGTCGTGATGGGCGAAATCTGCGTGACGACATGCGGGTGCGTTCCAGCGGGTTTCCATCTCATGCAGCGCATGGATCAACGGGACCGCCGCCTCAATCGCATTTGCGCCCGTGCCCGCATAGGCGACATGGGTTGGCAGGCCTTTGAGGTGGATCTGAAACCAAATCACGCCAATCTGTGCAGTGACGAGCTTTTCTTCAAACGGCTCAGGGATCAGCGCGGCATCGGCTTTGTAGCCGCGCGCAAGACAGGCCAGCGCGCCGTTGCCGGTGCATTCTTCCTCGACGACGGATTGGAAAAACACATCGGCAGCAGGGGCAAGGTTGAGATGGCGCAGGGCATCAAGCGCAAAGAGGTTGGAGGCCAGCCCGGCCTTCATATCGCCACCCCCACGACCATAAAGCCAACCGTCCGTCACATGCGGTTCAAACGGCGGATTGTCCCACATGTCGAGCGGCCCAGCAGGCACCACGTCGATATGACCGTTGAGGATCAAAGAGCGGCCTTTTTGGCTCCGGCTCTTATGCGTGCCGACGACGTTTTGCGCATCCTCATACGGGCTTAGCACGGGGGAAAACCCCGGCAGATGGCTGATGTCATCAATGTTGATCTGCCATTGATCGACCGCCATGCCGCGCGACGTCAGTTCGGAGGCCATAAAGACCTGCGCGCTTTGCTCATACCCCCGCGTCGAAGGATGCGATGTCAGTTCCGTCAGAAAGTCGACCTCGCGATCAAACAGGTCATCGACCGCCGACAGGATGCGGGTGGAAAGCTCTTGATCCATGGGATGCCTCAAAACGTAGGAATGTCAGTGTCAGGCACGATCAATGGCGCGCCCGTGGCTTCAGTGACCTCTTGGATGGTGACTCCATCGGTCAATTCGCAAAGCTGAAAGCCGCGCTCGGTCACGTCGATCACCGCCAGATCAGTGAAAATCCGCGCCACGCGGCGCTGGGCGGTCAGGGGCAACGTACACTGTTGCAACAGCTTGGGATTGCCATGCCGATCCGTGTGCGTGGTCATCACCACCACACGCCGCGCCTTTTGCGCCAATTCAATCGCGCCCCCCGCACCGGGGGAGAATTTTCCGGGGATTTTCCAATTGGCCAGATCGCCATTTTGCGCCACTTCAAAGGCCCCCAACATGGTCAAATCCAACCGCCCGGAACGGACCAGCGCAAAGGACACGGCACTGTCGAAATAGGCGGAGCCGGGAATCGGCGAGACATAGGCCCCGCCCGCGTCGATCAGATTTCGGTCGGCGCGCTCATAGGGCAGGGTGGCGCCGATCCCGGTCATGCCATTTTCGGTATGAAGGCAAACGGGCAAATTGGCGGGCAGGTGATTGACCACTTTCGTTGGCAAACCAATGCCAAGATTGACCACCATACCGGCGGTGATTTCACGGGCGGCACGGGCGATCATGCGGGCGCGTGGGTCAAGGGGTTTAGCGTCTGACAATGCCGTACTCCTCAGTAAGTTCGACGAGTTCCGCGACGTGATCGACAAAGGCACCGGGGGTTTCAACGGCCTCGGGGGAGAGGCTTCCCAAAGGTCCGAGGCTTTCGACTTCAGCGATCACCATCGGCGCGGCCATCGCCATCAGCGGATTGAAATTGCGCGCCGTGGCGGCATAGGTGAGATTGCCAAAAGGATCGGCGCGGTCGGCATGAATGAGGGCGACATCGGCGCGTAGAGCGCTTTCGACCAAAAGGCGTTTGCCGTTCATTTCCACCACCTGTTTGCCCTCGGCCAATTCCGTGCCCAGACCAATGTCGGTGACGACCGCCGAAAGTCCCGCCCCCCCGGCGCGGATGCGTTCAGCCAAGATGCCTTGTGCACAGAATTCGACCCTAATCCGGCCAGAATTGAGCGCCGAGATCGCATTGGCGTTGAGGCCGATGTGGGTCGAAATCAGGGTTTTTACCTGTCCGTTGGCAATCAAAAGGTCGATGCCCATCCCGGTTTCATTGGCGTCGTTTTTGATCAGGGTGAGGTCTTTTTGACCCTGCCGCACCAGTTCACGGATCAGGGTAAAAGGTGTTCCGGGTACGCCAAACCCACCGATCATGATCGTCGCCCCATCGGGGATGCGTGCCACGGCTGCCTCAATCGTGGTGGTTTTGTCCGGCAGGCTCATCGGCTCACCACCGGCAAGTCGTGATTGGCGGCAAAGGTGTCCAAACTGTCGATCAGGATCGCCATGATCTCGTCAATCTGCGCCTCCGTAACGATCAGCGGCGGACAGACAAGGAAGTGATCACCCTCGGTTCCGCCACGGGTCCGGCGCGAATAGAGGATCAGGCCGCGTGCGTAGGCCAGTTCGACCAGCTCGGAATGGGCGTTCATTTCTTTGGGCAGGGGATCTTTGGTGTCGCGATCCGACATGAGTTCAAAAGCCTGCAACAACCCCTTGCCGCGCACGTCACCAATAAAGGGATAGCGGTCCATCAGGGTCTTGAGCCGGGCGTGTAAAACCTCCCCCATCGCCGCGCAATTTTGAACGATGTTCTGTTCTTCCATCTCTTCCAAGACGGCCAAACCGGCGGCGCAAGCCAAGGGGTTTCCGGCATAGGTGAACCCGTGCAAAAAGCCTCCGGCCTCCATCAAAGCATCGACCATCTCGCGACGCGCAGCGACCGCGCCCAAAGGCGCATAGCCGGCGCCCAAGCCTTTGGACATGGCGATGATGTCGGGGGTGACGCCCCAATGTTCACAGGCCAAAAACGTCCCCGTGCGACCCGCGCCGGTCATGACCTCATCAAAGATCAGGATCACGCCGTATTCGTCGCAAATCTCGCGGATGCGTTTGTAATAGCTGTCCGGGGCGACCAGCGCGCCAGTTGACGCGCCGCCCACGGGCTCCATGATAAAAGCCAAAACCGTGTCCGCGCCCTCCGCCTCGATCCGCTCGCGCAGCATTTCGGCGTATTTGATCCCGCGGTCTTCGTCACTCAGGTTGTCACGATCCAAATAACAGGTCGGCGCTTTGACATGCGGCATGTCTTGGAACATCGGCGCAAAGGGGCCAGCAAAGAGTTTGCCCCCGGTGAGCGCCAGCGCGCCCAAGGTGCCGCCGTGGTAGGCGGGCGTGCGGGCGATGACTTTCCAACGGCTGCTTTGGCCCTGGGTCACGGCATATTGGCGGGCGAGTTTTTCGGCGGTTTCCACCGCTTCCGAGCCGCCGGAGACAAAGAAAATCCGGTCCAACCCCTCGGGCATCAAACCCGCAAGTTTTGTGGCCAAATCTTCGGACGGGTGGGTGCGGAAATGGAGGCGGTAGCCGAATGTGGCCTTGTCCATCTGCGCTTTCATCTTGGCCAAAACGCGTGGGTTTGAGTGGCCAATGTTGGACACCATCGCGCCGGATGAGCCGTCGATGTAGCGCTTGCCGCTTTCGTCATAGAGGTAAATCCCCTCGCCATGATCCAGAAACGGTCGCGGTTGGGTGGCGAGGTAGAACAGGTTGGACTGCTCGGTGGTCATTTTGCACCTTCGTTGGTTTGTGCGGCAGTAAGGGCCGCCGCTTCGGCGGCGTTTTGGGCGTGATGCTGGGCAAGATGTTTGCGCAGAAATTCTTTGGTCCGTTCTTCTGTCGGGTTTTGAAACACGACGCTGGGCGGGCCTTGTTCAATGACAACGCCCTTGTCCATAAAGATCACCCGATCACAGACGGAGGCGGCGAAATCCATTTCGTGGGTCACGATGATCATCGTCATGTGTTCTTCGGCGAGGCGTTTCATCACCAGATTGACCTCTTCGACCAGCTCCGGGTCGAGCGCCGATGTGGCCTCATCAAACAGCATCAATTTCGGTTGCATCGCCAAGGCGCGGGCGATGGCGACGCGTTGTTTTTGACCGCCGGAAAGTTGCGAGGGATAGTAATCAATCCGCTCCAACATGCCGACGTGATTGAGCTGTTCTTCGGCCAGCTTGTCGGCCTCTTTGTCGGAGAGACCTTTGAGCAGCTTTGGCGCCATGGTGACGTTGTCGCGCACCGAGAGATGCGGGAAGAGGTTGAAGTGTTGAAACACCATCCCGACCTGTTGGCGCATGGCATTGATGTGTTTTTCATATTGGCGATAGGGCAGGTCTTTGTTGATCTGCACGCCATCAAGCCAGACCTCGCCGCCGGTGAGCGAATCCAGATCATTGATCGCCCGCAACAGCGTGGATTTGCCCGACCCAGACGGGCCGATGATGGCAACGATTTCGCCTCGGTCCACGGTGAGGGAAATGTCCTTGAGCACCTCAAGATCGCCATAGGCTTTCTGGGCGTGACGGATGTCGACGAATTTATGAGCTTCGGTCATGTCAGGTCCTTAAAGCTTAGCGAGAGAGGGAGGTTTTACGTTCGATGCGGCGCATAACGGCCTCCATGCCGAGATTGACGACGTAGTAAAACACGGCCGCGACGGCGTAGAATTCAAACGGGCGATAGGTGCGGCCAATGGCGAGTTGTGACGAAAGCGTCAGTTCCGATACGCCGATCACGGAGACCAGGGCGGAGTCTTTGAGCAGCGCGATCATGTTGTTGCCAATCGGCGGGATCACATCACGCACAGCTTGGGGGATCACCACCTTGCGCAGGGCTTGCGCGCGGGAACAGCCAAGGGTGCGCGCGGCCTCCATCTGACCTTTGTCCACGGCCAGGATCGCGGTTTGGATCAGTTCAGAATTATAGACCGCAAAGTGCAGGCCCAGCCCGATCACACCGGCGACAAAAGCAGGCAAATCAATGCCAAGCTCGACCAGCCCGAAATAGATCAGAAACAACTGCAACAACAACGGCGTGCCCATAAAGAGCCATGCGAAAAACCGCACCGGAAGCCGGAGGAACCACGGCGCGTAAAGCGCGATCACGGCAAAGAGGATGCCGCCGAAAAAACTCAGGATCGCGGCGCAGACCGTAATGGCGATGGTCCACAAAACACCGATCAAAATCGTGTCGAGGTAGGCGGGGACAACGGAGAAATCAAGACCCATGACGCGCGCCTTTCATGCTGGATTGACGGGCAGGAAACTGGCTCATGGCAGGCGCACCTTTCGGTCGAGATAAGAGATGCCTTTGCCGGTCACGCTGATGATGATGATGTAGAGCACGCCCGCCAAAAAGAACATTTCGAACGGCTTATAGGTTGAGCCGATATAGCGCTGGGCGGTGTAGGTCAGTTCGACCACAGAGATTGCGGCAACAAGTGCGGTGCCTTTGATCTGGGCGTTGATGTTGACCCCCAACGGCCGGATCATCAGGCGCATGGCCTGCGGCAATGTCACCTTACGAAACGCCTGAGCGCGCGACAGGCCCAGGGTGCGCGCCGCTTCGGTTTGCCCCCCATCGACAGACACAATCGCCCCGCGCATGGTTTCCGCCATATAGGCCCCGATGTTGAGGCCAAGCCCGATCACCCCTGCCTCGAACGCATCGAGTTGGATGCCGACCTGGGGGCCGCCGAAGTAGAGGAGAAACAGTTGGATCAGCGCAGGCGTGCCGCGAAAGACGCTGACATAAATCGCGCCAATGATGCGCAACAGGCGAAAACGCGACATCCGCGCAGCCGCCGCCAGCGCGCCACAGATCAGCCCAAGCAGGACCGTAAGCACGGACAGCTCAATGGTCACCACCGCAGCTTCGAGAAAATAGGGATAAACCTTGAGGATAAGCTCTAAGTCCATAGCGACAGAGGTCTCTTTGGGTCAGGAAAAGGAGGGGTGCAAACGAGTGATCAAAAGGGACGCGCAGATCACGCGCCCCTCTCAAGAGCCTGCACGGTTTAGCGGATGTCTTCGCCGATCCACTCTTCGGCAATGGCAAGGTAGGTGCCATCGGCCATCATTTCATCAAGGGCGGCTTGCATGGCGGTCTTCAGCTCTGGGTTGCCCTGGCGAATGGCGATCCCCGCGCCAAAGGGGGCGCTGTCCGGGTCGTCAAAGCTTGTGTAGGTGTACCCGTTTTCTTGCAGCGCCAAAATCGCGGCGATGGAGTCATTGACGATCGCATCAACGCGACCGTTTTCGAGCTCCATGATCAGCTCCGGCAGACCTTTGTAGGTGCGCACTGTGTAGCCTTTGTCTTTTGCCCATTCCTCGTGGGTTTCACCCAAAGTCACGCCAATTTTTTTGCCGTCCAGATCGGCAAGGGTTTCGATGCCGCTACCGGGTTTGGAGAAAATAGCGCGGCCTGTGGTGTAATAGGGGCCAACAAAATCAACAACTTCGGCGCGCTCGTCGGTGATGGTCATCGAGCCAACGATGGCGTCATATTTATTGGCCAAAAGCCCGCCGATGATGCCGTCCCATGCCGTGGTGACGATTTCGGCCTCAAGGCCCATACGTTTGGCGATCTCGGTCCCGATGGCCGGATCAAAGCCGACGACTTCGTTTTTGTCGTTCACAAAGTTGAACGGAGGATAGGCACCGGACATGGCGATCCGCATCACGCCCTTTTCTTTGAGGGTCTCAAGCTCTTCTGCGGCCGTCGGGGCGGCAAGGGCCAGCCCGGTCAGCGCGAAGGCCGAAACAGCGACAGCAGTTTTCAAGAAAGTTCTACGTTTGGTCATCGTCTTCTCCAGTTGGATCCGTATTGCCTTTGAGGGGGGACCCTCTCGGCGGGGGATGGTTTGTGTGATGGTTATGGCCACCTTGGCGAAAAGGCTTGCATGTGTGTATGTATTGCGCAAATAAATAACAAAAATGTTCAACATAGATCAAATTTATGGTTAGGCCTTATGGTTACACCTTACGAACAACGCTTCCCTTGGAACCTCGACTGGAACCTGTTGCGCACCTTTATGGTGGTGGCTGAACAGCGTGGCATCTCGCGCGCGGCTGATTTTTTGGGTCTGAAACAACCCACAATCTCCTCTGCTCTCAAGCGTCTCGAAGACACGGCTGGGCACCAGTTGATCGTGAGAAAACCAAATGAATTCAAAGTGACACGGGCGGGTCAATTGCTCTATGCCGAATGTTCGTCGATTTTTGGCGCGGTGTCACAATTGCCGTCTTTGTTGGAAACAGGCACAGAAGATTTGCGCGGTCATATTTCCATTATTACCACCTCTCATGTGATCTCGGATCACTTTGACGGGGTGCTGAACCGCTTCGTCACGCGCCATCCCAAGGTCAGCGTTTCCTTCACGGTGTCGGAAAGCGACGAGATCGTCACGCGGATCAATCAAAACCGCGCCAGCCTTGGGATCTGTCTGTCGCTTAAAATGCCAGCAGGTTTGAAGGCCGACGTGCTGTACCGTGAATATTTTGGACTGTTTTGCGGACCGAAACACCGGCTCTTTCATCAGGATGTGATTCCCCTATCCGAACTTGAGGGAGAGCGGTCGGTGTCGTTTCAAACCGAAACAAGCGGCGGTCCGTTGGAACCCGTGGCAAAGCTGCGTGCACGCGCTAAAATTGCGACGGGGTGGAGCGGGGTGTCCTCGAACCTGCATGAGCTCAGGCGGATGATCGTCGCCAATATCGGCATCGGCGCTTTGCCTCTGCATGTGGCGAAACGTGATGTCGATATTGGGCGGTTGCGCCAACTGCCCCCCTACGATGCCCTGCCTTTGGTCAGCATTTATCTTGTGACCAACCCGCGTCGCAAAATGTCCGAAGCGGAGGCTGGGTTTTTGACCATGTGCCATGAGATGCTTCAGACGGTTGATTTGGAGCAGCGCACCTATCGCTAAAGGATGAAACAGCGTTATTTGGTGAGGATCAATTTCTGTGCGCGGGTGATCCGTAGGGTGTAGATTTGGCCATCAAGGATGATCTGCCGCGTGGAGCCGTCTGAAATCAGACTGCGGGCATCAATCGGGGGAAGTTGGGTCTCTGCGGCTTGTATTTGCGTTACATGGAGGGTCATTGGCTTGCCTTTTGTCATGTCCGTTTTCCAGGCTAAGGGCCTGTTGCCCCTTTGAGGAGGCGGTTGGTGCGTCAGAAGTTGAAACACCAAGACTGGCTGGGCTGTGGGCCATGGCGTGCCATTGGATGTCGCGAGTCAAAGCGCCCAAAGGCGCGATCTTTGCGACATTAAATTATCCTTAGTCTTTTTGTCAACTTATGTATGTAAAATTCTAGGCTCCAAAAAATGTGCGGAAAAGTCCCGCGATAGATCTTCGGTCTTCATGAAAATTACACCAATACGCCCAAACATCGGGGACTCAGTCCAAAACTGGAAAAGTTAGATTTGACAAAACTGTCAATTCAGATAAATGAGTGGCTTAGTTTTCGATATGTCAGGGGTATTCATGAAAGTTTCAACGCTCTTGGGTCTGATCTGGCTCGTTCTGACCCCGACGCACATTTTGGCCGAAGTGCCTTTGGCCGTCGAAATCATCTCAGCCAAAACGGTGACCGTGGTCCATGAAATTAAGGTTGTCGGGGCCGTCGAGGCGAAAGACAGCTTTCCTGCCTCTTTTCGCAGAGGTGGGCAAATCGACTATCTGGATGCCGAAGTTGGACGCCAATTGAGAGCTGGCGAGGTGATTGCACGCATTGATGCCACCAATATTTCCGCCGCCCTTGACGCGGCTCGGGCCAATTTGAACGCCGCTGAAGCCGCTTGGGTTCAGGCCGAACAAGCCCGCGCGCGCATGGACACCCTGTTGGCGCGCGGCGTTGGCACGCAGGCGCAATATGATGAAGCACAGCAGGCCTTTCTCGCGGCGCAGGCCAGCCGTGATCAGGCCCGCGCCATGTTGGAAACCGCCGAACAGGCGCTCGACGATACGGAAATACGGGCCGAAGACGACGTGACCGTGATCGAAAAATTTGTCGATCTGGGTGAGGTTGTCTCCGCCGGAGCCCCTGTGGCCACCCTCGCGTTGAAGGGCAAAAAGCAAGCGGTGTTTTTGGCCCCGGATGCGGCAGGGTTATCGAAAATTCTCAACCATGAGGTCGAACTTGATCCCAGTGGTGCGGATGGACCGTTTTCATCGAAGATCACAGAAGTGTTGCCGGTTTTGACCTCGACCGGGACGGTCGAAATCCATGCAGATATTCCCGAAGCGACGTCCACGGACATCCCGATCGGCGCGTCAATTTCAGGTCGCGCAACGATTGAAATCGACCAACGCATTGTCCTGCCATGGAGCGCATTGACGGCGGATTCCAAAGGCCCCGCCGTTTGGGTGGTTGATCCTGAAACCTCCACCGTGTCGCTCAAATCCGTGCGCGTTGGCTCATATAACGATATGACCGTTGAACTCACGCAGGGCCTCGACGAGGGCGACCTCGTGGTTGGGGCCGGATCACAAATGCTGTTCGATGGCCGCCCGGTGGTCGCAGGGGAGACGAAGCAATGATTAAACCACTGCGCCTTTTGGCTGTGATGTTTGCTTTCTCTGGCGTTGGACAGGGGGCTTTGGCCCAGTCCGATGGGATTGAAACGCGGGCTCTGCGCCCGGTGATGTCCGAATTCGTGTCGACTGACCCGGTGGTCAAACGTCAATACTCCGGGGTGATCCGGGGCCAAGATGTGACCGCTTTGGCATTCCAAACCAGCGGTCGTTTGGCGACGCTTGATGTCGCCGCCGGGGACCGCGTCGTCAATGGGCAGGTGCTTGCAAGCTTGGACCAAATCACATTGGCGCAAGATGTCGCTGTGGCTGAAGCCGCCGTGTCGGGTGTCCAAGCGCAAGCCGAATTTGCGCAAAGCCAATATGAGCGTGTCTCGGCACTTGTGGAGCGCAATGTGGCGACCACGGCGCAACTCGAAGCGGCGCGCGCCAATCGCGATGCCACGGCGGCGCAGCTCGAAAGTGTGCGTGCCAATCTGGCCCAAGCCACAGAGGCGGCCCGCTACGGTAGCCTTGTTGCTCCGCGCGATGGGATTGTCCTGTCCACCTCCGTCGATCCCGGCACGCTTGTCAGTCCGGGCGTGAGTGTGATGGAGATTGCCGATCCAATGGGACGCGAGGCGATCATTGATGTGCCCGCGTCTGTCGCCGCGATCATGCCCGAAGGTGCGGGATTCGTGGTCCGTCACCGCTCGGGGGGGTCGCTCCGGTGATGGCGCGGCTGAGCGTGATTGAACCCGTTGCTGACACCAGTCTTGAGACACGCAGATTGCGGCTCATGCTGATTGCGCCACCAGAGGATTATCGCATCGGCACTTTGATCACGGCGGCCTATAATCGTGGCGCGGACCCGGCGATGACTCTGCCCATCAGCGCCATTGCGGGGACACAAGACAGCCCCGGCGTTTGGCGGGTCTCGCCGGATCGTGTGGTGACATTTGTCCCGGTGACACTAGGTGACAGCGTTGGCGACCGGGTGGTGATCACCACGGGGCTTTCTGAAAATGATGAAATCGTCGTGCGCGGTGTCCATGCGCTGGAAGACGGACAAAAAGTTGGGGAGCGGCTCGAATGAAGGGGTTCAACCTATCGGATTGGGCACTGGGGCATCGCTCCTTTATCTGGTTCATGATGATCATCGCTGTGGTCGCTGGATCGCTCAGCTACATGAGGCTTGGGCGTGAAGAGGACCCGTCTTTCACCATCCGCACCATGGTGGTGACGGCTAGTTTGCCGGGGGCCACAGCCGAGGAAACCGTGACGCAGGTGACGGATCGGATTGAACGCAAACTGCAAGAACTCGCGACCCTCGATGGTACGCGCTCTGTGACCTATCCGGGGATCACACTGGTCTATGTCGATTTGCGCGACAATGTTCCCGCTTCCGAAGTGCGACCGTCTTGGACCCGCGTGCGGCAAATGATGTCAGACATCCAAAGCCAGTTCCCGCAAGAATTTCAAGGCTTTGCCTATAATGATGACTTTGGGGATGTGTTTGGGACGGTCTATGCCTTTACCGCGGACGGCTATGCGCCCGAGGAGGTCAAAGACTATGTCGAAGATGTCCGCGATGTGGTTCAAAGTCTTGATGATGCGGGTAAAGTCGAAGTGTTCGGCACCCGTGACCAGGTCATTCACATCGAATTTTCCGCCCGTCGTTTGGCCGCTTTCGGCCTCGATGGGCAAACCGTTTTGGGCTCTCTCGCCGCGCAAAACCAAATCGTCCCCTCGGGGATGATCAGCACCGATAACGAAAACATTTTGCTGCGGGTCACCGGGCAATTCGACAGTGTAGACGCTCTCGCCAATGCGCCGCTGCGCTCGGGTGATATCTTTTTCACACTGGCCGATGTGGCCAATGTCACCTCGGGCTACGATGATCCGCCGTCGGAATTGTTTCGTTACAATGGTGCCCCCGCGATCGGTTTGAAAATCGGGATGCGCGAGGGTGGCAATGTGCTCGACTTTGGCGAGACTTTGGATGAAACCATGGCCGAACTCACAACGACATTGCCAGTGGGCATCAATGTCCACCATGTCGCAGATCAGCCGAAAGTGGTTGAGGAGTCGGTGGGGCATTTCGTGAAAGCGCTGATTGAGGCGGTGGTGATCGTGCTTGCGGTGAGCTTCGTGTCTCTTGGTGTGCGGGCGGGATTTGTCGTCAGCCTGACGATCCCCTTGGTTTTGGCTCTGACCTTTGTGTTTATGGAGGTTTTGGGTATCACGCTTCAGCGGATTTCGCTGGGCGCTTTGATCATTGCGCTGGGCCTTTTGGTCGATGATGCCATGATCGCGATCGAAACGATGATCTCGCGTCTTGAACTGGGCGAAAGCCGTCATAAGGCGGCGGCCTATGCCTGGACCTCGATCGCGTGGCCGATGCTGACGGGGACGTTGATCACCACCGCCGGCTTTATCCCGATTGGTCTCAACAGCAGCAACGCCGGTGAATACACCATCACCTTGTTCTATGTGATTACAATTTCGCTGATCCTGAGCTGGATTGTCGCCGTGTTGTTTGCGCCGGTGTTGGGGGCGACGTTTTTACCGAAAAAATGGAAACATGTGCATGGTGAACCGGGATGGTTGCGCCGCCGCTTTCACCACCTTTTGCGGCTCGCGATGCAGTTCCGCCTTTTGACCGTTGTCATCACATTCGCGGTTTTTGCACTGGCCGTGGTTGGCATGAGCAAGGTCGAACAACAGTTTTTCCCAAGTTCGGACCGCCCCGAGGTTTTGGTTGATGTGACCCTGCGCCAAAACGCCAGTATCTATGCGACGGATACGGAGATTGCACAGTTTGAAACATGGCTGGGCGCTCAGGACGAGGCTACATTCTGGACGACCTATATCGGCAATGGTGCGCCCAGGGTTGTGTTGACCTTGGAGGCACTGACACCGGGGCCGAACATTGGTCAGCTCTTGATTATGACCACCGATCTGGAGGCGCGTGATCGCCTTTTGGCGAAAGTACGGGCCTATTCCGAGAACCGGCTTGGCGTTGAATTCTATCCCAAAACCTTTGAGCTTGGGCCGCCGGTTGGCAAGCCCGTGCAATACCGGATTTCTGGTCCAGATTATTCCGAGTTGCGGGACCATGCGCGTGAATTGGCTGCGGTGTTGTCGAAGGAGGAGCGGTTGACCGCGATTTCGCTCGACTGGAATGAGCCCTCTCGGGTGGTGCGTGTCGATCTGGATCAGGCGCGGTTGCGTCAACTTGGGTTGACCCAATCGGATGTGGCGGGGGTGATGTCGAGCCTGTTTGAGGGCTCAACGGTGACACAAATCCGCGATGCGCGCACTTTGATTGATGTCGAGATTCGCGGTGCTGAGGAAGATCGTAAAACCTTGACCGCTCTGGAAAATCTGCAATTTGCCAATGCCCAAGGCGTGTCCATTCCGCTGTCCTCGATTGCGACGCTGGATTGGGTGACCGAACAGCCGCTGATCCGACAAGAGGACCGTGCGCCCGTGATCACCGTAAAGGCGGCGATTGCCTCTGATGATTTGCCAGCCACCTTGGTCAATGCCTTGGAACCGGCGATTGCCAGTTTTGAACAAAGCCTGCCACGCGGCTATACGGTCGAGGTCGGGGGCACGGTGGAAAGCAGCGCCGAAAGTCAGGGCCCGATTGCCACTGTCATGCCGATTATGCTGTTGATCATGCTGACGCTGACGATGATACAGGTCCAAAGTTTCCGCCTGATGTTCGTCGTCATTGCGGTGGCGCCCTTGGGCCTGATCGGCGTTGTTGCCGCACTTTTGAGTGCCAGTGCTCCGATGGGATTTGTTGCCTTGCTCGGGGTGCTCGCCCTCGTCGGCATTTTGATCCGCAATTCGATCATCCTGATTCAAGCCATTGAAGATCTGCGTCGCGAAGGTAAATCGCGTTGGACTGCCGTGTTTGAGGCGTCTGACAGTCGCGCACGGCCGATCCTTTTGACCGCCGCGGCAGCCTCTTTGGCCTTGATCCCGATTTCGCGTCAGGTGTTTTGGGGACCAATGGCCTTTGCGATGATGGGCGGGATCATTGCCGGGACGTTGATCACATTGCTCTTTGCGCCTGCACTGTACTGCCTTGTGTTCCGGGTCAAACCGGAAACAAAGGAGGCGGCGTGACCGAGGATGTGAACTCTGATGCGGACACCGTTGATTACCGCACCCGGATTGGCCAAGAACGCCGCCAGCGCACCTATGATCGTCTGGTTGAGGCGGGCACCATGGTCTTTGCCGACCAGGGTGTGAATGGCACAGTGATTGATCATGTCGTGCGCCGTGCCGGCGTGTCGCGCGGCACGTTTTACAACTATTTTGACACCATTGATGATGTCTTGGTTGCCGCCAAACGAGCCCTTGCGCGCGAAATTGTTTCGCTGATTTTTCATGCGATTGATGAGGAACTGCCTCCGGCGGAACGGCTGGCTTATGGTGTCAAAGCCTTTGTTGAACTGGCCCGCGCACATCCGCTTTTCCTTGAATTTACCGCGCGGATCGGTCGGCATGCCTATGGGTTTGGTCAGGTCTTGGATGAGGTCGCGCCTTGTTTCGTGCGTGACTCGATGATGGCGGGTGACTTTTGCCCGATGCCGGAAGCGATGGTGACCGACATCCTAGAGGTCGGCACGCTTGCGCTTATGCGCCGGATCGTGGCGGGCGAGGACGTCGATGTTCCGGCTTTTGTTGCTGCGATTTTGCGCATGTTGGGGGTCGCACCAGAAGAGGCCACGCGGATTGCGGCACTTCCGGTGGTCTGTCCCGTGGTGCCGAAAGACGCGCTTTTGGCCCAAAGCAACGCTGCTTGGACGAAATCACACTGAGTGCTGATCCACCACCAAAGCCTGCGCCAAAAGCGTGGCTGCCCGGACCCCGTCGATGAGAACCACGCCTGAGCTGTGCGTCAAAGTGGCATGATGCGCGGACATGCCCGCACATCCCAAAATCACGGCTTGTGCGCCGCGCGCGCGCATGGCTTTGATCTCTTTCGTGAGGTGATCCAAGACCTCGGGGCGGCCTTCTTCGACCTCCAAAACCGCGATGCCACTGGCCGAAACCGCAAGGCAGGCCGCCTCAAATCCAAGGCGTTGAATATTGCCTTCGATCACCGGGACAGAGACATCAAGCGTCGTGACCACGCCGTAGCTTTGACCTTTGAGCAGGGCAAAATGATAGGCCGCTTCGCCGATTCCGATCACCGGACAATGCGCGGCTGCGCGCAGGACCTCCAAGCCGGTATCATCAAAACAGGCGATGACAATGGCCTCAACGCTCTCTTCGTGCGCCTTCGGCAACAAAGCCATCAGACCGGGGATCGCCGCCGCGCCATCTTCAGGGCCTTGAATCGCGGGCGGGCCATCCGCGTTGGTCCAGCCTAAAATCTCGGCCTCAGGCAAGAGCGCGCGGGCGGTCGCCACAACACTCTGTGTCATATGGGCTGAGGCATTCGGATTGAGAAAAAGGATTTTCACCTCAGACCCCTTTGCCCGCATCGGACCCAAGCCTTGCGCGGCGTTTGCCCAAAATCCACACGATCAAAAGAAACGCGCCGATGATCCAAAGCGAAAACAACGTGGTCATTGTGCCAAGCGCGTAAATCACCGGCGTAGTCACATTGGTGGTCATGCCAAAGATTTCCAGCGGCAGTGTGTTATACGATCCTGCCGTCAACAAAGTACGGGCGAATTCGTCATAGGACAGAGTGAACCCAAACAGGCCCACGCCAATGAGAGAGGGCGCAATGATCGGCAAAACGACATAGCGCACCGTTTGCCATGGCGAGGCACCTTGGTCGCGCGCAGCCTCTTCAAAGGATTTGTCGAAACGGTTGAATACGGCAAACATGATCAACAAGCCAAAGGGCAAGGTCCATGTCAGTTGCGACCCAAAACCCGACGTGGCCCAGTGGATTTTGAGGCCCAATTGGCTAAAGATCAGGCCGACTCCAAGCGAGATCAGGATCGACGGGATCACCAGTGAGGCGATGATCAGGTAAAACAAAATGCCCGAGCCATAGAAGCGTTTCCGAAAGGCAAAGCCGCCCATAACCGACACCACGACCGTCGTCACCATGACCATCAGCCCAAGCGCAAAGGAACGCCGGAATGATCCCCAAATATCGCCCACCGCCTGTTGTTCAAACAGGTCACGGAACCAATGAAGTGACACACCACGCATCGGAAAGGTCAGCCCGCCTCCGGGTCCCTGAAAGGATAGGATGCCGATGGTCAGGGTCGGGCCGTAAAGGAACAAGATGAATAGGGCGAAAATCGCGCTGAGGACGTAGAAGGAACCGGGGCGTTTTTCCATGATCAAAGCTCCTTGCGAATATCGACAAAGCGCAACAGGATACCGATGACAATCAGCACAGTGATCAACAGGATCACGGCGGTGGCGGCGGCGGAGGGGTATTGCAATAGGGCGATGTCATTGGAAATCAGGCGTCCGACATTGGCCTTTTGCGACCCCGACATGAAGCGCACGGTGATGAAATCGCCCATGACAAGTGTCAGCACAAAGATCGTGCCAATCATGATTCCCGGCTTGGTCAGCGGCACAATCACATGCCGCAACGTTTGAAATCCGCTCGCGCCATTGTCCCGCGCCGCTTCGATCAAGCTGTGATCAATCCGGGTCATCGTGTTGAAAATCGGCACCACCATGAACAGGGTATAGAGATGGACAAAGGCCAGGATCACGGAGAAATCCGAATATAAAAGCCACTCCAGCGGCTGATCAATCACGCCCCAGGATTGCAGTGCCGAATTGGCGATGCCATTGCGGCCAAGGAACGGAATCCATGAGATCATGCGGATGATATTTGAGGTCCAAAATGGGATCGTGCAGAGCAAAAACAGCGCGATTTGCATGGTCTGGCTGCGGATGTGAAAGGCGAGGTAATAGGCGACGGTAAAGCCGATCAAAAGCGTCAGCGCCCATGTGATCGCCGCATATTTCAATGTGGCGTAAAACACTTTGTAGGTGACAGGCGAGCCGAACAGGAACTCATAATTCTCCAAAGAAAAATCTGGGATGATCGAAAATTCTGTGGCGCGCCAAAAGCTGACCACCACGATGGTGATGATCGGCAAGATCAAAAATCCGATGAGGACAAGCGTCAGGGGAGAGGCCTGTAGCCATCCTTGGATGTGACGGTTTTTCAACATCTGTCCTCACTCAACACCGGGTCTCGCCCGCGCGCTTCTTTTGTCTGAAAATATCTCGGGGGAGGAAGGTGCGGCCCCGTAGGGCTGCACCGGCGGGGCAGAGCCCCCTCATATTAGGAGGCGATGAATTCGTTCCATTTGCGGACCATGTATTGGTTCTCATCCATGACCGCGTTCCAACAGGCGACAGAGCCCATCCGGTCGTAGAATGATCCACCATCACGGGTCTCACCCGCCTTGGCCAACACATCGCCAAACGGGGAGGTGATGTCGCCGGTGGCCGCTTTGCCTTCAAACCAGTAGCCCCATTCGTTTTCGGACATGTACTCTTTGGAGGTCTCCGGCACAGCGGAGTAGTAGCCCTGACGCATCAGGAACCCGCCGACCCAGCCATCGAGATACCAGTTGATGTATTCGTAAGCCGCATCCAGCTCCATGCCCGTCAGGGATTTCGAAAGCCCGATGCCGCCACCCCAAGAGCGATAGCCTTCTTTGAGCGGTTGATAGACACACTCAATGCCGCGCGATTTCACCGCAGTGATCGCAGGCGACCACATGGATTGGATCACAACTTCGCCAGAGGCCATCAGGTTCACCGACTCGTCAAAGCTCTTCCAAAAGGCGCGGAACTGACCGGCTTTTTTGGCTTCGGTGAAAATCGCAAATGTCTTGTCGATCTCGTCTTTGGTCATGTTGCCTTTGTCGGCATATTGGATTTCACCCATCGCTTCACAGACCATCGCCATGTCCATGATGCCGATCGAGGAGATGTCGAGGATCGAGGCTTTGCCTTTGAACTCAGGGTTCAACAGTTCGGCCCATGTGTTGATCGGACGGCCGATCAGGTCAGGGCGGATGCCCAGCGTGTCGGCGTTGTAGATCGTTGGGATCAGGGTCATCCAGCCGGTTTCTTCGGTGGCAAATGAGGTCGCGCCCGGACCTTCGACAAAGCCGACGGTGGAGGGCGCGGTGCCTTGGGCGATCACGCTGTCCGGGGTCAGTTTGCCGGATTTAAAAATGCCGACGATCTTGTCGTAATTCTTGATTTTGGACGTGTCCATGGCCTGAAGATTTCCGGTCGGCCAGACCTTTTTACAAATCCAATATTCGATATCGGCGATGTCAAAACTGTCGGGCTGGGTCGCGGCGCGTTGGGTCACGGAATCGGAATCCAATGCGGTCATTTCAAGCGTGAAACCCAAGTCTTCTTTCACCTTTTGCCCAACTTCATTGAGGTTGGACACCCCGGTGCCGAATTGGCGCAGAGTGATATCTTTGATTTCCTGTGCCCAGACCATGGGCGCGGGGAATGCAGAGGCTGCGGCTGCGGCAGCCCCGCCCTTAAGCACCGCGCGGCGCGAATAACGCATTTTAGACATGACAATCTTCCCTTGTTGCAGAGGTTTTGGAGGAGAGGTTAGGCTTGGAGGCGGTGGACCCGCCCCTCGTCCCAAGCAAGCCGCACGGCATCGCCCGGATTTTTCGGCATTTGAAAAAATTGATCTTCGGGCACCAGCGCCAAGACTTCTTCGCCCGCGTTGGTCATCGAGGTCATTGCCACATGCGCGCCCTGATATTCGACCGAGGTCACAGTTGCGGCCAGTCCGGCCTCGCCCAAAGTGACCTCATCGGCACGTAGGGCGACCTTGGTGCCATTCAGCGAAATCACATTATGTCCGCCCATGAAACGTGCCACGAATTCGGTGCGCGGCGTGTTCCACACGCTGCGCGCGGGGCCGGCCTGTTCAATCACCGCATTGTTCATCACCACGATCTCATCGGCCAGCGCCAGCGCTTCGTCCTGCCCATGGGTGACGTGTAAAAAGGTGATGCCCAGCTCGCGTTGAATGCGTTTCAATTCGGCTCGCACTTTGATGCGCAAAAACGGATCAAGGGCGGAGAGAGGTTCGTCGAGCAACAACACTCGCGGCTTGGTCACCAAAGCCCGCGCCAAAGCGACACGTTGCTGTTGTCCACCCGAAAGCTGTGCCGGGAGCCGGTCGGCAAAGGCAGTCATTTGCACCAGTTCCAACATCTCGTTGGCGGCCTTGTGGCGCGCGGGTTTGTCGGTGCCCTTCATTCGCAACGAGAAGGCGACGTTGTCACGGACGTTCAAATGCGGGAACAGCGCGTAGTTTTGAAACATCATCGCAGTGCCGCGTTTGGCCGGGGGCAGGTGTGAAATATCAAATCCATCCAATAGGATAGAGCCGTCAGAGACGCTTTCGTGCCCGGCGATCATCCGCAGTGTTGTGGATTTTCCGCACCCCGATGGCCCCAAAAGGCAGACATAGCTGCCATTTTGAAAGACATAGTTGATCTGATCTACGGCGGTTGTCGTGCCATAGCGCTTTGTCAGATTGACGAGTTCAAGGTCTTTGCCAGAGCGCATGTGCAATCCATCCTTTGGGGTCCGATGGCGTTTACGCTTGTCCGGTTTTTTGCAGGGCAGAAGATTTTTTCGCAGTTGTAGTGGGTGCACACATCAAATGCCCATTGATTGGGCGCTCTGTACATAAAGGTGCATTAATTATGCGCCATGTTTGTATACAATATTGTAGACGATATAATTCAACCATCGGGCTTGAGAATCAGTGCGTGCGGCGAAAAGCTCCAAAGACGGAAAGTACGAAGGATATCGGTGATGCAGGGTATGGTGGAGCACAGCGGCGGTGGCAGCGGCAAAGTCGCGGACAGTCTGGCGACAGCCATTCACGAACACCGCCTGTCGCCGGGGATGAAGCTGAACGAAGACGAGGTGGGTGAGATTTACGGTGTCAGCCGCACGGTGGTGCGAGCCGCGCTGCAACACTTGGCCCACGACCGCCTTGTCGAACTCAAACGCAATCGCGGAGCCTTTGTTGCCCAGCCTTCTGTGCGTGAGGCGCGCGAGGTGTTTGAGGCCCGCGCGCTTTTGGAGCCGCGCACCGCGCGTTCCGCTGCTGAACGGGCCACTGCTTCCGATATAAAGGTCCTGCAAAAGCATATAGACGCCGAACATGCCGCATTGCACGCGGGCGACACCGGACGTGCGCTGCATCTGTCGGGAATGTTTCACATCGAAATGGCCCGGATCGCCGATCAAACCACCATTGCGGACTTCATCGCCCAACTGGTGTCGCGCTCTTCGCTGATCATCGCGTTGTATTGGCAACGCCGCACCGCGCTTTGCGAAAGCCACGCCCATGACGCGCTGATCAAGGCGCTCGGACGCAATGATCCAGATGCGGCGGAGGAATTGATGAAACACCATCTGGTTGATCTGTTGACCTCGCTCGATCTGCGCGATCAGCCCTCTGTCGCGAAATCGTTGAAAGATGCGTTGAAATGAACCTGCGCTCTGCGGAGCCGCAGGATTTGGTACGTGTCTTGGATTGGGCGCGCGCGGAAGGGTGGAACCCCGGACTGGACGACGCATCGGCGTTTTGGGGCGCAGACGGGGACGGTTTTTTTGTGGCAGAGGTCGAGGATCAAATCGTCGCGGCCATTTCTGTGGTCAATCACGATGCGGATTTTGCCTTTCTGGGCCTCTACCTGTGCCTGCCCGCATTCAGGGGCGCGGGATCGGCTATGCGCTCTGGACTGAGGCGTTGAAACACGCCGGAACACGCACGATTGGACTGGATGGGGTGGCCGCGCAAGAGGCCAATTATGCCAAGTCCGGCTTTGTCAAAACCGGGTCTACGGCGCGGTTTGAGGGTGGGATCCCTGTCGTGGTGTTGCCGGGTTTGCGACCGATGATGCCGCAGGATATGATTGCCATCGCCACATTGGATCGGCTGGCCAATGGCTATACGCGCCCGTGTTTCCTGTCCGGGTGGCTTTTAGGAACCGAAACGCAACAGAGCGTTGTTTGCGAAAAAGACGACCAGATCACCGGTTTTGCCACGGCCCGTTTGTGTCACCAAGGCTGCAAAATTGGGCCGGTGATTGCCCCGGATCAACAGACGGCTTTGGCGTTGATGCACAGCGCGGCACAGGCCTTGGGGGCTTCGGATGTCATTGTCGATGTCCCTGATCTGCAACAAGATTTTCGTCAGACACTCATCGCCAAAGGGTTCGAGCTCACGTTTGAGACCGCGCGTATGTATCGTGGCCAGCCGCCCAATCCCCCCGCCGTGCAAACGCTCTATGGCATCGCCACGATGGAGCTTGGCTGAAGGTCGGTTTGCAATTGTCTCGCCTCACCTGCCTCGCTACCCTATGTCGGGCTGAGGGGCAGGAACAAGGGGGACGACATGTTTGATCTGGTGATCTTTGACTGTGACGGCGTGTTGATTGACAGCGAAGTGATTTCCGCGCGGATGTTGATCGCTGAGCTCAAAGGCTATGGCGTGATCATCGACACCGCTTATGTCGCTCAGCATTTCCTTGGTCGTAGCTATCCCGTGGTGCTGGATCAAATCCAAAAGGAATTTGGGATCACCTTGCCCGATGGGTTTGAGGCCGAGTATCGCGCCCGGTTGATGGCCGCGTTTGAGGCGGATTTGAAAATCATGCCGGGGGTGCGCGAGGTGATCGAACAGTTGCGCGTGCCCTATGCTTTGGCGACCAGTTCAAGCCCGCCGCGGCTGGCACAATCGCTGTTGATGGTGGAATTGGCAGGTTTATTCGAGGATCGCACCACGACGTCCAAAGAAGTCTCTCGCGGCAAACCGGCCCCGGATATGTTTCTTTTGGCGGCGCAGAAAAACGGGGTTTCGCCTGAGCGCTGTTTGGTGATCGAGGATTCCTTGGCGGGGGTTCAGGCCGGGCTTTCGGCGGGAATGACCGTGTGGCGGTTTGTGGGCGGCAGTCACCTGGCTGGGTTGGACCTTGATATGTCTAAGCCGCCACAGGCCCATCGTGTATTTGCATCCTACGGCGAATTCTTTCATTCTGCCGAATACCTTATGAAGGATATGTCCGATCATGACGCAGGCTAAACCCAAGGGCAATGTCGACGATACAGACATCTCGCCACGCGATTTGGCGGCGCGCGCGGCATGGTTGTCCTTTGTCGGTGGGCTGACCCAAGACCAGATTGCGCAGGAGCTGGGCATTTCTCGGCAAAGAGCGCAGCGGCTTGTGGCGCGGGCTTCTTCTGAGGGGTTGATCCGGGTGCGGATTGAACATCCGATTGCCGAATGTCTTGAGCTGGAACGGGCTTTGAAGTCCCGGTTTGGTCTGACCTCTGCCTGGGTGTCGCCGGGGCTTGGGGCGGGGGGTGATCCACTTCAGGGCCTTGCCCCTTTTGTTGCCCCGGTGCTGGAGCGGCTGTTTGCCTCTGAGGAGCCGAAAGTCTTTGCCTTGGGCACGGGGCGGACACTTAAAACCGTGGTTGAGCAATTGCGCGCAGTCGATGGATCGCACCACAAGCTCGTATCGCTGATCGGGAATGTTGCACCTGACAGCTCCGCCTCGTTTTACGAGGTGATCATGCGGTTTGCCGAAAAAATTCGGGCCCGTCATTACCCGATGTCGGTGCCTGTTGCGGCGCGTGATGAGGTTGAACTGACCCTATATCGGTCCTTGCCACATGTCATGGCGTCACGCGAATTGGCCAAATCCGCCGATCTCGCGATTGTCGGGATCGGTCAAATGAGCGATGACGCGCCACTTTATGTTGATGGGTTTCTCTCCGCCGAGGAATTGACCGCGGTGCGTGCCTCCGGCGGTGTTGGCGAGATATGTGGTCACATTTTTGATGCCGATGGCAGATACCTTGATCACCCCGTCAATGACCGCATGGTGGGGGTACGCGTGCCCGAAGCGGACATGCCCGTGTATTGCATTGGCGCGGGCGCGAGTAAGCTTGCGGCGCTCGATGCTGCACTGCGAGGTGGATTGATCGACGGATTGTTCACTGACGAGTGGACGGCTAAGTCTCTTATTTCGCAGTAAAAAAAATCTCCCAAAGGGCTTTCATTTAATCGCTCTTGACAGACTCTATGTTTATGAGTGAGCATTGGTCCATGAAGTGAGCAAATGCTCAATTCGTAAGGGAGGATACCATGAATACGACATTCCGCACCCTCATGGGGGCGTGTGCTCTTGCTGCAGTGTCAGCGGGCGCTTCTGCCGAGACCATCACTGTGGCGACCGTGAACAACGGCGACATGATCCGCATGCAGGGTCTGATGGATGATTTTTACGCCAAACACCCGGATATTGAGGTCGAATGGGTGACCCTTGAGGAAAACGTGCTGCGTCAGCGCGTGACCCAAGATGTTGCCACCAAAGGCGGCCAATTCGACGTGATGACCATCGGCACCTATGAGGTTCCGATCTGGGGCGAACGTGGGTGGCTCGTGTCGCTCAATGATCTGCCGGACAGCTACGACATCGACGACATTTTGCCCGCGATCCGCGATGGTTTAACGGTGGATGGCAACCTCTACGGTGCGCCGTTTTATGGCGAAAGCTCGATGGTGATGTATCGCACCGACCTGATGGAAAAAGCCGGGCTGAGCATGCCGGACGCCCCAACGTGGGATTTCATCAAAGAGGCCGCCGCGGCGATGACCGACAAAGACGGCGAAGTCTACGGCATCTGTTTGCGCGGCAAAGCGGGCTGGGGCGAAAACATGGCCTTCCTGACCGCCATGTCCAACTCGTTCGGTGCCAAGTGGTTTGATATGGATTGGAAACCGCAATTCGACTCGGAAGAGTGGAAAACCACGCTCAACTTCTACCTCGATCTGATGAACAACTACGGCCCTCCGGGCGCATCCGGCAATGGGTTTAACGAGAACCTCTCGTTGTTCCAGACCGGCAAATGCGGCATGTGGATCGACGCCACGGTTGCGGCCTCTTTCGTGACCAATCCGAATGACTCGTCCGTGGCTGACAGCGTCGGCTTTGCCCTTGCACCCGACAACGGGCTTGGCAAACGCGGCAACTGGCTCTGGGCGTGGAACCTCGGCATTCCGGCGGGCACCCAAAAAGTCGACGCAGCGAAAGCCTTTGTCGAATGGGCCACCTCGAAAGAGTACACCGCTTTGGTCGCCTCGAAAGAAGGTTGGGCCAACGTTCCTCCGGGCACACGTCAGTCGCTTTACATGAACGAAGAGTATCAAAAAGTGCCGTTCGCGAAAATGACGCTGGAAAGCATCCTCTCCGCCGATCCGCAAAATCCGACTGTGGATGACGTGCCCTATGTCGGTGTGCAATTTGTTGCCATCCCTGAGTTCCAAGGTCTCGGCACTGCCGTGGGTCAACAGTTCTCCGCCGCATTGGCCGGGCAAATGTCGGCAGATCAAGCACTTGAGAACGCTCAAAAACTCACAGAACGTGAAATGATGAAAGCTGGCTACATCAAGTAAGCCCGCCACGTTTTACGCTTCTCCCAGTGGCGGGCCGGTTGACGAAAACCGGCCCGTCCATATCCCTCACGCAGACACCGAGGCACCCCATGGCCACGAAACATTCTCGCGCCAGCGCCCGGATTATGATCTCGCCCGCAGTGCTCTTGCTGCTCGGGTGGATGCTGATCCCGCTCTCCATGACGCTCTATTTCTCCTTCCTGCGCTACAACCTGTTGATGCCGGGGATGGAGGAATTCACCGGGCTGACCAATTACAAATACTTCCTCACCGATCCGGCGTTTTTTGCCGCGCTGACCAATACGATCCTTTTGGTGTGCGGCGTGCTTTTGGTGACGGTGATTGGCGGCGTGCTTTTGGCGCTCTTGCTCGATCAGCCATTTTTTGGCCAAGGCATTGTGCGCATTCTGGTCATCGCGCCGTTTTTCGTGATGCCGACCGTTTCCGCCTTGGTGTGGAAAAACATGTTCATGAACCCGGTGAATGGGCTGTTCGCGCATCTGTTCAAATTCTTCGGGCTTGAGCCGTTTGATTTCCTCGCCCAGGCGCCCTTGGCGTCGATCATTGGTATTGTGTCTTGGCAATGGTTGCCTTTCGCGACGCTCATCCTGTTGACCGCGTTTCAGTCGCTTGACCAAGAGCAACTGGAAGCCTCAGAAATGGACGGCGCGCCCTGGATCAAACGGTTTTGGTTCATCATGCTGCCGCATCTGTCGCGCGCGATCACCGTGGTGATCCTGATCCAAACCATCTTTTTGCTCTCGGTTTTCGCAGAAATCCTTGTGACCACCAACGGCGGTCCGGGCACAGCGTCAACCAACCTCACCTACCTCATCTATATGCAATCTCTGTTGCAATTCGATGTGGGCGGAGGCTCCGCCGGTGGCGTCGTTGCCATCATTCTCGCCAATATTGTTGCGATCTTCCTGATGCGGATGATCGGCAAAAACCTCGACGCGTAAGGAGGCGATCATGGCACGTTCCGTTTCGACCAACCGCAAACTCGTCACCACATTCTTCGCCTGGGCTGTCGGTCTCGCGATCTTCTTTCCGATCCTCTGGACGATCCTGACCTCGTTCAAAACCGAGGCACAGGCCATCTCCGATCCACCGATTTTCTTCAATTTTCACTGGACCTTGGAGAATTACGTCACCGTGCAAGAGCGCTCAAACTACTTCCGCCACTTCTGGAATTCGGTGGTCTTGTCCGGCGGTTCAACGTTGTTGGGGCTGATCATCGCCATCCCCGCCGCATGGTCCATGGCATTCGTGCCCTCACGCCGGACCAAAGATATTTTGATGTGGATGCTCTCCACCAAAATGTTGCCGCCAGTGGGGGTTTTGGTGCCAATGTACCTGATCTTCCGCAACCTCGGCCTGTTGGACACGCAAATTGGTTTGGTCATTGTTTTGACCCTGATCAACCTGCCGATCATCGTCTGGATGCTCTACACTTACTTCAAGGAAATCCCCGGCGAGATCTTGGAAGCCGCACGGATGGACGGGGCGACATTGCGTTCGGAAATCCTGTACGTGCTGACGCCCATGGCGATCCCGGGCATCGCCTCGACGGTGCTTTTGAACATCATCTTGGCGTGGAACGAGGCGTTTTGGACGCTCAATCTGACGGCTGCCAAAGCCGCGCCGCTGACCGCGTTCATCGCCAGCTATTCAAGCCCTGAAGGCCTGTTTTACGCCAAACTTTCGGCGGCCTCGACAATGGCGATTGCACCGATCCTGATCATGGGCTGGTTCAGCCAAAAACAACTCGTTCGCGGCCTGACCTTTGGCGCTGTGAAGTAAAATATCGACAGAAGGAGCGGCCAAATGGGACGCATTACACTTGATAAAGTCAGCAAGGCTTTTGGCGATGTCGAAGTCATCCCGCCACTGGATCTGACGATTGAAGACGGCGAATTCGTGGTCTTTGTCGGGCCCTCAGGCTGTGGCAAATCCACGCTCTTGCGCCTGATTGCCGGGCTTGAGGATGTCTCTGGCGGCGAGATCCGCATCAACGGTCAGGACGCCACCCAAACGCCTCCGGCCAAACGCGGTCTGGCGATGGTGTTTCAAAGCTATGCGCTTTACCCACATATGTCGGTGCGCAAAAACATCGCCTTTCCGATGCGCATGGCCGGGATGCCCAAAGACGAACAGGACAGCCGGATTGAAGCGGCTGCCAAGGCGCTCAACCTCACCGATTATCTCGACCGACGTCCGGGGCAATTGTCCGGTGGTCAACGGCAACGGGTTGCGATTGGTCGCGCCATCGTGCGCGAACCGGATGCGTTTTTGTTTGACGAACCGCTGTCCAATCTGGACGCAGCCCTTCGGGTCGGGATGCGGTTGGAAATCTCTGAACTGCACAAACGCCTGACCACAACCATGGTCTACGTCACTCACGACCAAGTCGAAGCGATGACCATGGCCGATAAAATCGTTGTGCTGCAAGCGGGGCGGATCGAACAGGTCGGCTCGCCGATGGAGCTATACCGCACACCGCGCAACGTCTTTGTTGCGGGCTTTATTGGCTCGCCGAAGATGAACCTTTTGACCGGCCCTGAGGCGGAAAAGCACCGCGCCACCACCATCGGCATTCGCCCGGAACATATCGCGATCTCACCGGATGCGGGCGCATGGAAAGGCACCGTTGGCGTGTCGGAACACTTGGGGTCGGATACGTTTTTCCATGTCACGGTTGAGGGGTTCCATGATCCTCTGACCGTGCGAGCCTCGGGCGAAGTGGCGCTCTATTATGGCGACACGATCTATCTGACGCCGGATCTTGCGCACCTGCATCGGTTTGACGCAGAGGGGCTCCGCATCGCATGAACAGGCTTTCAGGAAAAACCGCGCTGATCACTGGCGCGGCGCGTGGTATCGGCTATGACTTCGCCAAAGCCTATGTGGCGGAGGGCGCGCGGGTCGCCATCGCCGACATCAACATCACCCGCGCGCAGGCCGCGGCAGCGGAGCTGGGAGAGGACGCGATCGCCATCGAGATGGACGTGGCCTCGCAAGACAGCATTGACGCGGCGGTTGCGCAGGCGGCCAAAGCGCTGGGCGGGATCGACATCCTGATCAACAACGCCGCGCTGTTTTCTGCCGCGCCCTTGGTCGAAATCACCCGTGACGATTTTCACCGGCTGTTTGACATCAATGTCGGCGGCACGCTGTTCACCATGCAGGCGGTCGCCAAACACATGATCGCGCGCGGCAAGGGCGGCAAGATCATCAACATGGCGTCGCAAGCCGGACGGCGTGGCGAGGCGCTTGTCGCCACCTATTGCGCCACCAAAGCGGCGGTGATTTCGCTGACCCAATCGGCGGGGCTGAATCTGATTTCCCATGGCATCAACGTCAACGCCATCGCCCCCGGCGTGGTCGATGGTGAGCATTGGGACGGGGTGGATGCGTTCTTTGCCAAATATGAGGGCAAACCCTTGGGCCAAAAGAAAAAAGAAGTCGGAGATGCGGTGCCGTATGGCCGGATGGGCCGGGCCTCTGATTTGACCGGAATGGCCATTTTCCTTGCCTCAGATGAGGCCGATTACATTGTCGCCCAGACGTATAACGTCGATGGCGGCCAGTGGATGAGCTGAGGTCAAGATGAAGACACTTTCAAACGCAACGCTTGCCTCTTTGCCAGATGGGATCACGGTTCCGACCTATGATCGTGCGCGCCTGTCGGCAGGGATTGTTCACATCGGTCTGGGCAATTTTCACCGCGCACATCAGTCGTGGTATCTGCATCGTTTGATGCAACAGGGCTTGGCGCATTCTTGGGCTATCATTGGCGCGGGGGTACGGCCCTATGACGAAGAGATGCGGCGTAAATTGGCGGCGCAGGATTACTTGAGCACGCTGATCGAACTCGACCCGAACGGGTCGTCGGCTGAGGTGGTCGGTGCCATGATCGACTATGTGCCGATCGAGGAAGGCAACAGACCCCTGATCGAACGGATGGCCCAGTCGGACATTCGCATTGTGGCGCTGACGGTCACAGAGGGCGGGTATTTCATTGACCCTGCGACCAAAGGCTTTGACGCCAGCCATCCCGACATCCTCCATGACGCGGCCAATCCCCGGCAACCGCGCACGGCCTTTGGGGCGATGGTCGCCGCTTTAAAACTGCGCCGGGATCGCGGCATTGGCCCGTTCACCGGGCAATCCTGTGACAACCTGCAAGGCAATGGGCATGTGCTGCGGCAAACGGTGGTCTCATTGGCGCGCCTGTCTGACCCGGAGCTTGCGGATTGGATCAACACGCATTGCACCTTTCCGAATGCCATGGTCGATTGCATCGTGCCCGCGACGGGACCAAAGGAAATCGCGCTGGCTGAGGGGTTTGGCATTGAGGATGCCGCGCCGGTCAGCCACGAGAATTTCCGCCAATGGGTGATCGAAGATGAGTTTTGCGCCGGACGCCCGGATTGGGACCGCGCGGGCGCGACGTTTTCCGAGGATGTTCATGCCTATGAGACGATGAAAATCCGCATTCTCAATGGCGGTCATCAGGTGATTTCCGACCCTGGAGAATTGCTGTCTGTCGAGACGATTTCCGGCTGTATGGAGCACCCGCTGATTTCCGCGCTGTTTGAAAAAGTTGAGCGCGAGGAGATCATGCCGCATGTCCATGCCGTGCCGGAATTCACGCCCGAGGCCTATGTCGATCTGATCAAGGCGCGGTTTTCCAACCCGAAAATCATCGACACCACCCGTCGCGTGGCCTTTGATGGCTCTTCTCGGCATCCGGGCTTTATCGTGCCCTCGATCCGCGATGGTTTGGCCAAGGGCACGCCGGTCAATGGTCTTGCGCTGGTTTCCGCGCTCTGGGCGCGCTATTGTTTTGGCACCCGTGAAGACGGGTCGGAAATTGCGCCCAATGATCCGTTCTGGGCCGATCTTACTTTGAAGGCGGCTCAGGCGAAATCTGACCCGAGGGTCTGGTTGTCGATGCGCCATATCTATGGCGATTTGAGCGAGGCCCCGCGGTTTGCCGAGGCCTTCGTCCATTGGCTGACGCTGATTTATCGCGACGGCACTGAGGCCGCGATCTCCGCCTATCTGGCAGGGTGAGCGCGCAACACGCGCACCAGATTTGCCAAGGTAAACAACAGGGCCGCCACGCAAACGATGGTTGGCCCTGTTGGCGTATCAAAGGCAAAGGCACCTTCGATCCCGCCAAAAATCGCGATGCCACCGATCACCATGGCAATCACCGCCATGCGTTCGGGTGTGCGCGCAAAAGGGCGGGCGGCGGCGGCGGGGATCAACAACATGGCCGCAATCAACAGGGTGCCAACCACTTTAATCGCCACCGCGACCACAAGAGCAAGCGCCAGTGACAGGATCAATTGTTCGCGTTTGGGGGAGATGCCAGAGGCCATTGCCAAATCCGGGTTCAGCGTCGCGGTCAAAAGCGCTGACCAGCGCCAATACAAAAGCCCGCTGACCAAGGCGGCCCCGACCCAGATCACCGCCAAATCGCTCCGCCCTACGGCCAAAATATCGCCGAACAGATAGGCCATCAAATCGACCCGCACGCCATGGACAAAGGACACGGCGACAAGGCCAAAGGCCAAGGAACTATGCGCCATCACGCCCAAGAGCGTATCCATGGCAAAGCCGCGGCCATTCAGGCTTGAGACCGCCAAGGCCATGATCAGCGCCACAACCAAAACACCGGCGAAAATTGACACGTTGAACGCCAGCGCCAAGGCGACGCCGAGAATGGCGGCGTGGGCCGTGGCGTCGCCAAAATAGGCCATCCGCCGCCAGACCACGAAACAGCCCAAAGGGGCCGCTGCAATCACAAGGCCAAGGCCCGCAAGGATGGCACGGACCATAAAATCGTCGAGAAGGCTCATGCGCTTTGGTCCTCATGTTGAGGCGCGTGGGCCTTGTGGTCATGATCACAGGTATCATGGCTATGGCTGTGTTCATGGCGGTAAAGCGCCAGCGCCCCATGAGTTCCGGTGCCGAACAGCGCGTGGTATTCCGGGGCAGAGGCCACATGTTCGGGGGTACCGTGGCAACACACATGGCCATTGAGGCAAATCACCCGATCCGAGGCCGCCATGACGACATGCAATTCGTGGCTGACCATCAAAATGGCACAGCCCTTGTCGCGGCGCACCGTTTCGATCTGGGTGTAAAAATCCGCCGATCCGGGTTGATCAAGGCCCTGGGTGGCCTCATCCAAGATCAATAAATCAGGTTTTGAAAGGAGCGCGCGGGCCAGCATAACGCGCTGAAATTGCCCACCGGAAAGATCCGTCATTTGGTGATGACAGAGATGTCCTGCGCCCGCATCGTGAAGTGCCGCGTGGGCATCATCATCGCTGACACGTTTGGGCAGCGACAAAAAACGGCGCACCGTAAGGGGCAGGGTGGGATCAATATGCAGCTTTTGCGGCACATAGCCTATTTTCAGCCCTTTTTTGCGCAAAACCGTACCGTCGGAGGGCTTTATCGCGCCAATGATGGTTCGCAAGAGCGTCGATTTTCCCGACCCATTCGGCCCGACGACAGTGACAATCTCGCCGGGCTCCAATGCCAACGACACATCTTCCAACACTGCCCGCCCGCCAAGGCGCACATTGACATTTGCAAGGGTGATCAGGCTCATTTGTCGGCCTTTTCACGACAGTTTGGACAGATGCCTTCAGCCTCCAAAACTGCGCGTTTGATGGTGAAGCCGGTGGTCTCTGCAATCTGGCTGAGCAGGCTGTGGGACGGGTCGGTTTCCGCCTCCGCCACGGCATGGCATGTGGTGCATATGAGGAACGCGGGCGTGTGCAATTCATTGGGGTGGGCGCAGGCGATAAAGGCATTCAGGCGCTCGATTTTATGCGCCAAGCCATGTTTGGTCAAAAAATCCAACGCGCGGTAGGCCACCGGCGGTTGCGCGCCAAACCCCTCTTCGGAGAGCCGTGCCAACACGTCATAGGCACCAAGCGCGCGATGTTCTTCGAGCAAGATGCCAAGAGCGCGTTTGCGCACAGGCGTCAGTTGCAATCCGGCGTCGCGACACATCCTGTCGGCGGCGGTGATGGCGTCACTGATGCAATGGCTGTGATCGTGTTTGGCAAATCCAACGGTGTTCGGGTCCATGGCGCGGTCTTTTCTGTGAATCTGGCTGTGAGGGCTTGATATGTTATAGCATGCGCTTTATCAAGACGCTTGATGTAATAACATAACGCTTGAGGCTATCATGACCCTTCGCCCCTCCCTCTTTGCTTTGGCACTTTGCTCGACCGCCACAGTGACCGTCGCCATGACGGCCACAGTCGCACAGGCCGAGGTTCCGAGTGTCGTCACCGATATCGCTCCGATTCAATCGCTTGCAGCGCTGGTCATGGGGGATCTCGGGACGCCTGTCGCGCTGATGCGCCAAGGGGCCTCGCCGCATGATTACGCTCTGCGCCCGTCTGATGCAGCGGCGTTGCAATCCGCCAATCTGGTGCTTTGGACCGGACCGGAGCTTGCGCCTTGGCTGGCGGAAATGGTCGCCAAGGTTGCACCGGATGCCGTGTCTGTTCCGTTGGCGGAACTTGATGACGCTGTTGAGTTGCCGTTCCGCGAGGGGGCGACGTTTGAAAAGCATGTGCACGGGGATGATGAGCACGGGGAAGATGCGCATGACGATGATGCAGATCACGACGATCACGATACGCATGATGACCACGCACACGATGACCACGCACACGATGATCATGCAGACGATGATCATGCAAATCATGACCACGCGGGCGAAAGCCATGATCCACACAGCTGGTTGGACCCGATGAATGGCCGAATTTGGTTGGGCGAGATCGCCACGCAACTGGCGGCGCTCGACCCGGACAATGCCGAAACCTATCGCGCCAATGCCATCACGGCTCAGACGCAGATGGACGCGATGATCCAAACCATCTCCACCGAGATGGCACCTTTGCAGGATATGAACTTCATCGTCTTCCACGATGCCTACCAGTATTTCGAAAACCGGTTTGGTCTCTCTGCCGCTGGGGCGATTTCTTTGAGTGATGCCTCGGCACCAAGCCCCGCGCGCATCCGAGAGATTCAGGACGTGATCAAAGCGCAGAATGTCACCTGCGTGTTCTCCGAACCACAGTTCAGTTCGGCTTTGGTCAAAACCGTCTTGGACGGCACCTCGGCCAAATCCGCCGTGATCGACCCGCTCGGCGTTGAAATCACCCCCGGTGCAGGGTTTTACGGGGATTTGATCACAGAGGTCGCGGCGGCTTTTGCCAGCTGCGTCGGAGAATAGTAAAAAAAGGGCGTGGCGCAGAGGGTCGCGCCCTTGTTTGACTGGCCTCGGGGATTTACATCCCAAGGCATGAAGACACGCATCCCCTTTCTCAACACCCCTCCACGGGTCAATGTTCTGCGTCTCAATGGCGCGATCATGACCCGTCAGGGCGGATTGAATGACCAAAGTCTCGCCTCTTCCATTGAACGCGCCTTTCGCAAAGGCAAACCTGTGGCCGTGGCGCTGTCGATCAACTCGCCCGGTGGCTCGCCGGTGCAATCCTCGCTGATTGCCGCGCGGATCACGCGGTTGGCAAAGGAAAAGGAACTGCCCGTTTACGCCTTCGTCGAAGATGTGGCGGCCTCGGGGGGCTATTGGTTGGCCTGTGCTGCCGACAAGATTTTCGTTGACCCAAGCTCGATTGTCGGCTCCATCGGCGTGATTTCGTCGGGATTTGGCTTTGATCAATTGATCGCCAAACATGGGGTTGAACGTCGGGTGCATACCTCTGGGCGTTCTAAATCCATGCTGGACCCGTTCCGCCCGGAAAATCCCGATGACGTGGTGCGGCTCAAAGCGCTGCAAGAAGAGATACACCAAGCCTTTATCGCCCATGTCACCGCTGCGCGCTCTGAGCGGTTGAGTAAAGAGGTTGAGCTGTTTGATGGCTCCTTCTGGACCGGCAATAAAGGCGTGGAGTTGGGACTGGCCGATGGGATTGGCCATTTGGTTCCGACGCTCAAAGACGTCTACGGCGAGAAACTCCGCCTGTCGGTCTTTGGCCCAAAACGTCCGCTGCTGCGCCGATTTGGGGCCGAACTATCGGCGGGCCTTGCCGCGTCTGTTGAAGAACAGGCGCTTTGGTCACGGTTCGGGCTCTGACATGGTGTTTAAAATCATCACGGTCTTTTTGATCTTCATGATGGTTCTTGCCATTTTCGGGCGCTTGCGCTTTCCCGGGCAAGACAAGCTTAAAAATATGAAATGCCCGCGCTGTGGGCGCTATAAAATTGGCAAAGGCGCGTGCGCCTGCGGGAAGGGCAAACCCTGATGGATTTTGTGAATGCGATTGCAGGGCTGGTTCTGTTGTTGGTGGCGGGCGATGTTTTGGTGCGTGGCGCGGTGAACCTGTCCTTGCGGCTTGGTGTGCCAGCTCTGATCGTCTCGCTGACCATTGTGGCCTTTGGCACCTCCGCGCCTGAGCTTTTGATTTCGGTCTCTGCCATTGCCGACGGCGTGCCCGGTCTGGCGCTGGGCAACGTGATCGGGTCGAACACCGCCAATATCCTGTTGGTTTTGGGCATCCCGGCAATGATCACAACGCTGCATGTGATCGACAATTCAACCCGCGCTTCTTATCTTCAAATGCTTGCTGCAACAGTGTTGTTCATCCTGCTCGCGCTGCGTGGTGAGTTTGATTGGATCGCTGGTGTGATCCTGTTGGCGGCGTTGGTTGGTATGCTGGGCCATGCGGTCTATCAGGCGCGCTGTCACCGGGTTGCGACCAAGGAGGCGGCGTCCCTTGCGTGCGAACCCACAGAGGTCGAAGGTGCCGATCCTGATATGCCGTGGTGGAAGATCATCACCTTTTTGATCCTCGGTTTGATCGGCCTGCCGATTGGTGCACAGCTTTTGGTGGATGCCTCCACCAATATCGCCCGCGCTTATGGCGTGTCTGAGACGGTGATTGGTCTGACGTTGGTGGCGCTGGGGACCTCTTTGCCGGAGCTTGCCACTACGGTGATGGCCGCACTGCGCAAACAGGCAGATGTGGCTTTTGGCAATGTCATTGGGTCGAATATGTTCAACTTGTTGGGCATTATCGGCATCTCAAGCCTCATTGGCAAAATCCCCGTCGATGTCGAAATCATGAAATTCGACATTTGGGTGATGTTATCTGTGTCGGTTCTGCTTGGGGTTTTCGTCCTGCGGCGGGTCAATATCACACGGCTCTGGGGCATTGTCCTTTCCGCCCTATATGTCCTCTACGTTTTGGCTGTGCTGAACTAGAGGAGAGGACGATGGCTTTGAAAAAAGCGCTTGTGACGGGCGGGGCACGGCGGCTTGGCCGGGCCATTGCGCTGTCACTGGGGCAGGCGGGCTATGACGTTGCCGTGCATTATCACCGTTCAAAAGACGAGGCCGATGCGGTGGTGGCCGAGTTGCAGGCGATGGATGTGCGAGCCGAAGCGATTCAGGCTGATCTTTTGGCTGAGGCCGAGGTGCAAACCCTTGTCCCGCGTGCGATTGAGGCCCTTGGTGGTCCGCTGACGCTTTTGGTCAACAACGCCTCTGTGTTTGAGCCCGACGAGATCGACACCACCACGCGCGACAGTTGGGATCGGCATTTCGAAAGCAATCTGCGGGCGCCGTTCGTGTTGATCCAAGCCTTGGCCGGGCAGGCCCCCGATCCGATCATCGACGAGGCAGGCCATCCCATCGCGCAGGCGCTTGTGGTGAATATGATCGACCAGAGGGTGCGCAAACTCACGCCGCAGTTCATGTCTTATACGTTGGCCAAATCCGCGCTTTGGACCCTGACACAAACGGCAGCGCAGGGTCTTGCTCCACGGGTGCGGGTCAATGCCATTGGTCCGGGGCCGACCCTCAAAGGTACACGTCAGTCTCCCGAAGGCTTCGCCGCTCAACAGCAGGCCACGCTTTTGCGCCGGGGATCTGCGCCCTCTGACGTGACCGCAGCGCTTGCCTATTTCACCACCTCTGATGCGGTCACCGGACAGTTGATCTGCGTGGATGGCGGGCAGCATTTGGCATGGGAGACGCCGGATGTTTTGGTCTCCGAGTGATCCAAATCAAACGGGTTCGACAAAAGTTTTGCACGGGCCGCGGATTTGTTTCAACTTTGTTACCAAAATGTAAATAAATTCAATGATTTGCAAGGTGTTTGAAAAAATAATTAGCAAAAACAGTCGCTTGGAAAAATGATCATTTTTTGTGCATTCTGGCGAACCAGCCCGTTTTCAAAGGAAAACTCCCGTTCACGAAAAGTTATAAGCACAGTTATCCACAGAAATGGTGGATGAGTTTCCTCTTGCCCTCAATACGATAAGGTTGCAGCCAGAGGTAGGAATCAGACAAAGAGCCCCATGAGCGAAAAAGACGACATATCCACCCTGAGCGACCCCCACAAAGACGTCCCGCGCGGTCACACCGTGATCGAGGGCTATCTGCGACTGTTGGACGGCTCTCCGGGCGTGTACCGGATGCTCGATCCCGATCACCGGGTGCTCTATGTCGGCAAGGCCAAGCACCTGAAAAACCGGGTGTCGAACTATGCGCGGCCAAGTGGCCATTCCGCGCGCATCGCCAAAATGATCTCGGAAACGTCTCAGATGATGTTTCTGACCACGCGCACGGAAACAGAGGCGCTGCTGCTTGAACAAAACCTGATCAAGCAACTCAAGCCGCATTACAACGTGCTGTTGCGCGACGACAAATCTTTTCCGAACATCCTCGTGACCAAAAATCACGACTTTCCGCAGATCACCAAACATCGCGGTGCCAAGTCCAGCAAAGGGGCCTATTATGGGCCCTTCGCCAATGCGACGGCGGTCAATCGCACGCTCAATCAGTTGCAAAAGGCGTTTTTGCTGCGCACCTGTGCCGACAGTGATTTCGCCAATCGCACCCGGCCTTGCCTACAATATCAAATCAAACGTTGCACCGCGCCCTGTGTGGGCAAAATCTCGAAAGAGGATTACGCTGCACTGGTGAATGACGCCGAGCGGTTTCTTCAGGGCAAAGATTCCGGGATGCAAAAGCGCCTCGCAGAAGAGATGCAAGCGGCGTCTGATGCGATGGAATTTGAGGTGGCTGCTGGTCTGCGCGACCGTATCCGCGCCATGACCCAAGTTCAGACCGCACAGGGCATCAACCCGCGCACCATCAGCGAGGGCGATGTGATCGGCCTGCATATGGAAAGCGGGCAGGCCTGTGTTCAGGTGTTCTTTATCCGCGCCCATCAAAACTGGGGCAACCGCGACTTTTATCCGAAAACCAATGGGGCCGAGGCCGAAGAGGTGCTCAGCGCCTTCATCGGTCAGTTCTATGATCAAAAAGATCCGCCGCGCCAAATCATCCTGTCGCATGACCTTGAAGAGCGGGAACTGATCGAAGCGGCGCTGTCGGAAAAGGCCGGGAAAAAGGTCGAAATCCTTGTGCCGCAACGGGGCGAAAAGGCCGAGATCGTTGCGGGGGCTGTGCGCAATGCCCGCGAAAGTCTGGGTCGTAAAATGTCGGAAACGGCGGCGCAGGCCAAACTTTTGGCCGGGGTCCAGGCGGCGTTTGATTTGCCAAACCTGCCCGCCCGCATTGAGGTCTATGACAACTCCCATATTCAGGGGGCGCATGCGGTGGGCGCGATGATCGTCGCAGGTCCCGAAGGGTTCATGAAAAACCAGTACCGCAAATTCGACATCAAAGGCGATGAGATCACGCCGGGTGACGATTTTGGCATGATGAAAGAGATGCTGACCCGCCGTTTCAAACGGCTGCTCAAAGACGACCCGGATCGCAGCAAAGGTCTGTGGCCCGATCTGTTGTTGATCGACGGTGGCGCGGGGCAGGTGTCTGCCGTGCGTGAAATCATGGTGGAGCAGGGGGTCAATGACATCCCGATGGTTGGCGTCGCCAAGGGCATTGATCGCGACCAGGGCAAAGAGGAATTCTACCGCACGGGCAAGCGGCCCTTTGCGCTGCAACGTAATGATCCGGTGCTGTATTTCATTCAACGCCTGCGTGATGAAGCGCACCGTTTTGCCATCGGTACCCACCGTGCCAAGCGGTCCAAAGCGATCTCGGCCACGCCGCTCGACGATGTGCCCGGCGTTGGTGCCACCAGAAAACGTGCGCTTTTGGCGCATTTCGGCTCGGCCAAGGCGGTGTCATTGGCCAATCTCTCGGACCTCAAAGCCGTCACTGGCATTTCCGAAACCATCGCCCAAACCATCTATGACTTCTTCCATGAACAGCGCTAAGCGGATAAAGAGACATCTATGACCTGGAACATTCCCAATATTCTCACTGTGTTTCGCCTGCTCTGCGCTCCCGGCGTGGCGCTGGTGTTTTTGATCTTGCCGCGCCCGTTGGCGGATTGGGCGGCGCTGATCCTGTTTGCCTCGGCCTCGATCACCGATTTCTTGGATGGGTATTTGGCGCGCAAATGGAACCAAATGTCAAAGTTTGGTACGATGTTGGACCCGATTGCCGACAAGGCCATGGTGGTCACGGCCCTTGCGGTGTTGACCATGTTGCATGGCATCAACACGCTGATTGTTATCCCAACCGCCTTTATCCTGTTGCGCGAAACCTTTGTCTCTGGGTTGCGCGAATTTTTGGGCGACACGGCGGGCACATTGAAAGTCACCAAACTCGCCAAATGGAAAACCACGGCACAAATGGTCGCAATCGCGGTGCTGTTTGGCTATGGCGCGGTGGATTTTGCACCGCTGTTCACCTTTGGGATTTTCATCCTTTGGATCGCGGGGGCTTTGACCGTGCTGACCGGTTGGGATTACCTCAGCAAAGCCATGCCCTATTTGCGAGATGACCATGACGCTTAATCTGCTTTATTTCGCATGGGTGCGTGAACGCATCGGGGAGCCGCGCGAAACGGTTGAGACCACAGCGGAGACGGTGATGGATCTTGTGCGTGAGCTGAAAGCCCGCGAGCCACGCTATGAGTTGGCCTTCTCCGATCTGGCTTCCCTAAGGGTGGCGTTGGATCAGGAATTGGCAGAGTTTGACGCACCGCTCGCAGGTGTGCGCGAAGTGGCGTTTTTCCCGCCGATGACGGGCGGGTGAGCATGTCAGAGACACTGCGCATTTCGGTTCAGGAGCAGGATTTCGACCTCGCAACAGAACTCAATGGTTTTGGACGTACGCCCAACACCGGCGCAACCGTGACGTTCACCGGGCTGGTGCGCGACGACACGGGCACGTTGGACCACATGGAAATCGAACATTACCCCGGCATGTGTGAGGCCGCGATCCGCAAGATCGCCGACGAGGCCGCACGCCGTTGGACGCTCACCGATTGTGTTGTGATCCACCGCTTTGGGCGGCTTGTTCCGGGGGAACAGATCATGATGGTCGCCACTGCCGCAAGGCATCGCTCAGAGGCCTTTGCCGCCGCTGAATTTTTGATGGACTATCTCAAATCCCGCGCGCCGTTTTGGAAAAAAGAAGTCACGCGCGACGGGGCCGAATGGGTCGCCGCCAAGGGCAGTGACGAGGACGCGCTGACCCGTTGGTAGGCGCGTCACAGAGAATGAGGGTCAGACTGCGCTGTGTTTTTCGATATAGGCGCGCAGCTCTTCGGCCTCTTGCCGCGCTTCGCGTAGCCCGTCCATCGCCGCACGCAGTTCCGCTTCGGTCTGGTTTTGTTGATTGATCAGATCCGATTCACGTTGTTGGTAATAGGCGATCGCTTGGTCGCGGACCTCTTCGGCTTCGTGAAGCTGCTGCGCCATCGTGTCGAGATCGCTCATTTCGCCTTGGCCAACGCGCACAAAACGGTGGATCAGCCAATGCGCAAACCATCCCATCAAAAAGGCGATAAACAGCACGATTGCCGTGGCGATGATCAATTCAATTCTGTTCATTCGGTTGTTCCGTCCGTTGTCTCGCCCGCAGTCTCATCGACGGCGGCCTCAGGGGCCGCCTCGGTGGGCTCATCTGTGGCACCTGCGCCATCTTCAGTCGCGGCTTGTTCGGTCTCATCGCCAATGAGTTTGAACTCAATGCGTCGGTTCGCCTCACGGCCCTCTTCGGTCGCATTGTCGCCAATTGGATTGGCCTCGCCATAGCCCTTGGCGGTAAAGCTCACCCCGGCCACACGCCGCATCAAAAGCCCGTCCAAAACGGCGTTTGCGCGTTGCGCTGATAGGTTGAGGTTCATTTCCTCACCACCCTGACTGTCACTATATGCGCCGATTTCCATTTCGACGTTTTCGCAGTCTTTCAGCGCCTCGGCAATATGGTCCACCGTCTCATTGGCGGCGGGGTTCAACTCCGTGGACCCCGGATCAAACACGATCTTTGAGGCCACCAAAATTTGGTTCGCGTTTGCGACACATTCCGCTGGCGTCGGCAGGTTCAGAACCGGATCGAGTTTGCGGATATAGTCGACGGAGATGTTGAAGTTCTGCCCCTCGCCCAATTTCTCTGACAACAGTCCGGCGATGGCAGCTTTGGCATTTGGATCCCCGGTTTGGCCACGCACATCAACGGTGTTGGCGGTCATGGTGACGGAGCCTTGGTTGAGCTTTGAGAGCGCTTCAATGGCGGCCATGGCGCGCACGGACCAGCCCACGGGCAAGCTGTCGTCCACGCGCATTGCCGAATAGACGGATTGTGCGCCAAAGGCGGCGCTGGCCAAAGCTTCGGTGGCCAATCTGCTGCGTTCATCTGCGATCCGGCCGCGCAATTGGGTCTGGCCTTCGGGCGAGCGCGTCACGGTGAATTCGGGGCGGGCGTTTTCTGCCTCTGCCACTTCTGGTTCGGGCAAAATGCTGTGCAAGGTGAAGGTCGGCGGCAGGTCCGCTTCCAATTCCCCAACCACTTTGTCAAACAGCGATTCAGAGATGCCTTGGGTCGCGATCAGGCTGACATCGCCGTCCGAGAAAGTGACCGATCCGCTGCCCAATTCTTGTAGCGCGCGCATCCCGGTTTCGACCGCTTGCGCCCATTGCGCCGAAGGCGCGCCAAGCCCGATGGTGCAATTTGGGTCAACGATGCCTGCGGCGCGCGCTGCGGCGGTGATCCGGGCAAGACCTTGCGGGGTTTCGGCGGCGCAGGCGTCAAACCGCGGGCCAGTCTCATCAATCAAAAACCGCACGGTGAACGGCGTGATCACCGGGCGCGGTGCCGATATTTCAATCGTCACGGGAATGGACTTTGGCCGTTCCGCTTTGAGGGATTTCTCAAAAGATGCCTTTTGCGCCTTGCTGTCTGCAAGGGCTGTGACGGTGATTTTGTCGGCGGCCAAGGAAATTTTGGAGCGCGGCAAAAGGCCGATGGCCTCTAGGCCAAACTCCATTGCTGCATCCCAGTGCTCGGGGCTTGGATAATCCGCCTTTTCGAGAAAATCAGCGATCGACCCGGTGCTTCCGGCCTTTTTCAACAGGTCAATGAATTTCGGATGATCCCAAGACGACGGCACCAGTCCGATCAAAGAAATGCCATCGTCATTGCGCAGGATTTCGATGGAAAAGCGCGGGGCCGGGATGGCCTCTTTTTGGACCACGCTCATCACATTCATCACCCGCGCGGGGTCGACCACATGGCCTGCGGCCCTCTGTGCGGCCAATTGGGTTTGCTCGTCGGGAGCGATGCCTGTCAGGACAATTTGCAACCCATCGCCTTGAACATCCACCCAATCATAACCGCGCAGGTTCATTTGGTTTTCAACCGCATGGGTCGACGTCGTTTCAATCGTGCGGGCGCCAATGGCGGCGGCGGCCAGACTTAGGACGGCTCCGGTGAGAATGGCGGCGAGGATGGGTAAAAACTGTGTAATCCGCATGGGCTGCGCTGGCCTATTTATTCAAATTGGCCTTTGTCTTAGGGGCATATGGCCTTTGCTGCAATCAAAGGAACACAGATACGGCAAGAAACAGCGCAGCCAAAAGCCCCGTATCGCGGTTGGAACGGAACAGTTTGAGACACATGTCCGGGTTTTCGGTGTCAAGTTTGGTCATTTGCCACGTCATATGAAGCCCCATCGCCCAAGGTGCGCCCAAGGCGACGACAAGCGCCAAAACCGAGCGGTCCACAAGGGCCTCAACCACGCCCGCCCCCATCAACACAACGGTGATGACCAAAAACCGTCTGAGCCAAAGCGCCGTGTTGTCGCCAAAGAGCCGGGCGGTGGATTTGACGCCGATCATCGCATCGTCGTCTTTGTCTTGGTGGGCGTAGATCGTATCGTAGAAAATCGTCCACGCGATCCCGGCGAAATAGAAAAAGAACGGAGCGGCGCTCAGGCGACCGGACACGGCAGCATAGGCCAAAATCGCGCCCCAGTTGAAAGCGATGCCCAAAAACACCTGCGGCCACCAGGTAAACCGTTTGGCAAAAGGGTAGATCATTACGGGGAGGAGGGAGAGGAACCCCAGCGCAATCGCCAGCTTGCCAAAACTCAACAGGATCACAAGCGCGATCAGAGTTTGGAGCACCATCCAGATCGCCGCTTGTTTGACGGTGACTTGGCCCGAGGGGATCGGGCGGCTTTTGGTGCGCTCGACTTTGCCGTCAAAATTGCGGTCTGAGATGTCATTCCATGTGCATCCGGCGCCACGCATCAACCACGCGCCCAAAGCGCAGCCGATCATGATCCACAGCGTGCGCAGCCCAAACGTTCCGGTTTCCGCCGCCGCCAACAACGCCCCCCACCAACAGGGGAGCAGGAGCAACCAGGTGCCAACGGGCCGATCCGCCCGTGAGAGGCGCAAATAGGGCCGGGTCCATGCGGGCGCATGAGTATCGACCCAATTGCCTTTGACAGCGTCAAAAACCTGTCCACTCGTCTCTGGTGCTTTTGGTGTGTCGATCATATGTTTGCTCCATGAGCCAAGAACAGTTTCAGGCGAAGATCCGCCTCTATGTAGATCACCCTCTGGCCGAGGGGCAATCCATTCCTCTGGAGAGGGATCAGGCGCATTACCTTTTTGGGGTGATGCGACAGGCGGAGGGGTCGTATGTCGCGCTGTTCAATGCGCGCGATGGCGAATATGTGGCGGAGATCACGCAGGCGGGCAAACGCGGCGGGGAACTGACCTGTCGGGTGCAAACCAAACCGTTGCAACTGCCGCCCGATCTCTGGCTGTTGTTTGCGCCGATCAAAAAGGCGCGCACTGATTTTATTGTCGAAAAGGCCACCGAGATGGGCGCAAAACGCATTGTGCCCGTGCAGACCGAGTTTACCAATTCGGAGCGCATTCGTCAGGATCGGTTGCAAGCTCATGCCGTTGAGGCGGCTGAACAATGCGGTGGAACCTATGTGCCCGAAGTGGCTGATCTGCACCGATTGGACCGGATGTTGGCCGAGTGGGACCCGGAGCGCCAGATTATGTTTTGCGACGAAAGCCTCGTGGGCGCGGCCGAAGCCCTGGGCGATGTCAAAGGTGGCAAATGGGCGATTCTGATTGGCCCTGAGGGCGGATTTTCCGACGCCGAGCGCAAACGCCTGCACGCGCTGCCTTTTACCCATGCCGTCTCCCTCGGTCCGCGCATCTTGCGTGCAGACACCGCCGCCGTCGCCGCTTTGACGGTCTGGCAAACCCTCCTTGGAGATTGGTCCTGATGCGACCCGAGGTCAAAGCGATGCTGTGGCGCTGGCGCGAGGTTGCCGTGGCGCTCGCCGTTGTGGCGCTTTTGGGCTGGTGGGCGGTGTCCTCTTTTGGCGTGATGCGCTGGATCGCCTTGGGATTTACCGGACTGGCTGTTGTTTTTGCGGTGGCTGCCGTGCAGCGCGCGCGTTTTGCCCATAAGGGCGATGGTTATGGCTCGGTCGAGGTGGATGAGGGCGTGGTCAGCTATTTCACCCCCTACACCGGCGGGCAGGTCGAGATTGACGCCATGACCTGCGTGACCTTGCTCCCGGCCCTCAAAGGTCCGGCGCATTGGCAATTTGACGCGCCCGGACAGGCGCCGCTTTTGATCCCGCTGGATGCGTTTGGGGCGGATCGGTTGTTTGACGTCTTTGTTACGCTTGATGGGATTGAGACCGAAAAAATGCTGCGCCAAATCAAACAGACGCCTGATCATCCGGTTGTGATCTGGCGGAAACGCACAGCGCTTCTGCGCTGAGATGCGAACCGAATGATGGCCTTCGCATTGACTTCATGGCCCTCTTGACCCAAGTCTACCGAACTGAATTCAACGCTTCGGAGTAGCCCCCACATGTCCATTCCCCAATCCGGCGGAGGTTTGATCGAAAGCCATGACGATCTGGTCAACTTTTTCGCAGAAGGCTGCAAGCCCCGCGAAAATTGGAAAATCGGCACCGAGCATGAAAAGTTCGGCTATTGCAAAGACACGCTGAATCCTTTGCCCTACGCGGGTGACCGCTCGATCAAAGCGCTGCTTGAGGGGTTGCAGGATCGGTTCGGTTGGGACCCGGTGTTTGAAGGCGAACATCTGATTGGTCTGACGCTCAATGGTGCGAATGTGTCGCTTGAGCCGGGGGGCAGTTGGAATTGTCCGGCGCACCTTTGGACACAATCCACCAGACCTGCGACGAGGTGAACGAACATCTGCGCGAAGTGCAATCGGTCGCTGACGAGATGGGGGCGCGCTTTATTGGGCTGGGCATGGCACCGCATTGGACCCATGATCAGATGCCGTTGATGCCCAAGGGCCGCTACAAATTGATGGACGCCTATATGGGCAAGGTCGGGACCACCGGCACCCAGATGATGCGCCGCACCTGTACGGTTCAGGTGAACCTTGATTTCTCCTCCGAAGCCGACATGGTGCAAAAATTCCGCACTGCTTTGGCGTTGCAACCTGTTGCCACCGCCTTATTTGCCAATTCGCCCTTTATGGAGGGCAAACTCAACGGTCATAAATCATGGCGCTCTAAAGTTTGGCGTCACCTCGACCCGTCGCGCACTGGCATGTTGCCGTTTGTGTTTGAAGACGGGATGAGCTTTGAGCGCTACACCGAGTATGCCCTCGATGTGCCGATGTATTTCGTCTACCGCGATGGCAAATATATCGACGCGCTGGGCATGTCGTTCCGCGATTTCTTAAAGGGCAAATTGCCCGCTTTGCCGGGTGAAAAACCAACGCTCTCTGATTGGGCGGATCACCTCACCACGCTGTTCCCTGAGGCGCGGATCAAACAATATATGGAAATGCGCGGCGCCGATGGCGGGCCTTGGCGGCGTTTGTGCGCGCTTCCTGCCTTCTGGGTTGGCTTGATGTATGACCAAAACGCGCTGGATGCGACGACCGACCTGATCAAAGGCTGGACGCCGGAGTTCCGTGAGAACCTGCGTGTCGCGTCCTCCGTCGAGGGGCTTCAGGCCGAGGTGGATGGGGTCAAAATGATCGACCTCGCGCGCGAATGTGTGTCGATTGCCGAAGCGGGCCTGAAAGCACGCGCCTGCCCCGGTGCTGGTGGATTGGTGCCGGATGAAACCCATTTCTTGAACGCACTCAAAGAGAGCATTGAGACCGGTCATGCCCCGGCCGACGAACTTATCGAGAAGTTCGAAGGCGAGTGGAATGGCGATGTGACCAAAGTGTTTGGTGAATATTCCTACTGAGACTTTTGAGGTTTCAAACATGAAAAATGCGGCAAACCGGATGGGTCTGCCGCATTTTTTCTTGCCATGGATGGCTTATTCACCGCGATTGACCGGCGGGATCGCACTGTCTGTGTAGCTCAGCGGAGCCTCTTCGCCGGTGATCGGGTCAGGGCCAAACCGGTTCGGACCGGATGTGCCTTTGGAGACAGCCCAATAGAGAATGAGGAGGACCCCGACGAGCGGCACAAAGCCAATAAAATACCACCACCCGGATTTATTCACATCATGCAAACGTCTTACGAGGACTGAAAGCGACGGTAGAATGATCGCGATAGAGGCAACAGTATAGAAAATCGGCGGCAAACCCAGATTGGATGCGAGCACGATATCAAGTGCCAACGTGCCGAAGGCGGCGAGAAGGGTAAACAGAGTGAAATACCAATATTCTGAGCGTGAGGCGCGGCCACTGAAGGTGATGTATTTCGAGAAACAGGTTTTGATTGCAGTTAAAAAAGTCATGTCATCTTTCCAAATAGAGTCTGATGCGACCTTTTTCTGATCTTACTGCGCCCGACAAGGGGAAAAATACGCCTGATTACACGGTTTTTCCCAAAACGCGCGTTTTGTAATACTCTTGGATTTCCCGGCGACGGGCGTCTTCAAGCTCCTCTGAAGTGGCCCCGCTCACATCCGGCACGCGCATCAACGCAGCATAGGCTGAGTTTGAAGAGGAACCATTGCCCCACCGTTGATTGCCGCCATTCGGTGGCGGCCCCCATCTGTTGTCGCGGGCGTTGGACGGTGTGATGTAAAAGAACAACAGGACAAACGAACCAAAGGGCACAAAGCAAAGCAGCAGCCAAAACCCCGATTTTCCAATGTCGTGCAATCGGCGGACTTGGAGCGAAAGGTTGGGGATGATGTTGAGGGCAAAAAACCACCAAAACAACGTGCCGCTTTTGGATAGGTCAATAAACAAAAGCCCGCAGACAATCGCGTAATATATTGAGAACCACCAAAATTCAGACCGCGATGCGCGGCCCGAAAAATTGAAGGCTCTGAAATAGCCGTTCTCAACGGCTTTCAATGGTCCAGCCATGGACAAACTCCCAACCCAGTGATGTCATGGTAAAATTGACGTCAAATCGGGACAGGAATGGGGCGCAAAGCGCTCTATTTTACGGAAATCAGCCTTTTTTGCCGATTTTTGTTTCTGTGCCGGCTTTCAGGCGGGCGATGTTGTCGCGATGTTTGTAGAAAATCAACGCGGTGAGCACCAACACAAGGATCGCGCCGTGCAGGTGGTAAAACGCGGCTGTGTAAATCGGGGCCATCAGGGCGGCGACCAAGGCCGAGAGGCTTGAGTAGCGCGTCACCACGGCGACCAAAAGCCATGTGGCACAGGCCAAAAGCCCGACCGGGAGTGAGAGCGCCAAAAGTGTGCCAAGGAAAGTGGCTACGCCTTTGCCGCCTTTGAAGCGCAGGTAAAGCGGGTAGAGATGGCCCAACATGGCGCAAAGCCCAGCGACCCCGGCGGCCTGTTCGCCCACCAAAACCCGCGCCAAAATCACCGCCAAAGCGCCTTTGCCACTGTCGCCCAAAAGTGTGAGGAAGGCGGCCAATTTGTTGCCCGTGCGCAAAACATTGGTCGCGCCAATATTACCCGACCCGATTTGACGCAAATCGCCCAGCCCAAACAGGCGCGCCATGACGATGCCAAAGGGGATTGACCCCACAAGATAGGCGATAAGCGCGGTGACAATCAGCATCATTAGCGTCATCGGTGTTCTCCGTGGAAAATTAGGGGTCGCATCGCGGCGGTTTAGCCCTCAAACACCCTCAGCCCATCGACCCAGGTGCCGATGACTTTGCCCTGCATCCGCGCGCCATCAAAGGGGGTATTTTTCGATTTCGAGCGTAATTTGAACCGGTCCAGCACAAAAGGCGCATCGGCATCAAACAGCACCAGATCGGCGGGTGCCCCCTCTGAGAGCCGCCCCGAGGCCAGCCCCATGCGATTGGCAGGGTTCAGCGCCATCGCGCGGAACAACTGCGGCAGGCTGAGCTGATCCGAATGATAAAGGCGCAGCGCCGCAGGCAGCAGCGTTTCAAGCGCGACTGCACCCGAGGCCGCCTCTTCAAACGGCAAGCGTTTGCTTTCCTCATCCTGCGGTGTGTGCATCGACGAGATCACATCAATCAACCCGGAGGCAACGCCCTCAACCATCGCCAAGCGGTCATCTTCGGATCTGAGCGGCGGTTTGACTTTGAAAAAGGTGCGGTAGTCGCCAACATCGAGATCATTGAGTGTCAGGTGGTGAATCGACACGCCTGCGGTGACATCAAACCCGTTTTGTTTCGCACGGTCCAAGGCGGGCAGGGCGCGTGCTGTCGTCAATTGATCAAAGTGATAGCGCACGCCAGTCATCTCGATCAGCGCCAAATCCCGATCCAATCCCATCCGTTCGGCCATGGGTGACACGGCGGGCAAGCCGCGCAGGGTGGCGAATTTGCCCGATGTCACGGCGGCCCCTTTGGACAGGCCGGGCTCTTGCGGGTGACCGATCACCAGCGCGCCACAAGAGCGGGCATAGGTCAGCGCGCGCTGCAACACTTTGGTGTCCTCAACCACATGATCACAATCGGTAAAAGCCACGGCACCCGCGTCCAACATGAAACCGATTTCAACCATCTCACGGCCTGCGCGCCCCTTGGTCAGCGCGGCCATATGTTTGACTTTTACAATGGCGTCTTCTGCGGCCCGGCGTTGGACGAATTCCAACACTTCGGGGGTGTCAATCGCGCTTTGGGTGTCAGGCCGGGTGATCATCGTGGTCACACCACCTGCCGCCGCGGCACGACCTGCGGAGGCAAAACTTTCCTTGTGACGCTCGCCCGGTTCCGACACTTTCACCCCAAGGTCCACGATCCCTGGCGCAAGATATTTGCCAGCGCAATCAATGCTTTCGCCCCGTGGCGGCGTGCCCGTACCACTTTCGGCAATCACATCGCCTTCCATACGAAGCCAGCCCAGATCATCGGTCAAGGTTTCGGGGTTGATCAGACGCGCATTGGTGAAAATCGTCATGCTTTGCCTCTCTGGATGTCGCGGATCAGCCCAAACACGTCTCGGGCGTTCTGAATTTTGGTAAACATGGGCGTGCGATCAAGGTGGGTGCCCACAAGCGGTGTGGCTTTGTCTTGAAACCGCAATGTGCCGGGATTCTTACCGTCGAAGTCGATCCCAAGCGCGGGCGTGAGCTCCAGCGCATTGAGGGTGGGGCCAACAAAGGGCATGTGCGTGGCAAAAAATGCCCGGCGATTGGTGAGCGAATACCAAGTGCGCGAGGCGACAAACGGCATGACGAAAATCGGCCCGATTGCCACAGCCAGCCCGGCAAACAGATGGATCAGGCCAAAGACCCAAATGGTCCCCGCCCGCATCGCCATCGACATCCAAAACACCGCAAATCCCGCGAACATCATCCCGAACAAAAAGACCGGAACTTGCCGCCGCGACAGGCGGGGCGGCACTGACGGCTGGCCTTGCCATAGCACGCGTTCACCCGGCGCAAGGATATCTTGCCAGCCGTCTGTCATCTGCCGACCCACACAAAGGCGGCGACAAACACTGCCAAAAATAGCAACACAACGGTCGCGACCATGCCCGACATGCGCGCCGACGACATCGGCGCTTTGCCTTCGGGCAATTGGCCAAGGGCGCTCTCTGCCATGATGTCTTTGGGCAAAGTCAGGTCTGTGGTCAAACCATAGCGCCCGATCAGCCGGAACGGCGCATCGGGGTCAAACCGGCGCTCGGCCTCGGCCAAGCCTTGGGAGAACACCACCAAAACCGGCCCGGTGAGCGCGTTTAGCATCGCCGCATCGTCGCCCACGGCCATGCCATTGGCCTCAGAGAGATAGCGGGCAAAGCCGTAGTCTTCGAGGTTTGAAAGATCAAACCGCTCCATCGCCTCTGTCTTTGGCGTGCTCCAAAGCCCCAGGGCCTCTGCCAAAGCTTCGGGCGAAAGGGCATCCAACTCCTCCAAGGGACCATCAAAGGCAAAGACCCAAACACGCCGTGCCTCACCGCCGGGGATCTCAAACGGGTCGCTCACACCATCACCTCTTGTGTCGCGGATTCGCGTGAGGCGCGTAGGTTTTGTGCCAAAAGGTCCATCGCGGCCATGCGCACCGCCACGCCCATTTCGACCTGTTCCTGGATCACCGAGCGGTTGATGTCATCGGCGATGGTGCCGTCAATTTCGACGCCGCGGTTCATCGGCCCCGGATGCATCACAATCGCGTCGGGTTTGGCATGGGCCAGTTTTTCGGCGTCCAAGCCGTAGCGATAGAAATATTCACGCTCAGAGGGGATAAACCCACCATCCATCCGCTCTTTTTGCAGTCGCAACATCATTACAACATCGACGTCTTGCAAGCCTTCGCGCATGTCGTCGTAAATCTCACAGCCAAATTCGCGGAACTGTTCGGGCACCAAGGTCGGTGGGCCGACAAGGCGCACACGGTTTTCCATTTTACCCAAAAGGATCAGGTTCGATCGGGCCACGCGGCTGTGGGCAATATCACCGCAAATTGCGATGTTGAGACGGTGCAATCGCCCTTTGGCGCGGCGAATGGTCAGCGCGTCGAGCAATGCCTGCGTCGGGTGTTCATGCCGCCCGTCACCGGCGTTCAGAACTGCGCAATTGACCTTTTGCGCCAATAAATCCACTGCCCCGGAATGCGGGTGACGCACCACCAACAGGTCCGGGTGCATGGCGTTGAGCGTCAAAGCCGTATCAATCAGCGTCTCGCCCTTTTTGATCGAACTGGCCTGCATCGCCATGTTCATGACATCCGCACCAAGCCGCTTGCCCGCCAATTCAAACGAGGCCTGCGTGCGGGTCGAATTTTCAAAGAACATGTTGATTTGGGTGAGGCCTTTAAGCGCATCGGAATGCTTGTTGGCCTGACGGTTCAGCTCGACATAGCGATCCGCCACATCGAGAACGGTTTTGATCTCTTCGGGATGAAGCGGCTCGATCCCCAAAAGGTGTTTTTGCCGGAATGCCATGATGCCCTCTCTCAAACGATCGTGCCTTTGCAGTGCTTATAGAAAAGGGGGCGCGGGCGGGCAATGGCTGCTGTGGCCCTGTCACCGATTTACCTTGGCGTTCGCGCATTGTAGCGTGGTCCAATGGAGACTCAGATCGACTATTGGCAAGCACATGCTCTTTTGGAGTGGCAGATCGAACTCGGCGCAACCGAGGCGATCGCGGAGACGCCTGTCAACCGCTATGAGGTGGCCGCCGCTGCGTCCACATCTGCGCCTGACGCCCCCGTTGCGGCCCGCAGTCCGGCCCCGCCCGTTGTGGCGGCGGCCAAGGAGGTCGATCCGGTTGAGGCGGCGATGGCTCTGGCCAAATCTGTCACAAGTCTGGATGCGTTGCGGGAGGCGATGGCGGGATTTGATCTGTGCGATCTCAAACGCGGCGCGCGCAATTTGGTGTTTTCCGACGGCAATCCCAAGGCCCGGGTGATGATCATTGGCGAAGCGCCGGGGCGCGAAGAGGACCAACAGGGCAAACCCTTTGTCGGTCGCTCAGGCCAGCTTTTGGACAAAATGTTCGCCGCCATCGGCATGGACCGGAGCTCACCGGACGCCGAACATGCGCTCTATATCACCAATCCGATCCCGTGGCGTCCGCCGGAAAACCGCGATCCGACGCCTGCGGAAATCGCCATGCTGAAACCGTTTTTGATCCGTCATATTGAATTGGCCGACCCGGATGTGATCGTGCTGATGGGCAATTGGGCCTGCACCGCCCTGTTGGGGCGCGCCGGGATCACCCGGTTGCGCGGCACTTGGCAAACCGTTTTGGGTAAGCCCGCCATGCCGATGACCCATCCGGCCTATTTGCTGCGCACCCCCGTGGCCAAACGTGAGGCGTGGGCCGATCTTTTGGATATCCAAGCGCGGCTGCGCAGCCTCACATGATTGTCGATCCGCTGACACTCGCGGCGTTTGTTCCGGCGGCTTTGGCGCTCAATCTGACCCCCGGTGCGGATATGATGTTTTGTCTCGCCCAAGGCCTGCGCGGCGACCGGCGCGCTGCCGTGGCCGCCAGTGCCGGAATCGCTGCGGGCGGCATGATCAACGTGGCTTTGGCCGGGCTTGGCCTTGGCGCACTGGTTGCGGCACACCCGGCGCTTTTTGGGACGATCCGCTGGATTGGGGTCGTATATTTGCTCTGGCTTGCGCTCAAAACGCTGCTGACCCCGCTGCCGGAGATGCGTTCAAACATCCCCCTCAAAAGCCGCGCGCGTGCTTTTCGGGAGGGGCTTTTCGTCAATGTTTCAAACCCCAAGGTCATCCTGTTTATTCTCGCCTTTGTGCCACAATTCGTCGATCCCACACGTGGGTCAGTTCTGGGGCAATTTCTCATTTTTGGCGCTGTGATCGGGCTAGGCGGCTTTGTGATCAACGGCCTTGTCGGCTGGTTCGCGGCCGGTTTGGGCGGCGTTTTGGCACGGAGCCGTGGGATGGAGCGCGTGTTACGCTATGTCTCGGCCAGTGTCTTTGGCGGCCTCGCCCTGAAACTCGGCCTCGATTTTACCCGTTAGATTTCACCATGGAGCGCCGCGCATGAGCCGCATTGACGACACGTTAGATTTTATCCCCATTCGCATCGCGGTTTTGACGGTCTCAGACACGCGCGGGATTGAGGAGGATCGCTCCGGTGCCGCTTTGGTCGAGATGATCACCGAGGCCGGGCATATTTTGGCGGACCGTAAAATCATCACCGATGATCGCCCCCTGATCCGCGATCAGCTTCGGACCTGGATCGACACGCCAGAGGTTGATGTGGTGATCTCGACGGGTGGGACCGGGCTGACCGGGCGGGACGTCACGGTCGAGGCCCATCGCGATGTCTATGAAAAGGAAATCGACGCTTTCGGGACGGTCTTTACCATCGTGTCGATGCAAAAAATCGGCACCTCCGCCGTGCAATCGCGCGCCACGGGCGGGGTTGCGGGCGGCACCTATTTATTTGCGCTTCCGGGTTCGACAGGGGCCTGTAAAGACGCGTGGAACGAGATCCTGAAATGGCAGCTCGATTATCGTCACAAGCCCTGCAATTTCGTGCAAATCCTGCCGCGTTTGGACGAACACCTGCGCCGTAAATGACCCCTGACGGAAAAGTGACCAATGAGCGCGACGGGTTTGTATCGTTTGTGCGTATGATACTGTGTCGTGGACTGTGCCGGGCCAAGCCCTAACTCTGTTAAAAATCCGCCTCTCGGGGGCATGAACCAAAGGTTTTACGGAATGCGTTTTTTCCGCCGCTCTTTGATCGGTCTTTTCCTTGTCTCTTTGACGCTCGCCTTGTTGGCGGGGGCGGGCTATCGGTTTTATTCTGCGTTTCAGGCGCGCCTCGCGGCAGAAAGCACGCCGCCACAGGCGCGCGAGCGACAGTTCTCGGTCAATGTGATGGAGGTGGTGCCGACCACGGTGACGCCGGTCTTGACCAGTTATGGCCAAATTGCTGCTCGGCGAACCTTAGAATTGCGCGCGCCGGTGTCAGGGCGGATTGTCGCCTTGGCCGATGGATTTCAAGAAGGCGGCGCGGTTAAGTCAGGTGATGTGATCTTGCGGATAGATCCGGCAGATGCGCAAGCTGCGGTGCGTGTGGCCGAAGCCGATTTTGCCGAGGCCGAAGCGGGCCTGCGCGAGGCTGAGCGATCCCAGCTCTTGGCGGTGGATGATTTGGCCGCAGCCGAGGCGCAGCGCGATTTGCGTTTGGCTGCGCTTGAACGGCAACAAAACCTTTTGGAACGAGGCGTTGGCAGCCCGAGCGGCGTCGAAGATGCGGCTTTGGCCCATGCCTCTGCGGGCCAGTCTGTGCTCTCGAAACGTCAATCCTTGGCTGATGCTGAGGCCAGCGTGGATCGTGCCCGCACCGCCGTTTTGCGCGCCCAGATTGATCTGGACGAAACCCGACGCCGTTTGGATGACACCACCGTCACCGCGGCCTTTGATGGGGTTCTGAGCGACGTCAAAGGCGCATTGGGCACGTTGTTGAGCGGCAACGAACAATTCGCCACGCTGATTGCGCCGGACGAACTTGAAGTCGCCTTTCGCATCTCCACCGAACAATATGCCCGTCTCGTGCAAGACCGCGGTGCGTTGCCCGATATGGCCGTGACTGCCACGCTGGATGTGTCGGGGCTTGATCTGGTCGCCATGGGGACGGTCACGCGCGAAAGTGCCGCCGTGGCCGAGGGGCAGACCGGGCGGATGCTATACGCACGCTTGGACGCGGCCCCCGGATTTCGGCCCGGTGATTTCGTGACGGTTCAGGTGCAGGAGCCCGATGTGACCGATGTCGCGCGCCTCCCCGCAAGTGCGGTTGCGGCCAATGGCACGGTGCTTGCCATTACGGATCAAAGCCGTCTCGAAGAGGTATCTGCCCCCATTCTGCGCCGTCAGGGTGACGATGTCATTGTGGATGCGCGCGGGGTTGCCGGGCGTCAGGTCGTTTTGGAGCGCTCGCCGCTTTTGGGCGCGGGCATTCGCGTCAAAGTCAACGGTGCGCAAAGCGGTGCGGCACAACCTCCGGCGGGAGAGGCGGCCACGATGCTCAAACTCACCCCGGAACACCGCGAAAAACTTTTGGCCTTTGTCGCCAGCAACACCCAGATGCCCGAAGAGGTCCGTGCCCGGATCACCGAACAACTGGCCGCCGACGAAGTGCCGACTGATTTGATCGCGCGCCTCGAAGACCGGATGGGGAGCTAAACATGAGCGCCACATTGGGCAAAGCCAAGGGCATCCTATCGTATTTCACCCGGCATGGCACGGCCGCGAACCTTGTTTTGGTGATCTTGATCGTGGCGGGTTTGGCCGCATTGCCTCGGATGCGGGCGCAATATTTTCCCGACGTTGTGGTTGATACTGTGCGGGTTTCGGTCGCGTGGACAGGGGCGGGGGCGGAAGATGTCGACCATGCCATCGTCCAGCTTTTGGAACCCACGCTTTTGGCTGTCGAAGGCGTGACTGAAAGCAGCGCGAGTTCAACCGAGGGGCGCGCGTCGATCAGCCTGGATTTCGAACCCGGCTGGGACATGCAACGCGCCGCCGACGATGTGAAAGCCGCGATTGATGCCGAAAGCGACCTGCCCGAAGGCGCGGACGATCCGGTCATTCGATGGGGCGGATGGACGGATTCGGTCACCGATGTGGTGATCACCGGGCCTGTTGGCCTCGATCAATTGGCCCGGTTTGCCGATGAATTGGTGGCGCGGTTGTTTGCGCGGGGGGTGACGAAAACCAGCATTTCAGGTGTCGCCGCTTCCGAGATGATTGTCGAAGTGCCCACCCTCAATCTGATCCAACATGACATTTCCATGGCTGAAATCGCCAGCGCGATTGCGGCGCAGACCGACACAAGCCCGGCGGGCAATGTCGGCAATGGCGGGGCGCGGGTGCGCGCAGGGGTCGAGAAGCGTGAGGCCTCTGACATTTCCGCCATCGTGTTGCGCCGCAATGAGGATGGGTCCGAATTGACCATCGGCGATGTGGCGACGGTGCGGGTCAATGGCGTTGATCGCAATGAGGCGTTTTTTGTCGGCGATAATTCCTCGGTCTCGGTGAAGGTCGCGCGTTCGGATCAAGGAGATTCGATTGAAATTCAACGGATCGTCGAAGAGGTCAGCGCCGAGATGGGGCTGACCCTGCCCGAAGGGGTGACGCTTGATCTGTTTCGGACGCGCGCCGAAGCGATCCAAGCGCGGCTCGATCTGTTGCTGTCCAATGGCGCGATGGGGCTTGGGCTTGTTGTGCTCTTGCTGTTCTTGTTCTTGAATGCGCGTACGGCGATCTGGGTGGCGGCGGGCATCCCCGTTGCGATGTTCTCAGCGATCGCGATGATGTATTTGGCCGGGTTGACGCTCAACATGATCTCACTGTTCGCGTTGATCATCACTTTGGGCATCGTTGTCGATGATGCGATTGTCGTAGGCGAACATGCGGATTTTCGCGTCAGGCGTCTCAAAGAAGGGCCGGTTGAAGCGGCGGAAAATGCCGCAAGGCGGATGTTTGCACCGGTGTTTTCGTCAACCATTACCACGGTGATTGCCTTTTTCGGTCTGACGGCGATTTCGGGCCGCTTTGGCGATATGATCTCGGACATTCCCTTTACGGTGATCATGGTTTTGTTGGCCTCGCTTTTGGAATGTTTCATCATTCTGCCCAATCACCTCAGCCATTCCATCGCCTCCACCGCAAAGTCGCATTGGTATGACTGGCCCTCGCGTCAGGTCGATAAGGGCTTTCATGTGTTTCGCGAACGCCTGTTTCGGCCCTTGGTCGGCTGGTCCGTCAAGCTGCGCTATCCGCTGATTGCTGGGATCGTGTTTTTGCTGGCGGTGCAGGTGTCTTTGGTGGTCACGGGGCAGGTGCAATGGCGGTTTTTCAACTCGCCGGAACAGCCATTGATCTCCGGCAATTTTGCCATGGCTCCGGCGGCGGAGCGCGCCGACACACTCGCCATGATGCGCGAATTGCAGCGCGCCACCGAGGTCGTCGGCAAACGCTATGAAGACCAATATGGCACCAATCCCGTCGCCTATGCTGTGGCGCAAATCGGGTCGAATGCCGGGCGGGGCCTGTCTGGCACGGACACCAAAGAGGACTATCAGCTTGGCGGATTGTCGATTGAATTGATCGACGCGGACCTGCGGCCCTATTCGTCTTATGCCTTTGTTGAGAACCTGCAAGCCGAGGTGGTGAACCATCCTTTGGCGGAAACCGTATCCTTCCGGCGTGGCCATTTTGGCCCCGGCGGTGACGCGATTGATGTCGATCTGTATGGCGCAGACTCTGCGACGCTTAAGGCGGCGGCAGAGGCGCTTAAATCCCGGTTGGCACAGTTCCCTGAAGTGTCGGCGTTGGAGGACAGCCTCGCCTATGACAAGGAAGAATTGATCTTGGAGTTGACGCCACAGGGCGAAGCACTTGGGTTTTCCATCGACACACTGGGCACGATCCTGACCCATCGTTTGGGCGGGATTGAGGCCGCGACCTACCCCGAAGGCGTGCGCACGGCCACGGTGCGGGTCGAATTGCCCGAAGGCGAGTTGACCGCCGATTTCATGGATCGCACCCAAATGCGTGCCAGTTCGGGCGTTTATGTGCCGCTCTCGGATATCGTCTCGGTGACACGTCAGACCGGGTTTTCCACCGTGCAACGCGAAAACGGTTTGCGGCTTGTCTCGGTCTCTGGTGATTTGAGCGAAGACAACCCGGCCCGCGCCTCAGACATCCAAACGGCGATCACCGATGACATCTTGCCCACCTTGGACGAAGAATTCGGCATCACCCACCGGGTGTCGGGCCTCTCGGAACAGGAGAACCGGTTCCTCTCCGATGCGATGTTGGGGCTAGGCGGCGTCTTGATCGGGATTTACCTGACGCTGGCGTGGATTTTCTCAAGCTGGACGCGGCCTGTTGTGGTCATGTCGGTCATTCCCTTTGGCCTCATTGGCGCGATTCATGGCCATGCGATTTGGGGTATTCCCTTGTCGATGTTCTCCGTCGTGGGGCTGATCGGTATGACCGGGATCATCATCAACGATTCGATCGTTTTGGTCTCGACCGTGGATGAATATGCCAAAGAGCGCGGTCTGTTTCCGGCGATCATTGACGCCGCAACCGACCGTTTGCGTCCGGTGATGTTGACGACTATGACCACGGTTTTGGGACTCGCGCCGCTGCTGTATGAACGCTCTGCCGATGCGCAGTTTCTCAAACCGACAGTGGTCACCCTGTCTTACGGGCTTGGGTTTGGCATGGTGGTTGTGTTGATGCTGGTGCCAGCGATCCTTGCGATGCAACTGGATGTGGCGCGTCAAATGGCGGCCCTGCGCCGGGCTGTGCGCCATCCGCGCCGGACCCGGCTTGTGGGTTCTGCAATCTTGGCTGCGGGGGCTTTCGCGGTGTTGTGGTTCGCGCTGACGCTGGGACAGGTTATGGTCTTTGGCGCGCTGTCGCCGCTTATGGGCGCTGGCGGGATCGGCGCGGCTTTGGCGCTGTTCCTTGGCGGATTATGTGTCGGGTTTGCGCTGTTTTATGTGGGCGTTGCTGCGGTGATGATGCGGCGGCACAAAGCGAGCTGATCGCTTTTTAGCCGCCAGTACAGCCCTGGGCCTCATAGGCCTGGCCATTGCCGATCACGGTGATGGTCAAGGCCGAGCGATCCACCATAAACGGTTGTGCATCTGAGGGGACCAGATCACTTTGTACCGAAACCGAACCACCGGTGCGGGTGACCATCGCCTCCGACACCCACATATAGCGGTCCGGGTGTTCGACAATCGCCACTTCGCGCGCGCCCAAATGGGGCACATTCAATGTCGCAGTGAGGCGCATCCCATCGGAAATCGGGGCTGCGCTACAGCGCGCACCAGAGACCTTTTGCGGTTGATCTGCCAATGCTTTACGGATTTGTCCGCTGTCCGCGCCGATGGCGCCAGCGCGGGTCTTTTGCGCGAATGTCGCGCCGATTGTGGCCTGCAAGGGCATGCAAATATCGCTGCACACACCGAGGTCCATCACCCCATCTAGGGCAATGTCACCCGCCGCATTTGGTGCGATTTCGATCGGCAAAACCACTTGGCGCTCATAGCCCAGATACCACATGCCATTTTCGGAAAAAAGTTTGGGCACCGGCCAATGGACATTGACCGCAGAGATATTTTTAGACCCGCTCCAATCAAATTGCGGCGGGATGCCCGCCTCTCCGGGGGCGCGCCAATAGGTGTGCCAACCGGGGGCCAGAGTGATGCGAATGGCGGCCATCTGATGACCATTCTCCATTTGCCATCCGGGCAGAACCTCAATCTGCGCCATATCTGCCGGGCTGTCGGCCATGGCGGCAGGCGCAAAGCCAATGCTGGCCAAACCGAAACTGGCCAAACCAAAACAGGCGGCGACGAATGTGTTTGAGATCGAGTGTGTCATGGCTTTCATATAGACACGGGAAGCGGTCACACAAACTCACATTTGAGAGACAGCCCTGCTCTCGCGGTTTTGTGTTGCGGCGCAACCGCGATTTTGGCGCGCAATGCCGCGCGCCCACTTGCGTTCGGGGCCGGGTTCAGGTGAGGTGGGGGTATGTTACACCCCGACCCGATAGAGACCACTGAGCTGACCGGAAAGCTTTTGATCGCGATGCCGGGGATCGGCGACCCGCGGTTTGACGGCGCTGTGGTGTTTTTATGTGCCCACTCAAGCGACGGGTCCATGGGGTTGATCATCAATAAAACCTCCACCGAGATCGCCGTTGCCGACGTGTTTGAACAACTCGACATTCGCGCCTCCCCGACGATGCAGCCGATTCCAGTTTATTTTGGCGGTCCGGTCGAGCTGGGCCGAGGCTTTGTGTTGCACAGTACGGATTATGCCGCAGATCATGCCTCGATGCATGTGGGATCACAGTTTTCCATGACCGCCTCGCGCGAGATTCTACGTGATATGGCCCGCGGTGCTGGGCCGGATGCGCGGTTGCTGTGTCTGGGATATGCGGGCTGGGGGCCGGGCCAATTGGAAGACGAAATCGTCAAAAACGGCTGGCTGACCTGCGATGCGGACCCGGAGATTGTGTTTTCAACGCCAGACGACGCCAAGTGGCACGCGGCGTTGAAGTCGCTCGGCGTCAGCCCGGCGGTTTTGTCTTCGGATGCGGGACGCGCGTGACGCAGCGTTTGGGTTGGGTGCTCGCCACAGCTTCGCTACGGTTATAGTCAATACGTCGGGGGTGTCCCGACCTAGGCTTGACAAAGATCTGTCGCAGCGTGTCGATTTGCGTGCAGAAGGAGACCCACATGACCTATCGCGCCCCGGTTTCAGAGTATCAGTTTATCTTTGATCACATCGTTGATTTCGCGACGGTTCTGGAAACGGACAGTTTTGCCGAAATTGATGCCGACACGGTTCAGGCCATTTTGAATGAGGCGGCCAATCTCACCAGCAATGTGATCGCGCCGCTGGATCGCGGGGGTGATGTGACACCCGCCACTTTGGTGGACGGCGTGGTCAAAACCTCTCCGGGCTTTGGCGATGCTTTGACGCAAGTGGCCGAAGGCGGGTGGATCGGCATGTTGGCCGAGCCGGAGAACGGTGGGATGGGCCTCCCGCTTACGGTGGCGACGGCCGTGAATGAAATGATGTCGGGGGCGTGCCTGTCCTTGTCGCTTTATCCGCTGATGACACAGGGGCAAATCGAGGCACTGGAACATCACGCCAGTGACGAGATCAAAGCGCTCTATCTGCCAAAGCTGATCTCGGGCGAATGGTGCGGCACGATGAATCTCACCGAATCCGGGGCGGGGTCTGATGTGGGCGCGCTGCGGACCAAGGCGACGCGCAATGACGACGGGTCTTACGCCATCACCGGGCAGAAGATTTTTATCACTTGGGGCGACAATGATTTCTCTGAAAACATCTGTCACCTTGTCTTGGCGCGGTTGCCGGATGGGGTGGAGGGGACCAAAGGCATTTCTCTGTTCATGGTGCCAAAGGTCATCCCCAATGCAGATGGCACTTTGGGCGAAGCCAATAGCCTCAGCGTTGTGAGCCTTGAGCATAAGCTCGGCATTCACGGGTCGCCCACCTGTGTGATGGCGTATGAAGGGGCCAAGGGCTGGCTTGTGGGACGCGAGCACGAAGGCATGAAATGCATGTTCACCATGATGAACAACGCCCGTCTTGGCGTCGGTGTTCAGGGGGTTGGTGTCGCCGAGGCCGCCACGCAAAAGGCACTGGCCTATGCCGAGGATCGGGTGCAAGGCGCGTCTCCGATTGGTCGGGAGGGCGGCAGCATTCTGGATCACGCCGATGTCCGCCGGATGGTGGCCACGATGCGGGCCGAGACCTTTGTGGCGCGGTGTCTTTCGCTGGCCTGTGGCGTGGCGCTTGATCGTGGGCGCTTGGACCCGGATCAACAGGCGCGCGGGGCGTTTTTGATCCCGATCGCCAAGGCGTTTTCCACCGACATTGGCCATGAGGTCGCCCAAACCGGCGTTCAGGTCCATGGTGGCATGGGCTACATCGAAGAAACCGGGGCGGCGCAATATGCCCGCGATGCCCGCATCACCTCGATCTATGAAGGCACCAACGGCATTCAGGCGATGGACCTTGTCGGCCGCAAATTGATGGATGGGGGCGACGCGGCCTTTGCCCTTTTGGACGAGATCGAAGCCTTTGCCGAAGAGGCGCGGGCGGTGTTGCCACGTCGTGCGATTGCAGTGTGGAACGCGGCGGAGACCCTGCGCGAAGGGGTTGAGACCATGTTGGCGCTGCCGATGAATGACCGCTTTGCGGGCGCTGTGCCGTTCCTACGGGCCTTTGCGCGCGTGCTGGGCGGGCATTACCACCTCAAAGCCGCGATTGCCGAGGGGGGGGAGGGCAAACACTCCCGTCTTGCGGCCTTCTATATTAAACGTATGTTGCCCGAACACACCGCTCTTTTGGCGCAGGCGCGCCTTGGATCGGCGGATGTTTATGCTTTGAGTTCTGAGGATTTAACCGCCTGATGACTGCCCCCATACGCACGCCATTTGACCCGCCTGAGATGGGCGAGGTTGTCGAGATTGCGGCAGGGGTGCTTTGGACGCGGATGCCTCTGCCGATCCCGTTGGCGCATGTAAATTGCTACCTCTTTGAGGAGGGCGATGGCTGGACTGTGGTCGACACCGGCGTCGATACCGGCAAAACGCGGCAGTTGTGGCAGGGGCTGATTGACGGGGCGCTGCGGGGCAAGCCGGTCCACCGCGTCATTGCCACCCATCATCATCTGGATCACATCGGTCTTGCGGGGTGGTTCATGTCCGAGCATGGCGCGAGTCTGACCACCACGCGCACCGCTTATCTGATGGCGCGGATGCTGCAGCTTGATGTGCAAGAGGCGCCGACAGCGGAAATGTGTGCCTTTTGGCGCTCTTGCGGCATGGCGCCCGAAGTCTATGACAAACGTCTCTCCGAGCGCCCTTTCAACACCGCTGATGCGGTGACGCCGATCCCGCTTGGGTATACTCGCCTGCGTGAGGGGGATGAGATTGAGATCGGCGGTCGCATGTGGGACGTGCGCTGTGGCCATGGTCACGCGCCGGAGCATGCGACCTTTTGGAGCCGGGATGGGGCGTTGGTGATTGGCGGGGATCAGCTTTTGGGCGCGATCTCTCCCAACCTCGGGGCCTCTGCGACCGAACCTATGGCCGATCCCGTGGGCGAATGGATCACATCGTGTGAGAGCTTCGTGCCCCATGCGCAAGACAGCCATCTTGTGATGACCGGGCATAAATTGCCCTACACGGGTCTGCCCGCGCGGTTGCAGCAGTTGCTTGACAATCACCACCACGCGCTCGCCCGCCTGATTGAGACATTGAAAGACCCGCACACCGCCTGCGACTGTTTCGATGTGCTGTTTCGCCGTAAGATCAAAGAGGGTGAATATGGGCTGGCGATGGTCGAAGCCATGGCCCATTGTCGCCATCTTGAAGCACAAGGATTGGCCACCGGGCAGGTCCGCGATGATGGGGCGATCCTGTGGCAGGCGAGGTGAGCCTCGTGCCGGGCGAGCAAAGCGGGGTGACTTGTGGCTGATCTGAAACAGATTGCCCCCTGATCGCATCCGGTGGATGCAAGCAACGGGTGACAGGCCGATCTGAATCGTCTAATTCAATGCCAAAGAAGATAAAAGGACACGCACAATGGCTGAGTACAAACACGGCGAGATGGACACTTCGGTGCAAGAAAAGACCTTTGCAGGGTTTATCAAATGGTCCACTTGGGTCGCCGGCGCTTCTATTTTTATTCTGATTTTTATGGCTATTTTCAATAGCTAAGCCTTGTTTAGGAGCCGGACACTTGCGGATGTTCTCTCGCGTTTTCTGGCTCCTGAGCCTTTTGGCCCTCACCGCGTGTGGGGCCGCAGAGCCCAAATGGGCACCTGATGATGCGGTCGCGCGTGCGCATTATGTGCATGGCGCGCCCTATACGCTGACCCTGTTCACCGTGATCAGCAATCGCTCTGGAAATGGCGCGCATTCCGCTTTGATGGTCAACGCCCCCTCAGAACGCGCGATTTTTGACCCGGCGGGCACGTTTTACCACCCGCATTTGCCCGAGCGAAACGATGTGCATTATGGCATGAGTGACGCCGCTGTGGACTTTTACATCGATTACCACGCGCGGGTGACCTACCATGTGGTTGAACAAACCATCGTGGTCAGCCCCGAAGTCGCACAGCTTGCGATGTCAAAAATTCAGGCCCATGGCGCGGTGGCAAAGGCGCATTGTACCGATAGTATTTCGGGTATCCTGTCGGATCTGCCCGGCTTTTCCGGGGCGCCAAACACGATGTTCCCCAAAAAACTGATGACATGGTTTGGTGAGCTGCAAGGTGTCACTGAGAAAAAGCACTATGACGACAGCCCGGATGAGAACGGACGCCTCATTACAGCCCCGCCGTTGTTGTTGCGTCAGGGCGTCTGAGTCAGCCGATCAGCGCACCAAGGCCAAAGAATAGCCCCAGCCCAATCAAAATCGCCCAAAGCACATTGCGGGTCAAAATCCCCACGGCAATGGTGGCCACCGCACAGCCGAGCCGCAGCGGATCAAAGGCGTTTTCGCCATGTCCCAAAAGCATCGGCGCAACCACGGCGGGCAGCACCGCGACAGGCGTATAACGCAACAGCCGCAAGAGCCAGCCGGGCAAGGGCCGGTCACCGACAAAGCCCAAAAACGCAAAGCGGATCAAAAATGTACCCGCTGCCATAGCGAGAATGATGGTCCAGATTTGGCCTGTCGTGGCGTTGATCATGATGCGGCCTTTCGGTGTTCCATCCAAATTTCAACCTGTGCGCCGACGACCAAAGCAACCGCTGCAGCGACCAAAAGCCCAGACCCAAAGGGCATAAAGCTCAGGGCTAGGACCAACACCACGGAGGTGAGCGCCGCCGCCAAATGCGCCAGAGTTTTCAACATCGGCGAGACCACGGCCAAAAAGGTGATTGGCACGGCGAAATCGACGCCAAGATCGGTGGGGATTTTCTCGCCCAAAACCGCGCCGGTAAAGGTCAGCGCGTACCATCCGATGCCAAGAGGGATCGCGACGCCAAAGAAATACCCAAGCTTTTCGGAGACACTCAGGTTGGGTTCTTTTTCGAATTTTATTGTCGAGAGCGCATAGGGTTGATCGTAGAGCATATAGGCGGCAAAGGCGCGGGTCAGCAGCGAGGATTTGCCAATATGCGGGGTGATTGAGGCTGAATACATCCCCATGCGCAGGTTGACGGCCAAAGCGGTGGCGATGACGATCACTGTGGGGGCATTTTCTGTCATCAATTGCAACGCGGCCAATTGCGCCGATCCGGCGATGACGAGCACGGAAAACCCCATGACTTCCACGATGTTTAGCCCCGCTTGCGTGGCAATCGCGCCAAAAATCGCGGCAAAGGGCCAGAGTACGATGTGAAACGGCAAGCCATCTTTGATGCCTATAAGGAACTGTCGCGAGGCAGGGGATGTAAACATGGATCTATCACTTTTAGGGTCGTGCTAACCTAAGCCATGGGCTTGCGCATGACCAATGGCGATTTGTGAATATGGGTTTTGCAAATGGCGATCAGACGGGGGGAAATCAGGTGGTGCCGATTCAATCAAACGTCCCGGTGACCCGACCCAAAAGCATAAAGGCGCGTGCGGTACGGGTGTCGGAGAGAGCGGAGATTTCTTCGTCTGTGGCGGTCTGTTCAAACTCGGCAAATGTTTTGTCAAATTTGCGCAGGAAATGGTGCACCGCATCGCGGAAAATCGCATCCTGTTTCATCCGCCCCGACGCCAAAGCCAAGGACGACCGATCCCGAACCCCGCCCAATGGCGCGACCGAATGGCCACGTTCTCCGGCCGCGAAACGCCGCCAAACCTCAGGCTTGGCGCGGTCAGGACGCAGGTCATCCATGTAAATCCCGTCTTGTGACAACAGGGTCAACACATCCTGGGCGGCGTGGATCAATTGGCTGACCTTGCGATCAGACAAAGCGCGGCGCAGGGCGCGAAAGCCCTCTTTGTCCTCGGCGGTTTCGGGGAAATTCAACGCCTTGATAAAATCCGCGACCGAAAGGGGCGGCGCGAGGGATTCGGACGGGGTGCCAAGTGCCAGCGAGGCCTGTTCTTCGATCAGAGCGGGCGATGGGATCGCCAATTTGTCTTCCGGCGGTGTGGTGCCGGGGCGGATTGAGGTGAACATCGCGAGGGTGGATTCGGTTTTACGCTGAGCGGCGACAATCTCTTCGAGCTTTTTCTCAACACTGCTGGAGGCCGTGCCGCCGTGTTGTTGTGCCAGATAGGATTGGCGCATGGCCGAAATCGCTGCCTGAAGGCGGCGGCTCTCTTCGCGCATCGTAACGGAGGCCCGCACCGCCAAGGCCCCGACCCAAATCATGGCCACAGGCATGAAAATCGCGATCAACATCATCACAAAGCGGATGCTGTCAAAATCATCCGTGCCTTTGCCGACGATCAGGAAATAGCCAATGGTCAGCGCCAACCACACCAACGACAGGACCGCCGCGGTCATTTCTGTCGCGGTGATCCGAGGGGCGTCATCGGGGCGCTGATACACGCCAAGTTCAATTTTTTTGGGACCTTCGTCTGCCAAAGGGGCCTCCACGACCGCGTCTATAAGGTTAAATATACGCGATCTTGAGGATTTCGTAGCTCTTTTCGCCACCGGGCGTGCGCACTTCGACGCTGTCACCCTCTTCTTTGTTGATCAAAGCGCGCGCCAAAGGGGATGCGATGTTCAAAAGCCCGTTTTCGATATCGGCCTCGTGTTGGCCGACGATCTGAAAGGTTTTCTCCTCGTCGGTGTCTTCATCCACGATTGTCACCGTGGCCGAGAATTTTACAGCACCGGAAAGTGTTTTCGGATCAACAACTTCGGCCAAGGACAACACGCCCTCAAGCTCTTTGATCCGGCCTTCGATAAAGCTCTGTTTTTCACGCGCAGAATGATATTCGGCATTCTCTGACAGATCGCCAAGCTCACGGGCTTCGGCGATCGCCTGAATGACTGCCGGGCGTTCCACCGACTTGAGTTTTTTCAACTCGCTGCTCAACGCGGTGTTGCCCGCGCGCGTCATGAGAATTTTTTCCATCAGGCCACTCATCTGCACGAAAAAAGCGCTGCGAGGTCGGACCCTCCGCGCGCTTTGGTTATCACAATTTATACCCCCAACTGACCCGGAATAGGGTCAGATTGCAAGGGCTCAGTTGCGCGGGGGATGACATGAGGCCTGGCATGGCGTGGATTTGGGTGGTTTGGCGTGACGGATGGGCGACGATTCTTTGGGTACAAACGGTGTGCTTTGTGCGCGCCTTTATGGGGAGATTGGGGCATGACGCCGGGGTTTGGTCGCTTTTGATGCGGCGCTGCGGCGATTTATCGACGTTTGCGCTCAACGGACGCCACGAAAAACACCATCTGAAATTGACCCGGCTATGGCTTAGCGGTTAGGTAAGCGCCGGAAAGCTGTTTGATCAGGGAGAAACTTTATGTCGAATGTCGAACGCGAGGCGATGGAATATGACGTCGTTATCGTTGGTGCCGGACCTGCGGGCCTCTCCGCTGCGATCCGCCTCAAACAGCTGGATGAGGATCTTAACATTGTTGTGTTGGAGAAGGGCTCCGAAGTGGGGGCGCATATCCTGTCCGGTGCGGTGCTCGACCCTTGCGGTCTTGATGCGCTGATCCCGGATTGGAAAAAGCGCGGTGCGCCCGTCTCGACCAAAGTCACCGAGGATCATTTCCACCTTTTGGGCGAAGCCGGATCCATTCGTATCCCCAATACCCCGATGCCGCCGTTCATGTCGAACCATGGCAAATACATCGTATCTATGGGCAATGTGTGCCGCTGGATGGCCGAGCAGGCCGAAGAAATGGGCGTCGAAATTTTCCCCGGCATGGCCTGTTCCGAGCTGATCTACGGCGACAATGGCGAAGTCAAAGGCGTGGTTGCGGGCGAGTTTGGTCGTGGGCCGGATGGCGAACCGACCGAGGCCTATGAACCCGGTATGGAGCTACACGGCAAATATGTTTTGATCTCCGAGGGCGTGCGTGGCTCGTTGGCGAAAGAAATCATCGCCAAATACGATCTGCAAAACGGTCGTGACGTTCAAAAATTCGGCCTTGGCATGAAAGAAATCTGGGAGATTGACCCGGACAAGCACAAAGAAGGCAAGGTTTGGCACTCGATGGGCTGGCCTTTGAATTCGAATGCGGGCGGTGGTGGGTTTGTCTATCACGCGGAAAACAATCAGATTTTCATCGGGTTTGTGGTCCATTTGAACTACAAAAACCCCTATGTGTTTCCCTATATGGAATTCCAGCGCTTCAAACATCATCCGCTGGTGGCGGAGCTTTTGAAGGGTGGCAAACGTGTCGCTTATGGCGCGCGTGCGATCTCCGAGGGCGGCTATCAGTCGATGCCGAAAGCGGCCTTTCCGGGTGGTGCGCTGCTTGGCTGTTCTGTCGGTCTCGTGAATGTGCCGCGGATCAAAGGCAACCACAACGCGATGCTGTCGGGTAAAGCGGCGGCCGAGCATGTTGTGGCGGCGCTCAAAGAGGGCCGGTCTGGCGACACGTTGGAAGGCTATGAAACCGAGCTGCGCACTGGCGCTGTCGGCAAGGATCTGAAACGTGTGCGCAATGTCAAACCGCTCTGGTCGAAATACGGCCTGACGGCGTCGCTGATGCTCGGCGGCTTGGATATGTGGACCAACACCCTGTTTGGTGGCTCGCTGTTTGGCACGGTGAAACATGGCAAAACCGATGCGCAATCGACCGGGAAGGCCGACAAATTCAAACCGATCGACTATCCGAAACCCGATGGTGTGATCTCGTTTGACCGGCTGACCAACGTGTCTTTTGCCGCGACCAACCACGAAGAAAGCCAGCCCTGCCACCTTAAACTCAAAGACCCGCAGGTGGCGATTGATGTGGATTACAAACAGTTCGGTGGCCCATCCGCGCGCTATTGCCCGGCGGGGGTCTATGAATATCTGACACCTGAGGGCGAAGAGCCTAAATTTGTGGTGAACTTCCAAAACTGCGTGCACTGCAAAACCTGTGACATCAAAGAGGCCAGCCAAAACATCACGTGGACCGTGCCTCAGGGGGGCGATGGCCCGAACTATCCGAATATGTAAGGCTCTCACGCCAACGTGTTGACGCAAATGAAAGAACGGGGGCCCAAGCGGTCCCCGTTTGCGTTGCAGCCGTCCGGTTTGAACGATAGGCTTTGTGCAGATAACGCGAAGGAGATTTCTGGTGACACACCGCGCGGGTTTTTCGCTTTCGGCCCTGACCGCCATTGGCCTGATTGTAGGGGCTGGGCTTTTCACCCCGTCTCCTGTTGCGGCGGATGCCGGGGCCTATCTTGCGGCGCGACAAGCCACAATGGACCGCAGTTTTCGCGATCTTGTCAGCTATGCAACGCGGTCGCTGGCCTCTGATCCGCAAAATCCGGTCCTGCTCGAATCCGTGATTTCGGGCCAGATCTCCATGGGCAACTTTGATCAGATCAAAGGTTACGCTTCCGTGTTGCGCGACCTTGAACCCGGCAATCAAATCGCGGCCATGGGCAATCTGACCCTGATGGCACGTGATGAGGATTATGATGGTGTGATTGCGGCCCTTGATGAGGGACAAAGCATTTCCACCGTCGTCGACGGGATGGTGCATGCTTGGGCCTTTGTCGGCAAAGGCGATATGTCCAGTGCTTTGACCCTGTTCGACAGTACGGTCGATGCCGGTCAAGGGTTTGAATTTTTTGGACCTTATAACAAGGCTTTGGCCCTCGCCCTTGTGGGGGATTACGAAGGCGCGCTTGATACGCTGACCTCGGTCGGTCAGCCCGCCACCCGATCCTCTGCCATCGCTCAGGCACAAATGCTAAGCCAATTGGAGCGCAATGACGAGGCGCTCACCTTGATCAATGACAGTTTTGGCGCGACCCCTGATGCGGAAATCGAAGCACTCAAAGCCGCTCTGAGCGCGGGTGAAAGCGTGCCGTTCACGGTCGTGCGCAGCGCGCGGGACGGTATGGCAGATGTGTTTTTCGCCGTCGCGTCCGCCCTCGATGGTGGGCTTGATGACGGCTACACGCTTTTATACGCGCGCATTGCCCAAGCGCTGCGCCCGGATGAGGCCAATTACGCGTTGTTCAGCGCCGCCCTTTTGGAGCGGCTCGACAATTACGATCTTGCCACCACGGCGTTTGACGCCATTGCTGTTGATGATCCGGCCTATCCGATGGCAACGCTTGGCCGCGCCGAAGCGCTGCGGGCGGCAGGCAAAGACGATGCCGAGCTTGAAGTGTTGCGCCAGTTGACGAAATCCCATCCTGAACTGGATGACGGTCATATCGCGCTTGGCGATGCGTTGCGCCGGCATGAACGCTATGCGGAGGCGGCCGAGGCCTATAGCACTGCAATTGATCTCAATCAGCCGCCCTCGCGCGCGCAATGGCCGCTCTATTTCACCCGTGGCATTGCCTACGAGCGTGAAGGTGTATGGGACAAAGCCGAGGCTGATTTGCGCCAAGCGCTTGCGTTGGAACCGGATCAGCCGCAAGTTTTGAATTACCTTGGCTATTCCTTCCTTGAGATGAAAACCAACCTTGATGAAGCCATGGGGATGATCCGCAAGGCCTCTGCCGCACGTCCGAATGATGGTTATATCACCGACAGTCTGGCGTGGGGGCTGTACCTTTTGGGTCGCTATGATGAGGCGGTCAAACCGATGGAACGTGCCGCGGCATTGATGCCGGTGGATGCGGTGGTGAATGATCACTTGGGGGATGTCTATTGGGCCGTTGGCCGCGAACGCGAGGCGCGATTTCAATGGGAACGCGCTCTGTCCTTTGATCCCGAAGACGATGAGGCCAACCGCATTCGCCGCAAATTGGAGGTGGGACTGGACCGGGTGTTGGTTGAGGAGGGGCTTGCGCCCACACGCCCCTTGGATGATGGCTAACATCCTATGATCACAAAGATTTTCGCTCCGGCCAAGGTCAACCTTGCGCTCCATGTCACCGGACAGCGGGCGGATGGCTATCACATCTTGGACAGTCTTGTGGCCTTTGTCGATCTCGGTGATCAAATCATCGCTGAGCCTGCCGCACAGTCGTCTCTGACTGTAACCGGCCCTTTTGCCGCGGGCGTGCCGACGGATGGCACCAATCTTGTGTTGAAAGCGGCGGCTTTGGCAGGGCGACCGATGGCGTTAACGCTTGATAAACACCTGCCGCCAGCCTCCGGCATTGGCGGCGGATCGGCGGATGCTGCGGCGACATTGCGCGCGGCGGCGCGTTTGGGGACACAGCCCGTGACCGCCGATCAGGCACTGTCGCTGGGCGCGGATGTCCCGGTCTGTTTGCGCTCGAAACCCATGCGCATGTCGGGGATTGGCGAGGTCTTATCCCCCGTCATCATGCCCGCACTACATCTGGTGTTGGTCAACCCTCGGGTCGAAGTGTCGACGCCGGAGGTCTTTGCCCGCCTTGAGCGCAAAGACAATATGCCGATGCCCGATAAATTGCCGCATTGGCCCGACACCTTGGCCTTTGTCGATTGGTTGAGCACCCAGCGCAACGATCTTGAACGACCTGCGGTGAAACGTGTGCCCGAGATCGCTGCGGCGTTGACGGCTTTGGCGCTGGCCCCAAAGGTACAAATGGTGCGGATGTCGGGGTCTGGCGCGACCTGTTTTGGTCTCTTCGAGGATCGGTTGTCTGCGGATATGGCGGCGGCGCAAATGGCCGCCAGCAATCCGTGGTGGTGGGTCAAATCGGCCAGTACGCTCCCGGGCTAAGCCGCGCTCTCATTAGCGCAGGCACGCCACATGTTAAACTAGCGCAGCCGAGCCACATGTTAAACTAGCGCAGCCGAGCCACATGTTAAACTAGCGCAGCCGAGCCACGACATAATCCGCGATGTCCGACAGCATCTGAACCACCTCACCCGCAGGCAGGGCAGACAGTGCCGCCTTGGCTTTCTCCGCCCAGTCCAGCGCCACGTCGCGGGTCTCGTTGAGTGCGTTGTGACGGTTCAAAAGCGCGATGGCATGATCCAGATCGCCCTCGTCCTGTTTGCCCTTTTCGATGGTTTTCACCCAAAAGGCCCGCTCTGTCTCGTCTGCCTTGGCAATTGCTTTGATCACTGGAAGGGTCAGTTTGCGTTCGCGGAAATCATCGCCGATGTTTTTGCCAGTTTGCGCCGAGCCCCAATAATCCAAAAGATCATCGACGATTTGAAACGAAATCCCAAGCGCATCGCCATAGTCAAACAGCGCTTTGACGACAGCGTCATCCGCTTCGGCCAAAACGCCGCCGACTTCGGTGGCTGCTGAAAACAGCGCGGCGGTTTTGCCGCGCACGACTTGCAAATAGATGCCTTCGTCGGTTTTCAAATCCTGCGCCGCAGTCAGTTGCAGCACTTCGCCCTCGGCGATGGTCGCGGAGGCGTTGGAGAGGATTTGAAGCACGCGCATGTTGTCGGCATCTGTCATCAACTGAAATGCGCGGGCAAAAAGATAATCGCCGACAAGCACCGAAGATTTGTTGTCCCACAACAGGTTTGCCGTGGGCCGCCCGCGCCGTTGCGCACTTTCATCGACCACATCGTCATGCAAAAGCGTGGCGGTGTGAATGAATTCGACCGTGGCCGCGAGGTGAATGTGATAGGGGCCGCTGTAGCCACAGGCTTTAGCTGCCGCCAGTGTCAACATCGGACGCAACCGTTTGCCGCCCGCTTCGATCAAATGCGCGGTGACTTCGGGAATGCGCGGCGCATGTTCAGAGGACATGCGTTCGCGGATCAGGGCATTCACCGCTTCAAGCTCGGGCGCAAGATACGCGGCCAATTGCTCATGCGGTTTGACTGCCGCTTGTTTTGTCGCCTCACCCAAGCCCATGGGACACTCCTCGTCTCGACAAACCCGTCGGTCTGTCTTTAAATCAAGTGATGAAACAGCTCCTGCGCACAACTGACCCGACCCAGATCATCTATGCCAAAGCCATCTTGTCCGGTGAGGATATAGACTGCTTTGAAATGGACGTCCATATGAGCGTCCTCGAGGGTAGCCTTGGCATATTGCCGCGTCGATTGATGGTCTTGGATGATGATCTTAATCAGGCGCGCCGCATTTTGCGTGACCATGATTTTGAATTGGAAGATCTGTGACGGCGGAGACGACCGAGACCTGTGACGCGTTTTTGGGCGGGAGGGTGCAGCTATATCAACCGGCAGAGGGCTATCGCGCCGGTGTTGATCCGGTTTTGTTGGCAGCTGCCACAGCTGCGCAGCCTGGACAGCATGTGTTGGAATTGGGCTGTGGGGCAGGGGCCGCCGCGCTGTGTCTGAATGCGCGCGTTGCGGGACTGTCGCTAACCGGGGTTGAGATGCTACCGATGTATGCCGATCTGGCCCGTCGCAATGTCACTCTGAACAATGCGGATATGACCGTGGTTGAGGCCGATTTGCGGCATCTGCCGCAAGACATAAAGGCGCGTGGCTTTGATCATGTGATTGCCAATCCGCCCTATTATGACCGGGCACGTTCGACCGCTGCCACCAATGCCGGGCGCGATATGGCCCTTGGCGGCGATACGCCACTGAGCGATTGGATTGAGGTGGCGGCGAAGCGCCTTGCGCCCAAAGGCTATTTGACGATGATCCAAAAGGCGGACCGCCTTCCGGACATTTTGACATCTCTGATGGGGCGGCTTGGGTCGGTGCGGGTGCGCGCGATTCAGCCGCGTCTGGGGCGCGTCGCCGAATTGGTGATCGTGCAGGCGCGTAAGGGCGGGCGGGCTGCTTTCGTCATGGAACCGCCCTTGATCATGCATGAGGGCGCGCGTCATCTGCGCGATGGCGAAAGCTACACGGCTCAGGTGTTAACCATCCTGCGCGAAGGCGGGGATTTGCCCTGGGGGCATTAACCCTTTGGCAATATTTCGCGCGCAACCCTGATCACGTCATTTTGTTCCAAAACAAACCCGTGACACGACTCAAATTCTATGGTGCACTTGTTACATAGCTTTTACATTGAAGCTAAATCAAACGAAGAGGAGAAGACATGAGCTTGGTTTCCCACATTGAGGAATTGAAGAAAAAGCACAAATCCCTCTCTGAAGCCGTCGAAATTGCGCAACGCTCCCCAAGCGCAGACGAGCTTCGGATCGCAGACCTGAAAAAGCAGAAACTCCGCATTAAGGAAGAAATCGCGCGGTTGAGTACAACCTAAAGGGGGCTGCGAAACGTCTCTATACGTATTATTATTCGGTCTGGCGGCTTGCGTAAGCGGCCAGTCCGGCACCGGCGGTGATCAAGCCCGCCGAAATCAAAAGCGCCAAACGCGGTTCAGTCACCCCTCCAAGGATCAGAGCCCCCGTTGACAAAAGTGGCGCGGCATATGCCGCTGTTCCAAGCAGTTGAATGTCGCCCTTTTTCATCCCTACATCCCACAAATAAAACGCACCGCCTGCGGGACCAAGTCCCAATGCAATCAGCGCGCCCCAGCCTATTTGGGTTGCGGGCCAAACGGTCTGTTCAAAGGCCAAATGCGTGATCAATGAGAGGACTGCCGACAAAAGGCAAAATACCGCGACAGAGGCGGTGGTGACATGGCCGAGCCGGCGCGAAATCACTGAATATCCGGCCCATGTAAAGGCCCCCGCCAAGGCCAAAAGATAGCCAAGCCCCGCCTCTCCGGCAAAGGATGTGCCGCGCGCAATGACGAGGATCGCCCCCGCCAGCCCAAGCATGGCCCCCACAATGTGCAGCGGGCGTAGGCGTTCGCCGGGGACAAGGCCGGAAAACAGGACGATCAGCAAGGGCCAGAGGTAGGTGATCAATCCCGCTTCCGCCGGAGGGGCAAGGCGCAGGGATGAAAAATACAGGAAGTGAAAGCCAAAAATCCCAAGTGTGCCAAAGCCATAGACCGAGGGCGAGACGCGTTTCAAATCCCGCCATGCACGGTTTTTGGCGATCCAGATCAGGCCAATTCCGCCACCAATGGCAAAGCTCACAGCATTTAGTTGCAGCGCCGGGACCGGCGTGCTGGCCACTGTGAACAGCGCCAAAAGCGCCCAAAGCAGGACGGCGAGAAAGCCGATGGATGTGGCGGTTTTGCGTGTCATTGCGCGAGATAGCCGTAAGTCTTTGAGCGGCGCAATCATAAAAAAAGGGGCCACGCCTGTGACCCCCCTTCAAACTGCATCTCAAAGCCTTAGGTGAGGTATTGACCGCCGTTCGCCGTGATGGTCGAGCCGGTGATAAAGCCCGCCTCATCGGAGGCCAGGAACACCACGCAGCGGGCGATGTCTTCGGGTTCGCCAAGGCGACCAACGGGAATGGTCGAAATGATCGATTCGCGGACTTTTTCCGGCACGGCCATGACCATTTCGGTCGCGATATAGCCGGGGCAAATCACGTTGACGGTGACGCCAGCGCGCGCACCTTCTTGGGCCAAGGCTTTGGTGAACCCGATGTCACCCGCTTTTGCGGCCGAATAGTTCACCTGGCCGAACTGACCTTTTTGACCGTTGATCGACGAAATGTTGATCACGCGGCCAAATTTACGCTCGCGCATGCCCGGCCAGATCGGATGGGTCATGTTGAACACGCCGGAGAGGTTGGTGTCCATGACTTGCTGCCATTGCTCGCGGGTCATCTTGTGGAACGGCGCATCGCGGGTGATGCCCGCGTTGTTGACAAGAATGTCGACCGGGCCAAGCTCGGCCTCGACTTTGGCAATGCCTTCAGCACAGCCATCGTAATCGGCCACGGACCATTTAAAGGTCTTGATGCCGGTTTCCTCGGTGAATTTAGCAGCGGCTTCGTCGTTGCCGGCATAGTTTGCGGCCACGGTGTAACCTGCGTCTTTCAGGGCTTTCGAAATGGCTGCGCCAATCCCGCGCGTTCCCCCGGTCACGATTGCGACTTTGGACATGATACTCCTCCCTATCAAATCTTCTGTTGGAAATCTTGTTATCCAAAATATTCTGCAGCCGCAACAATATTACTTAGCTGATGCAGAAATTTTTTGGCGCGACGGCATCGTCCCATGACATGGCTCCCAATATTCTGGACATGAACACTGTACCGCCCAATCATGACAAACTGAATGCGGTGCGGGATCAAGAGCTATTTTACGAAGGGAGTGTTTGCGCTACCATTTTGTAGGCTTTGGGCTTGTTTTGAGGACAAGCAGTGGGGAGAGGCCGCAAAAGAGGCCCCTCCCAAGTTGGCTATCAGTCGCGTTCAACGCAGAGGGCAACGCCCATACCGCCACCGATGCAAAGCGTGGCGAGGCCTTTTTTGGCATCGCGGCGCTGCATTTCGAACAACAGCGTGTTGAGGATACGTGCACCAGAGGCACCGATCGGGTGGCCAATGGCAATCGCGCCGCCGTTTACGTTCACCACGGCCGGATCCCAGCCCATGTCTTTGTTCACGGCGCAGGCCTGTGCGGCAAAGGCTTCGTTGGCTTCAACCAGATCGAGATCTTCGGCTTTCCAACCGGCTTTCTCAAGCGCCTTGCGTGACGCATGGATCGGGCCAACACCCATGATCGACGGGTCGAGACCGGCGGTCGCATAGGACGCGATGCGGGCCAGCGGTTGGATGCCGCGCTTGGCGGCATTATCTGCCGACATCAAAAGCACACCAGCCGCGCCATCGTTGATCCCCGAGGCGTTGCCTGCGGTGACGGAGCCTTCTTTGTCGAAGGCAGGGCGCAGTTTTTGCATGGACTCCAACGTCGCGCCGTGGCGAATGTATTCGTCGGCATCAACGATGATCTCACCCTTACGGGTTTTGACCGCAAAGGGGATGATTTCATCAGAGAATTTTCCAGCCTTTTGCGCCGCTTCCGCTTTGTTTTGCGAGGCCAAGGCAAAGGCATCCTGCATTTCGCGGGAAATCTGCCATTGATTGGCAACGTTTTCGGCGGTGATGCCCATGTGGTAGCCGTTGAAAGCATCCCAAAGGCCGTCTTTGATCATCGAATCGATGAACTTCATGTCACCCATTTTATGGCCAGCACGGAGGTTGGCGACATGGGGGGACATGGACATGTTTTCCTGGCCGCCGGCACAGATGATATCGGCATCCCCCAACATGATGTGTTGGGTGGCCAGCGCGACAGTACGCAGGCCTGAGCCACAGACTTGGTTGATGCTCCATGCGGCGGATTCTTGCGGCAGGCCAGCATTGATATGGGCTTGGCGTGCCGGGTTTTGACCCTGACCCGCAGTCAGCACCTGACCAAGAATGGTTTCAGACACCTCGCCTTTTTCAATCCCGGCGCGCGCGACCAGCGCTTCAAGGACTGCGGCGCCGAGGTCATGGGCCGGGGTATTGGCGAAAGCGCCCGAAAAGCTGCCGACGGCAGTTCGTGCTGCGGATGCGATAACGACATTGGTCATGATGGTCTTCTCTCTCCCAGAATGGTTGTGGGGAGATTGCCCAATGGCTGGATTTTTTGCAACAATATTGCGCGGCTCCCCACCAAAGGAGTAGGCTGCGGGCGCAGCATTTTCAACCATCAATCCCAAGATGAGGCGGTTTGACGCCCGGCTAGCTGGCTTTTCGGCGTGTTTCTTTGGTTTGCCACGCCGGATCAATTGTGGCCGCACCAAAATAGTGCCCCTGCATGCAATCGATTCCGATTGAACTCAGATATTGGGCATCGGCTTCGGTTTCGACAAATTCGGCCACCGTATACATGTCGAAATGTTTGGCGACAGAGACCAAGGCCTGGGTCAGCACTTGGTTGTCAGGATTGGTCGCGATGCCGCGGATGAAACTGCCATCAATTTTCACAATATCGAAATAGAATTCCTTGAGATAGCGGAAGGCGGTGTAGCCCGCGCCAAAATCATCAAGGGCAAAGGAAATGCCCATGGATTGCAGTTCCTTCATGAAGACGGACACAAGATCGGGCATCACCATGGCGGAGCTTTCGGTGATCTCCAAAATGAGACGTTCGGCGATGGTTACGTTTTTGGACAGGCCGGCATGAAGCGTTTCTTTCCAACGCGGGTAGCCGATAGAGCGAGCCGACATGTTGATCGCAAGGCGCAATGTCGGGTGATCGTTGAGGGCCGCGAGCCCAAGCTCAAGCGCAAGACAGTCGAGTTGGCGGCCGGTTTCGGTGGTCTCGGCGACCTCGATAAATTCGCGCGCAGGAATCACCCGCCCAGTGTGATCCAAAACCCGAATGAGACCTTCGAAAAAAGCAGGACGATCTGGGCGCAGCGTTTGGACAATGGGTTGATAGGCGAGCATCACCTGTTTTTTGCGTAGAGCCGAATGCACCATGTCCATTGTGCTTCGATCACGTTCCGCGACCGCCGCCGACAGGGGGCTACCAAAATCATCGTGGCCATAGAAAGAGTCAGTCATCCCGTCACCTTGCCTTAAAGCATCCGCATTGTAAGACCGACTTTGAAAGACTTGGGATAACGGCGGGTAAACTCTCAAATTTGTTCAAGACTTTAGAGAAATTTTGAGCAAATGCCCAAAGCATTGATGCCGTTTGTGTATTTCTAAATAATCCCGAAATTGGACGAAGACCCGGTGCATTTACATTGAATTTTCCTTTTTATATTGGCGGATTTTTGCGTCCCAAGTTCGCGCATCGCCGCCATGCAGTTTTCATCGGAAAAATCTTCGGCTGGGTTTGAAACGGCTTAACCATATTGAAAGTAACCTTTGCTCAACTGGGACCAAATCAGACAATTGGGCGAAGCATGTCATTTCAAAATTCTGCAACAGCATTTTCCTCAGGTCGTGACGAAGCACCGTTCGCAATTGAGGAACTGTTTTTTTCGCGCACAGATAAGCGCGGTGTGATCGCGTCCGGGAATGAAGTTTTTCGCCGCATTTCTGAATATTCGTGGCAAGAACTTGTCGGCGCGCCCCATAAAATCATTCGGCATCCCGATATGCCGAAGGGTGTTTTTTATATCCTGTGGGAGCGGCTTAAAAAAGGTCTGGCGACCGGGGCTTATGTGAAAAACCGCGCCAAAGATGGTCGGTACTATTGGGTCTATGCGGTCATCTCGCCCATTGACGGCGGCTACGTGTCTGTGCGGATGAAGCCGTCTTCGAAAGTGTTTGCTCAGGCGCAATCCGTCTATGCCGATATGTTGAAACGTGAAGCATCTGAAGGGCTTACGCCTGAACAAAGTGCTGAGAAGATTCGCGAAACATTATCCGGGCTCGGGTTTCCGACCTATTCTGCCTTTAGTTCTTATGCGATTGCGCAAGAAATGGCGGCCAGAGATGCCGCTCTCGACCGTGCCGATGACGGTCGATTGAACAGCATGAAGGACCTTTTGCCGACATTGCAAAACCTTGAAACAGAACAGCAGAAATTGTTCATGACCTTCGCGAAAATCCGGGGGATTCCTTCAAATATGCGTATTGTTGCGTCGCGTTTGGAGCCGGCAGGGGGCCGATTTCTGCAATCTCTCAAAACTATAGGTTGATGTCAGACGAGGTGACCAACCACCTCGGCGGGTTTCGGGTCGAAAATGGCACCCGGAGCATGACCGAATCGGTTCTGTCGCGGGTGCATCATGGTATTTTCATGATGGCCGCCGCTCGGCTTCAGCGTGAAGTGAAGATGGTCGCGTCAGAGGCCTTCGTGACCGGGATAGAGGGTGACGATTTCAAAAATGAAGTGGAGGTGCTCACAACGTTGCTCGACACCTATTCTATCGATTCGGGTTCAGTTCTGGTTTCTGTGTTCAGCGACGTTACGGCTCTGACGCGCTCTGCGAAGGATCTGCGTCAACTTGTGACGGGGCTCGATTCCATTCGAGTGCTGTGCCGTGTCGAAGCTGGGCGTCTTGGGGCAAATTCAGTGTCGCTCATGCCTGTGATTGATCAGCTCGACAAGTTCCACATCGAAATTGATGCGACTTTGGAGAGGATCATGCATCTTTCAGAACGAGTGAAAACACTGGTCGAGGCGTCGATGCCGCGCGTGTTTAATGGGTCTCTGCGCTATCATCATTCGTGAGGTCGTATTCCTTCAACAGTTTGGCCACAATCGCTTGGGCGGAGGGTGAAAACCACTCCGCATCTCCGGTCATGCGTGCGATTTCCTGGCCTTGTGGAGAAATTAAAATCGACACCGGCAGGCCCAGCACTCCCATGTCGCGTGCCATCGCGCCTTTGGGATCAAGTCGCGGCGTCAGCCCTTTGATCTGAGCGGTTTCAAAGAATTTTTCGATTGCGGGTGTGGGGTTATGCCCGGTCGCAATGGGCAGAACCACGAACCCTTTGTTGCCAAACTCTGTGGAGAGCGCATCAAGGGCGGGCATTTCTTTGCGACAGGGCGCACACCATGTGGCCCAGAAATTGAGAAGGACAAGTTTGCCCGCATAATCCGTAAACGTTTCTTCATCGCCCTCCATCGTCATGAACGGCAGCGTACTCACCTCTTTGGGTTCACTGTGAAAGCCCAGTTTTTGTAGGCTTCCATCGCGCAGCTCCATCACGCTTTGCATATCCTGCGCGGTTGCAGGAATTGCACCAAGGCTCAGGGCCGTATAAAGGGTGGCAGCAATCAGATTTTTCAACATGCGGGTGTGTCCATGACCGATAAGAAATCAAACGCGATGTGGGGCGGGCGTTTCGCCGCCGGACCTGACGCGATTATGGAAGCGATCAATGCGTCCATTGGTTTCGACAAACGACTGGCCTCCCAAGATATCGCGGGTTCGCGCGCCCATGCTTTGATGCTCGCGCAACAGGGCATCATCACGGATAACGATGCTCAGGCCATTCGGGAAGGCCTTCTCACGGTATTGTCAGAAATCGAAACAGGCGCGTTCGTCTTTTCCACGGCGCTTGAGGACATTCATATGAATGTCGAATCCCGCCTCAAAGAGATCATCGGTGAACCGGCCGGGCGGTTGCACACGGCGCGCTCGCGTAATGATCAGGTGGCCACCGATTTCAAACTGTGGACCCGCGATCAAATGGATGCGGCGGTTTCTGGCCTTGAGGCCTTGATCCGTGCGTTGATGGCGCAGGCCGAAAAGGGCGCTGATTGGGTCATGCCCGGCTTCACCCATCTGCAAACCGCGCAGCCGGTGACCTGGGGGCATCATATGATGGCCTATGTCGAAATGTTTGGCCGCGATATGTCCCGGTTCAAAGATGCGCGCGCCCGGATGAACGAAAGCCCGTTGGGCTCTGCCGCCCTTGCGGGAACGGGGTTTCCGATTGATCGCCACATGACGGCTGAGGCGCTGGGCTTTGACCGTCCGACCGCCAACTCATTGGATGCCGTGGCCGATCGGGACTTTGGGCTCGAATTTCTGAGCTGTGCGTCGATCACGGCCATGCACCTGTCGCGTTTTGCCGAAGAATTGGTGATCTGGTCCTCGGCTCAGTTCCGTTTTGTTGCGCTTTCGGACCGGTTTTCCACAGGATCTTCGATTATGCCGCAAAAGAAAAACCCTGATGCCGCTGAATTGATCCGCGCCAAGGTGGGGCGGATTTTTGGCGCCAATGTCGCGTTGATGATGGTGATGAAAGGCCTGCCTTTGGCCTATTCCAAAGACATGCAAGAAGACAAAGAACAGGTGTTCGACGCCGCCGACAACCTCATGTTGGCCCTCGCCGCGATGACCGGAATGGTGTCAGATATGAACGCCAACACCGATAATTTGCGCGCTGCGGCGGCTTCTGGCTTCTCCACCGCGACCGATCTTGCCGATTGGTTGGTGCGCGAAGCGGGCCTGCCGTTTCGCGATGCACACCATGTCACCGGCGCACTGGTGGCGATGGCTGAGAAAAAGGGCTGTGATTTGCCCGATCTGAGCCTGGAGGAGATGACATCCGTTCACGAAGCGATCACCGAAGGCGTCTATGACGTGTTAACAGTTGAAAATTCGGTCGCATCTCGCACAAGCTACGGAGGCACGGCGCCCTCGCAGGTCCGTGCGCAAATTGCGCGTTGGAAAGAGGTGCTTGGATGATCCGTTTTATATCTGCTGTGGCGATGATCGGCCTTGTGGGCTGTGGTGTGAATGGCGATCCCGTCAAGCCGGAGGTGGGTGTGTCCACCACCGTGGGCGTGAATTCCAAACGCGGAAGTTACACCGACACGTCGGTTAACATTCACATTCCGCTGAACTGACTGAGGGCCCTCAGGCCCGGCATCTGAAAGACCCCCTATGGATCATTTCCTTTATCGAGACGGTGTGTTGTACGCCGAAGACGTGCCTGTGTCCGACATCGCGGCACAGGTCGGCACGCCGTTTTATGTCTATTCCACCGCCACATTGACACGCCATTTTAAGCTGTTCGACGAGGCCTTGGGGGGATGGATCACCTGATCTGTTTCGCGATGAAATCGAACTCTAATCTTGCCGTGCTCAAACTCATGGGCGAGTTGGGGGCGGGGATCGACGTGGTCTCCATCGGGGAATACCTCAAGGCCAAAGCAGCAGGTCTGCCGGGGGATCGGATTGTGTTTTCCGGGGTCGGCAAAACCCGCGACGAAATGCGTCAGGCGCTGATCGGGGCATCCGTCAATTTAACGTCGAAAGCGAACCCGAGCTTGAGGCGCTCAATGAGGTGGCGATGTCTTTGGGCGTCAAAGCCCCGATTGCCCTGCGGGTGAACCCGGATGTGGACGCCAAAACCCATGCGAAAATCGCCACGGGGAAATCCGAAAACAAATTCGGCATTCCGATTGCCACCTGCCGCGATGTCTATGCCCGCGCAGGCCAAATGGACGGCATCGACGTGGTTGGCATTGACGTTCATATCGGCTCGCAATTGACCGAACTTGCGCCGTTTGAATTGGCCTTCACGAAGGTGGCGGAATTGACCGAAGCCCTGCGCGCCGATGGTCACAACATCCGCCGGCTTGATCTTGGCGGTGGTCTGGGTATTCCCTACGAGCGCTCAAATGAGGCCCCGCCGCTGCCAGTGGAATATGGTGATGTGATCCGCAACACCGTGGGCCATCTGGGCTGTGAGATCGAGATTGAGCCGGGGCGGCTGATTTCCGGCAATGCCGGGATTTTGGTGTCCTCGCTGATCTATCTCAAACATGGCGAAGGCCGTGATTTTCTTATCCTCGATGCGGCGATGAACGATCTTGTGCGCCCGTCGATGTATGACGCCCATCATGACATCATTCCGGTGATTGAACCCGGTGCAGGTGTGGAACAATTGCCCTATGACATTGTTGGTCCGGTGTGCGAAACTGGCGATACCTTTGCAAAGGCGCGCAACATGCCGCTTTTGGCGGAGGGGGATTTGGTCGCTTTCCGTTCGGCAGGCGCTTATGGCGCGGTGATGGCGTCGGAATATAATTCCCGCCCGCTCATTCCCGAGGTTTTGGTGAAAGACGATCAATTCGCTGTCATCCGCCCGCGTCCGAGCTTTGAAGAGATGATAAATCGCGATACCATTCCTCAATGGCTTTGACATCCGCGCGATCCAGCGCGGCAAAACGGGCTGGATCGGGCGAGCGGCATGGGATTTGATCAAGAAAAACGGACCCTTGAACTGAACGGGCCATTGGCGCGTCGGGTGCGTTTGGCTTTGACTGTCACGGCTGCCGGGCTTTGGCTTGAACGCATTGGACAGGCCTTTTGGCCGTTTTTCTCAATCTTGGTTGGGTTTTGTGGGGTTGCCCTTTTAGGTCTGCATGATCTTTTGCCCGCCTTGGCGCGTACTCTCGTTTTGGCTGGGGTCGCCATGGCGCTTGTTGCCAGTTTCGGCGTAGGGCTCTGGCAGTTCCGCCGTCCCGCGCCGCATGCGGCTTTGGCGCGGGTGGATGCAACCTTGCCGGGCCAGCCGTTGCAGGCGCTCACCGATACGCCTCTGATCGGCGGGGATGATCCAGCATCAAACAGCCTTTGGACGGCCCACCGCGCCCGTATGTTGATACGTCTCAACAGTATACGCGCTGTCGGTCCAACCCTGCGTCTGTCTGCCGCCGACCCCTATGCTTTGCGTCTGATGGCGCTCACGGTGCTTGGCATGGGAGGGCTGTTTGGCTCGCTTGAACAGGCTCGCACGACCACCGATTTGGGCAGTTCCGGGCCTGATATTGCCGCTGGGCCAAATTGGGAAGGCTGGGTGCAGCCTCCGGCCTACTCGGGAAAGCCGACGCTGTATCTGGGGGATTTGAAAGACGAGTTTGACGTTCCAAAAGGTTCCACTGTAACCGTGCGCTTTTATGGTGAGGCGGGGGTTTTGACTCTGTCCGAAACCGTATCTGGCGAGCCGATCATGGGCACAAATGCCGCGCCGGATTTTGCCGTGCGCCAACCGGGTGAGATCGAAATTGACGGGCCAACGGGGCGTCTATGGGATGTGGCGTTGCAGCCGGATGCAGCCCCCACGGCCGAATTGATTGGCGCGATGACCCGCGCGCCCGCGGGCGAGACCCGGCAAAATTTCCGCCTCACCGATGATTTCGGGGTGACGCGCGCGGTGCTGACGATCACGCGCGACCCGGAGGCGGTGGAAAAACGCTATGGCTATGTTTTGCCACCCGAAGATCGCCCGGCGCTTGAGGTCTCAGTGCCGCTGCCGCAGATCGGGGATCGCCGCGAGATCGAAGGCATGATTGGTGAAAACCTGGCTCAACACCCGTTTGCGGGCTTGCCGGTTCAGATTTCTCTCACGGCGTGGGATGAGGCCGGGCAGGCCAGCGAGGAGGCAATCGGCGAGGCCATCCTGCCGACGCGACGGTTCTTTGATCCGCTGGCGGCAGCTTTGATTGATGTCCGCCAAGAGCTGTTGTGGAACCGCGAAAACGCCGCGCGCGCCGCCCAAGTGATCCGTGCGGTCACCGTCGATCCGACGCAACTGTTCGATGATATGCGCCATTATTTCCGCCTGCGCGAGGTGGTCGGTGTGATCGAGGGGCGCGAGGGCACGCTGAGCGATGCGCAGCTGACGGATGTGGCGGGCGCGCTTTGGGAGATCGCGCTTTTGCTCGAAGACGGCCAGTTGAAAGACGCGCTTGAGCGGCTGCATCGAGCCCAGGAGCGGTTGAGCCAAGCGATGCGGGACGGGGCGACGCCTGAGGAAATCCAAAAGTTGATGCAGGAGCTGCGCGAGGCGACCCGCGATTATATGCAGCAATTGGCCGAGCAGCAGGGCGAGCAAGGCGACGGCACCGACATGCCCGATCAAGGTCAACAGGACGGTCAGAAAATCACCGGCGATCAGTTGCAACAATTGATGGATCGCATTCAGGAATTGATGGAGCAGGGCCGAATGGCTGAGGCGCAGCAGCTTTTGGACATGCTGGCCGAAATGCTTGAAAACATGCGCGTCACTCAAAGCGAAGGGCAGGGCCAAGGCGGCGAGGGCATGCAAGGCTTGCAAGACATGCTGCGCGACCAACAACAGCTCAATGACGATACGTTTTCCGACTTGCAGGAACAGTTCGGTGGCGGTCAGCCGCGGGGAGAGCGGGGGGAACAAGGGGATCAAGGCGAAGGTCAGCCGCAGGGCGAGCAGCCCCAGACGGGCGAAGGTCAGGATGGCAAAGGGCAGGGCACGGAGCCGAATGGTCAATCCCTGGCCGAGCGCCAGCAGGCTTTGCGTGATCAATTGGCGCGTCAACGCCAGTCACTGAATGGTGCAGATGGTGGCGACGAAGAGGGGCTTGGCGGCGCTTTGGATCGGGCGGATCGGGCGATGGATGAGGCCGAAGAGGCGCTTGGCCAAAACGATTTGTCCGGCGCGCTCGACAGTCAGGCCGAAGCGATGGAAGCCCTGCGCGAAGGGATGCGCCAGCTTGGTGACCAACAGGCGCAATCCCAGCAGGAGCAAGAGGGCCAGCAAGGCGAAGCGGGTGGGCAATCCGGCAGTGATCCAATGCGGCGTGATCCGCTTGGGCGCGCGGCTGGGGACACTGGCCGGTTTGGCTCAGACGAGCAACTTTATGAGGGCGAAGACGTGTATCGCCGGGCGGAGGAACTCACCGATGAAATTCGCCGCCGCTCCGCCGAACAAGATCGGCCAGAAGACGAGCGCGACTATTTAAACCGCCTTTTGGATCGGTTTTGAGCGCAGGGGCGTTGATCTCACTCAGCTGTTGAGTTGGCTCAACAGCGCGTTGAGGCGGGCACTTGCCGCCGACATGGCGCGATCCATCCAGGCGCGGAACCCGTTTGCCACCGTGACATAGGCGTCCATAACGCCCGCGAGTGAGGGGACCTTTTGCGCGATCAGCGGCGCAAAGAGATACAGCCCGACCAAGACCACGGTGAGCAGCACCAAAAGCCCAAAGCCGGTGCGGAAGCTGGAGCGTTCGGCGCGGGCGCGACGGGTGTCTTCGTCGGGCACCGTGCCGTCGTCGTCTCGGTCAGATGCGGCGCTGAGGGTGGAGTTGATTTCTTCGATGTCGGGCAACAGATCGCGGCGCTTGCCGGTGACTGCGGCGGCACTCCCGGCAATGATCCCCGAATCCGCCGGATCAAGCCCGCGCAACCGCGCCATACGGTCGCGAAGGCTCTTTTTGGCGGCGTCTTGGGATGGCTCTTCCAGTCCCAAATCAGGCTGGGATTCAAGCGGATCACTTTCCGGGCGGCGCATGGTTTGGTCAAACTCGACCTCGGCGCGCAGGATGTCACGCACGCTGTCCTTGAGCACAGAGCTGCGCCGGGCCTCGTCGATCGGCGTGTCCTCGTCTGCGGCATCGGTGTCATCCGCACCATCGTCAATGTCCGCTTCCGCTTCCGCTTTCACGTCGGGTTCGGGCGTGATCTCTGGTGCAGGCGCGGCTTTCGGTTCGGCTTCCGGTGATGGCTCTGCTTCGATGTCGGGCTCAGGCTCCGTGTCAAAATGGGGCGTCTCGGGGCCGGGGGCGTCCGGTGTGGCACCGAAATCGCCTTGCTCCGTCGCCTCTTCGGGCACCTCGTACCCGAGCTCTTCCGCCAGATCATTGTCTTTATGTGCGGGTTGTTGAAACCAAGTGTGACCACAGTTTGAACATTGAACATCCCGCCCCGTGTCGGGAATGACACGTGCGTCAACTTCGTATTGCGCTCCGCAATTGGGACAAATAAGCCGCATTTTTTCCCCTGCCACAGCAAAATCCGTGCTTAGCACGCTTTCTTTGACGGAATTGTTAACGTCCCAAGTCAGATTGTCCATGTTTTTGCGACAGTTGCATTGAAAGCTTTTGACCAGTGAGGCAAAACTGTCGCGACAGAGAACAGGGGTTTGGGTGTGATCGAGTTTCATGATGCTGGCTACGGCTACGGGGGGCGAGAGCTTCTCACGGAGATGACGCTCTCTCTTGCGCCGGGCTCCTTTCACTTTTTAACCGGCCCTTCGGGGACGGGAAAAACCACGTTTCTTAAACTGTGCTACCGCGAGCTTCAGGCGACGGCAGGGCGGGTTTCGATCCTGGGGCAGGACACCCGCGATATGGGCCGTGACGAGGTGGCTCAACTCAGGCGCAAGATCGGTGTGGTGCATCAGGACTGTCAATTTCTGGATCATTTGAGCTTGGCCGAAAACGTGGCCCTGCCTTTGACCGTGGCCGATCGACCGCGCGACGATCAGGATTTGGTGGATCTTTTGGCTTGGGTCGGATTGAGCGAACAGATCAAAGCCAAGCCGCCAGAACTGTCGGGCGGCGAACGTCAACGCGCCGCTTTGGCGCGGGCCGTGATCATGTCCCCCGATGTGATTTTGGCCGATGAACCGACCGGCAATGTCGATTGGGAGATGTCTTTGCGGCTGTTGCAATTGTTGGTCGAACTCAATCGAATGGGCAAAACCGTGGTGATTGCGACCCATGACATGCATTTGATCAGGCAAGCGAAATCGCAGGTGCAAGCGCGCGTGTTGCGGATTTCCAATCGCCGTATCCAACAGGCGGGGGTGGATCTATGAGAACCATTCTTTTGCCGTTCCTTAATTTCTCCGAAAGCGCGCAAGGCCGCGTTGTGCCGCCCTCGGGCTTTACTGCGCGTCTGACGGTTCTCACGGCTGCTGCGATGGCATTTTTGGCGGTGTTTGCGCTGGCTTTGTCTTTGGCGACGGGCCGATTGGCCGAACGTTGGGGCAATGAGTTGGCGCGTGCGTCCACCGTGCGGATTTCGGCGCCCGAGGATCAGGTCGACGCCCAGATCAAAGCGGCGCTTGATGTGCTGAACACCACGCCGGGCGTCGCCTCGGCGCGGGCCTTGAGCCGGGACGAAGAAATGGCCCTGCTTGAGCCCTGGTTCGGTCCGTCTTTGCCGGTTGATACCTTGCCTTTGCCGGCGCTGATCGAAGTGATTGAAACGACGGAGGGCTATGATGGCGAAGGTCTGAGATTGCGTTTGGCCGGAGAGGCCCCCGGTGCGGTTCTTGATGATCACAGCCGCTGGCGTCGCCCGTTGATCAAGGCCGCCAGTCGGCTTCGGCTTTTGGGCTATGTGTCTTTGATTTTGATGACTTGCGTGACTGCGGGGATGATCACTTTGGCCGCCAATGCAGCACTCGCCGCCAATGCTCAAGTGATCCGCACCCTGCGTCTTGTCGGCGCCACGGACAGCTATATCGCCCGCGCCTTTGAACGCCGCTTTACGTTGCGCGGCTTTACCGGGGCCGTCATCGGTGCGTTTCTCGGCACGGTCGCGGTGGCGCTTTTGCCCTCGGCGCAGCAAGAAGGCGGATTTCTCACCGGACTTGGCTTTTCCGGGCTACAGTGGTTCTGGCCCTTTGTGATCCCGCCGCTGGCGGCCTTTGTGGCGTTTTTGGCCACTCGGTTTGCCGCGCTGCAAACGCTACGGAGATTGATGTGATGCTCTATCCGATCCAATGGATCCTCTCTTTGATCTTCGTGGTTCAGATGTATCTGGCGATGATTGTTCTGGCGATTGTCTTTACGCCCTTCGCGATGATCAACCGGGTTTATGCCTATGCTGCATGCCGGACCTATTGCCGTTGGGTGCGGTTTTCGGCGCGTTGGCTTGTTGGGCTACGCTCTGAAATTCGTGGTGATATCCCAACAGATGAGGTTTTGATCGCCTCCAAACACCAAAGTTTTTTCGACATTATCATGATCGTTTCGGTTGTCCCGCGGCCCAAATTCATCATGAAAAAGCAACTGAGCTTGGCCCCGATTGTTGGTTACTACGCCAAGCGGATCGGCTGTGTTGCGGTGGATCGCGGTAAGCGCGGCCAAGCGATCAAAAAGATGGTTGCGGATGTCAAATCCGGTTCCTCCTTGCCGGGGCAATTGATCATTTTCCCGCAGGGCACGCGTGTGGCTGCGGGGGTGCATATGCCCTATAAAGTGGGCACCGGTGTTTTATATGAACAAACCGGCCAAGACATCGTGCCCGCCGCAACCAATGTGGGGGTCTTCTGGCCGCGCCATGGGATCTATCGCGCACGCGGTTTGGCCGTGGTTGAGTTCCTGCCTCGGATCACATCGGGAAAGTCGATCAAAGAGGTGATGACAGAGCTGGAAGAGGTGGTTGAAATCGCCTCGGATCATTTGATGGGGGAGGCCGGGTTTTCCGCGCCGTCGAGCAAAACGTAAGCTGTCATCATTTTGTGATCCTTTCGGGCTAGGCCGCCTGTAAAAAGGAAGAAGCAAGATGACGCCGATCAAAACGATCCAAGACCTTGAGGCGCGGTATGGCATGCCCGGACCGGCCGCCACGCAAAAGGTGGCGCGCCGCATGACGCCGGAGTTTCGCACTTGGCTCACCCGGTCGCGGTTTTGCATTCTCTCAACGGTGGGACCCGAGGGCACCGACGCCTCGCCGCGCGGTGACGATGGCGCTGTGGTGCGCGAATTGGATGCCGGGACGCTGGCCTTGCCGGATTGGCGCGGCAACAATCGGATCGACAGCCTGCGCAATATCGTCCGTGATCCGCGGATCTCTTTGATGTTGTTTGTGCCGGGGTCCAATAATGTGGTGCGGATCAATGGCCGGGCTTTTGTCACGGGCGACGATGATCTGTGTCGCTCTTTTGAAAAAGGCGGACGTCATCCCCGGACCGTCATCGTGATCGAGATTTCTGAGATTTATACGCAATGCGCGCGTGCTTTGATCCGCTCCGGGCTTTGGGCTGCGGGGGACGAAAGTGCAGGCCTGCCGAGTGTGGGCGATATTTTGGCGGCGCTGACTGAGGGCCGTGTCGGCGGCAAAGCCTATGATGAAGAATGGCCGGAACGTGCCGCCAACAGCATGTGGTGAAAAAAAACGCCGCGTGAGGGCGGCGTTTTCTGTGACATATGACTGAATTAGGCGGCGAGCCCTTTTGAGCCGACATCCAAGAATTTCTTGCGACGCTCTTTCAGGATCGCATCGGGTTTCTTCTTTTTCAGCGGCGCAAGCAGGGCTTCAATCGCTTTGCCAACGGCGGCGATGGTTGCTTGTGGGTCGCGTTGCGCGCCGCCCAAAGGTTCGGGAATGATCTGATCAATCACACCGAGTTTCTGCAAATCCTGCGCGGTCAGGCGCAGGGCCTCTGCCGCCTCGCGCATTTTTTCCGCGTCTTTCCAAAGGATCGAGGCACAGCCTTCCGGGGTGATCACCGAATAGACCGAATGTTCCAACATCGCGACCTTATTGGCCGATGCAAACGCCACAGCGCCACCAGAGCCACCTTCGCCAATGATCACAGAAATCAGCGGCACTTTGAGTTGTAGGCATTTTTCAGTGGAGCGGGCAATGGCTTCGGATTGGCCGCGTTCTTCGGCACCTTTACCGGGGTAGGCACCGGGGGTGTCCACCAAGGTGATGACCGGCAGGCCAAACCGATCCGCAAGTTCCATCAAACGGATGGCTTTGCGATAGCCTTCGGGACGCGCCATGCCGAAATTACGTTCGATTCGCGACTTGGTGTCATGGCCCTTTTCCTGACCGATCACCACAACGGGTTGGTCATTAAACCGGGCCAGACCACCCATCACCGCATGGTCATCGGCAAAGTTACGGTCGCCCGCCAAGGGCGTGTATTCGGTAAAAAGCGCGTCAATATAATCGCGGCAATGCGGACGATCCGGGTGACGCGCAACCTGACATTTGCGCCAAGGGGTCAAGCCTTTGTAGAGGTCTTTGAGCATATCGGCGGCTTTTTTATCGAGCCCTGCCGCCTCTTTTTCCACATCCATCTCCGCATTGGCCCGCGCCAGGGCGCGCAGTTCTTCGGCTTTGCCTTCGATTTCCGCAAGGGGTTTTTCGAATTCGAGATAATGGGTCATGCTGTACTCCGACACTGGTCTTGTCTGTATATGGCGATTTTCGCGCGCCGGTGCAACTCGGCAAGATTTGCAAAGTGGATCTATGCGAGGACAAGGGGCGAAAGGGAGAAAGAATGGCACAAGATTACGATCATCGCCTGTTGCGTGTGCTCACGTATATCGAGGCCAATTTGGACGGTGATTTGTCGCTGGACCAATTGGCGGGGGTGGCCGCACTCAGCCGATTCCATTTTCATCGGGTGTTTCGCGCGATGACCGGGGAAACCGTGGCACAGGCGGTGCGGCGCGTGCGGTTGCGCGCGGCTGCGGCTGAATTGTTGCGCGGGGATGAGCCGATCGAGGCGATCGCCGCACGGCACGGCTACCACAATCTGTCCAGTTTTTCACGCGCCTTTCGCGATCAAAATGCAATGAGCCCCGGTGCGTTTCGGGAGCGCGGCTTTGTCACGCCTCAGCCGTTGTCCGAGACGCTGCCGCGGCAAAAGGAGTTTGCCATGTACGACATCGACATCCGTGATATGCCCGCCCATCGTCTCGCTGCGATTGCGCATCTGGGTGATTATATGAAAGTGAACCAAGCCTTTGGCAAAGCCGGTGCTGTGCTCGGCGCACGCGGGATGATGCAACAGGCGGGACCGATGATTGGCGTCTATCTGGACGATCCCTCCTCGGTGCCTTTGGATGCGCTGCGCTCCTATGCGGGGATGAGTGTCCCAGAGGGGGCTTTGATCGAAGATCCGTTAGAAGAGATCGCTTTGGTCGGCGGCAAACACGCGGTTTTGCGCTATGTTGGGCCCTATGAGGGCTTGTCTAATGCCTATGCCACGCTGTTTGGATCGTGGTTGCCGCAAAGCGGTGAAGTGCCCCGCGATGCGCCGCCCTATGAGCAGTATGAAAACACGCCGATGGACACAGCGCCCGAAGATTTGGTCACGTTGATCTGCGTGCCTTTGCAGTAAAAAATACGCCCTGAGGATTGCTCCTCAGGGCGCGGGTCACCTCAACAGTCAGGGCCTCCCCGCCCCACCCGGAGGAGATCAGCTTTTGGCGATCAATTCGGACTGGGCCACGATGACCTCAGCCTGTTTGATCGACGCGATGTCAACAAGGCGGCCTTTGTACACGGTCGCGCCTTCGCCATTGGCTTTGGCGATTTCCATGGCGGCCAAAATTTCGCGGGCCTCTGCCACGGCTTCGTCCGAGGGGGTGAACACCTCATTGGCCAAGGCGATTTGTTTCGGGTGGATCGCCCATTTGCCGACCATACCCAATGTCGCGGACCGGCGCGCTTGGGCGCGGTAGCCTTCGTCATCGGAGAAATCTCCAAATGGACCATCAACCGGCAACACGCCATGGGTGCGGCAGGCGGCGACGATGGCGGTTTGGGCCCAATGCCACGGGTCGGAATAGTGGCGGGTGTCGCCGTGCAGCATGTAATAGTTTTCCTGCGTGCCGCCGATGCCGGTGGTTTGCATGCCCATCGAGGCGGCAAAATCCGCAGCGCCAAGGCTCATCGCCACCATGCGTGGGGAGCTTGCGGCAATCGCTTCGACATGGGCAAGACCTGCGGCCGATTCGATGATCACTTCGAAAGTGATCCGCTTGGTGCGGCCCTTGGCGCGCTCAATCGCGGTGACCAATGCGTCAACGGCATAAATGTCTTCGGCGCAGCCGACTTTCGGGATCATGATTTGATCCAGACGTTCACCGGCCTGTTCCAAAAGATCGACCACATCGCGATACCAATAAGGGGTGTCGAGCGAGTTGATCCGCACAGCCAGCGTTTTCTTGCCCCAATCAATCGTGTTGATGGCTTCAATGATGTTGGCACGGGCGACGTCTTTGTCGGAAGGTGCGACAGAATCCTCAAGGTCGAGGTTGATCACATCCGCGTCCGATGCCGCCATTTTGGGGAACAGTTTGGTGTTTGAGCCTGGGCCAAAAAGTTGGCACCGGTTTGGCCGTTCCACGGGGGTGGGCTGAAGGCGGAAGGACATGTCGGTTCCTTTCGGTAACGATGTTTCTAAATTGATGTTCGCATTGATATAATCTTGCGCAAATATCCGCAAGGGTCATTTTGCTCCTGCGGCAAATCCCGAATACCTCCGTAAACCAAGTTTATTTTTTGCCTATTTTGTGAACAGAAGAGAGTTCCTCCCAAAAATATTAAAAAAATGATACATTTATCCCAAAAGGACAGTGTTGCTGCCCAATTTTCGAAGCACATTGCAGCGATTCACACGCACATTCATTCAAACGCAACTGGAGAGCTGCCATGATTGAAACGCCATACCTTCTTTTCCTCGGAGACGCCCCCGACCAACTGGCCGCGAAAGTGGCGCAGGGGATCAAGGACTGGCGTCCTGAATTTGCCGTCGGCCAATTCCGCATGGATGGTTGTAAAGCCGATATGAAATTGCCCGACATGGACCTCAATGAGGCCAAAGCGGCGGACGCAAAGACGCTGGTGATCGGTGTGGCCAACCGGGGTGGCGTGATCAGCCCGGCTTGGAAAAAAGTTCTGATCCAAGCGCTGGAAGAGGGGTTCGATCTGGCATCGGGCCTTCATAACCTGCTGCGCGACGAGGAAGATCTCGCTGCCGTGGCCAAAGCCTGCGGTCGCACGTTGCATGACGTGCGTGTCCCTTCGGTGAAATACCCCATTGCCAATGGCGTAAAGCGGTCCGGCAAACGCTGTTTGGCTGTTGGCACCGATTGTTCGGTGGGGAAAATGTACACCGCGCTGGCGATGGACGCGGAAATGCGCGCACAGGGGCTGAAATCCACCTTCCGCGCCACGGGTCAGACCGGCATTCTGATCACCGGCGACGGCGTGCCTTTGGATGCGGTCGTGGCCGATTTTATGGCGGGCTCGATCGAATATCTGACGCCCGACAATGACGACGACCATTGGGATTTGATCGAGGGGCAGGGCAGCTTGTTCCACGTGTCTTATTCTGGCGTGACCATGGCCTTGGTCCATGGCGGTCAACCGGACGCGCTGATCCTGTGCCACGAACCGACCCGTGACCATATGCGCGGCTTGCCGGGCTATGCTTTGCCGACGCTTGAAGTACTGCGCGATGTGGCGTTGACCTTGGCCAAAGTGGCAAACCCCGCTTGCGTCGTGGTTGGTATCTCCGTGAACACCCAACACATGTCCGAAGAGGAGGCCGTCGCCTATCTTGGTCGGGTTGAAGCCGAAATGGGCCTGCCTGCTGTCGATCCGTTCCGCCATGGCGCGGCGCGTCTGGTTGAAGCCTTGGCGAACGTTTAAGGTGAAACGAGGGCGTCTTTGGGCGCCCTCATATTTTTAGGGAAGAGATCATGACCAAGCTCACCGTCACCTCCGAGAGTTTTCGTTTGGCCGAGGTCTTTACCATCTCGCGCGGGTCGCGCACCGAGGCCAAAGTCCTGACCGTGCGCGCCACGGATGGCGATCTGATGGGCTGGGGCGAATGCGTGCCCTATGCGCGCTATGGTGAAAGCCTTGAGAGCGTCGCGGACGAGATCATGGCGCTGCCCGAGGACATCACGCGCGCGAGCCTGCAAGAGGCGCTTCACCCCGGTGCTGCGCGCAATGCGGTGGATTGTGCGCTTTGGGATTTGGAGGCAAAGCGGGCCGGAAAACGCGTCTGGCAGATGTTGGATCTGCCTGCACCGATCCCGATGATCACGGCCTACACGCTCTCGCTTGGCACGCCCGAAAGCATGCAGGCCGCCGCCGCCAAACATGCGCACCGACCGTTGTTGAAAATCAAACTCGGCACGCCCGATGACATGGCCCGCCTTGAGGCGGTGCGTCGCGGTGCGCCAAAATCGAAAATTATTGTGGACGCGAACGAGGGATGGTCCGCCGAGGTCTATTCAGACCTTGCGCCGCATTTGGTGCGGCTTGGCGTGCAGCTTGTGGAGCAACCCTTGCCTGCGGGGCAGGATGATATGTTGGCGGAGATTGAGAGACCCCTTCCGGTCTGCGCCGACGAGTCCTGTCATGATCGGGCGAGTCTCCCGGATTTGAAGGGCAAATACGATGTCATCAACATCAAGCTCGACAAAACCGGGGGGCTCACCGAGGCCTTGGAATTGCGCAATGCCGCAAGGGCCGAAGGTTACGGCATCATGGTCGGCTGTATGGTCGGGACCTCTTTGGCGATGGCCCCAGCGGTGCTTGTCGCCCAAGGTGCGCGCGTTGTGGACCTTGACGGACCTTTGCTTTTGGCCGAAGACCGTGACGAACCATTAAAATTCGACGCGCAGGGCGTTCACCCGCCTGTGCGCGCGCTTTGGGGCTAACTCAGCCCCGTCATTTAAGGAGATCATGATGACGCGCACCGTCTATGTGAACGGCGAATACCTGCCGGAAACCGAGGCCAAAGTATCCATTTTCGACCGTGGCTTCCTGATGGCGGATGCGGTGTATGAGGTCACATCGGTGATCGGTGGCAAGTTGATCGACTTTGCAGGCCATACTGCGCGCCTTGAGCGTTCGCTGTCCGAGCTTGAGATGGTGTCCCCGGTCACCATGGACGAACTTTTGGCGATCCACCGTGAATTGATCGCGAAAAACGACATTGACGAAGGCGGTGTCTATCTTCAGATCACTCGTGGTGCGGGCTCTGATCGTGATTTCGTCTGGCCGGACCCCGAAGAGGTGCCGGGTGGTATCGTGCTTTTCACCTTTGCCAAGCCGCTTTTGAATTCCAAAACCATGGACGAAGGCATCAAGGTGATTTCCGTCGAAGACCTGCGTTGGGGCCGTCGCGACATCAAAACCACCCAGTTGCTCTACCCATCTCTGGCCAAAATGAAGGCGAAAAAGGCGGGCTGTTCGGATGCGTGGCTGGTCGAAGATGGCTTTGTGACCGAGGGCTACGCCAACAACGCCTATATCGTCAAAGACGGCACGATCATCACCCGCCAACTGTCCAACGACATTCTGCATGGCATCACCCGCGCCGCGATCCTGCGCTTTGCCAAAGAGGCACAGATCAAGATCGAAGAGCGCCCCTTTACCATTGCCGAGGCGCAAGAGGCGGATGAGGCATTCGTGACCTCCGCGACTGGATTTTCTCAGCCGGTGATCGAAATTGACGGCGCGATGATTGCCGATGGTACGCCGGGGCCGATCGCCAAACGCCTGCGTGAGATTTATGTCGAAGAGATGCTGAAAACCGCGATTTGATCCAGTTGACCAGATTGAAGAAAGCCCGCCAATTTGGCGGGCTTTTTGATGTGTGATCAGCGGTTTTGTCGAGTTTACGCGCTGGTGATATAGTAGATGTCAGATGAGGCCAGATCCGCGATGGTGACGCCTTGGATGATCGACACGGGCTCTCCATTGATGAGCAGTGTCACCCCGTCGCTGGTCTCCACCGCATCGGCGGTCACTTCCGCATCGGTGAGATCCTGAACATAGATGTTCAACGTATCTTCGCTGGCGTTGAAATCGGTGACCACAATCGGATCATCTCCGCTGACATAGCTTTGTTCGATGGTGTCCGCCCCTGTGCCGCCCGTGACTCTATCGCCATCATCGGTAAAAATCAGGTCATTGCCCGCGCCACCCAAAAGCACATCAGGGGTGTCGTCATCGCCGTCCACACCATTGATGATGTCGTTGCCGTCATCGCCCGCCAAGGTGTTGGAGCCGAGGCGATCAAGGATAATGTCATCGCCGTCGCCGCCACTGATGTAATCATCGCCAGTCTCAAGGTATTGCGAGCCAAGCATGTTTGGATCGCCCGACGAAATCCCTGAATAATCGTTGCCCTCGCCCAAGAACAAATAGTCGTTGCCATAGCCACCCTCGACCGTGTCATCGCCCTTGCCGCCATAGATCACGTCATCGCCGCCATTGCCTTCGACATAATCGTCACCCGACCCGGCATGGGCCCAGTCATTGCCTGTGCCAAGTGAGATTGTGTCGTTGCCGCCGTAGCCCTGAACAAGGTCATCACCGCCATTTGCGACAATCTCTTCGCCGCCCATGGTGCCAAGGATTTCTTCGCCCTCATCCGTGCCTTCATAGGCGTCGTCCGCCGGGGCCATTTCGACCGTTGTTTCCGGTGTCGGCTGTTCTGGCATATCCTCTAAAGGATCGTCGTCCGTCTCGGTTTCAGTGTCATCAGACGAGTCGCCGAGATCCAAAGCGTAAATCACGCCGATCAGCATTGGAAAAGCGAGCAGTGCAAGAAGCATGTTCAAATCCTTGAGCTTATAAAATTCGATGTTGTGGCAAATGAAAACACCCCTGCTCGGCTATTTCAGAGCGGGGTGTTTTGGTCAATATAGTATTAATATTACAATGAGTTGCGCGCAACAGTCTCAAAAATTACACAAGACTGTTGTGCAATGGGAAACTATGGTTTGTCAGCTTCGCCTACGTTTTCGGCAAAGGCCGTTTTGAACGCGTCTTGTTGTTCGGCGCTCGCTTCCGTCTGAGACTGGGTTTTCCAGTCCTCATAGGGCATCCCGTAATACAGCTCGCGCGCCGCGTCTTTGCTCATCTCAATGCCACGCTCATTGGCGGCCTCTTGCACCCAGCGCGACAGGCAATTGCGGCAAAACCCGGCCAGATTCATCATGTCGATGTTTTGCACGTCGGTGCGTTTTTCCATCAAATGCGCGCGCAGGGTGCGAAAGGCGGCGGCCTCAAGTTCGATCATGGTTTTTGCGTCGATTTGGTCCATCTGACTTATCCTTTCACACGTTTGGCATAGGCGGTTTTGTTCATGTCGCGGACATCGACGGACAGGCTGCCGACACTGGGCAGCACCGCATCCATCGCGTGCAACACGATGTCGGACAGTCGCGCTTTGGTGTCATCGGCGCGCCCGGCCAAAAGGTAGAGCGTGGCATGGGCGAAGGTCTGCGGTTCCGTTCCGATGTGGAAATAGGGCTGTGGCCGGGCACGAATTTTGAGCGCCGGGGCGTTGATTTCGACATCCAAAATCAGCGCGTCAAACACGGATTTACAGAGCAAATCCATGTCAAAGCTGGCTTCTAAACCAGCGGAAAAATCAATCACGACATGGGGCATGGGTTACAGTCCTGTTGCTTTGAGGGTCTCGGTTAAAATCGGGGCCAAAAGCCCCGCCCATAGGCGCTGATCCGCCTCAGTTTCGATCAGATCAGAACGCAGTTCAATCAACAGATTGAGCCGCCCGTGTTTGAGCGCATGGGTGTCAATTGCATCGCCGGGCAGGTGGCCATCATAAGGGTCGTTGTCGCCAATCACCAATCGTTCGCCACGCCGCTCAACTTCGGCTTTTAAGGCCGGTGCGGCCTCCAGCGCCTTGATGAACGGATCGGTGATGCGGCGATCATAGGCCGACAGAATGCCGACCTGCCACGGGCGGGGAGGGCGGTTTTTGAGTTGCGGCGTAAAGGAATGCACCGCACAGATCACCACGTCGTCACGCTGTGCGGCCAGCGCTTCGTAGGCGGCGTGATAGGGGTGATGATAGGCCGTGATCCGGCGTGTAACCTCTTTGGCGTTGGCATGGCGATTACCGGCAATGATCGTGCCATCATAGAGTTTCATCACCAAAGTCGGGTCGGTTTCGCCCCGATTTGGGTCGATCACAAGCCGCGAAAAATCGGTTTCGATGCTGGGGCTGTCCAACAGGCGCGCCAATTCCCGCGTGACCCCGCGCGCGCCAATGTCATAGGCAATATGACGCGCCATATCGGCCTCAGAGAGGCCAAGGTCGCCGCCCAATTCCTCAGGCACGCGGTTCGTCGCGTGGTCGCAGGTCACCAAAAAGCGACCCGGACGATCCACGCCAAAGATGTGAAATGGGGCTTTTGCGGTCATTTTAACGTCACCTTGCCATGTCATTGCCATGTCATTTCCCCAATACGCGCTTTGATGGGAAAGGGCCAGTTGTGCCGCAAGGCCATTTGCGGCATAGAGGGGGTGGCCCGCCGCGAACCTACAAAAACCGAGAGGATTTAAGGCAAAATGAGACGCCTTCGGAATGTGAAAATCGTGGCCACTTTGGGCCCCGCTTCCAATGACTATACAACCATCCGCGCGCTGTCAGAGGCCGGTGCGGATGTGTTCCGTTTGAATATGAGCCATGGCGACCACGAAGAAATCCGTGCCCGTCACGCGATCATTCGCAAGATCGAAACCGATCTTGGCCGCCCGATTGCCATTTTGGCCGACCTTCAGGGGCCGAAATTGCGGGTGGGTAAATTTGCCTCCGGCGCGCATGATTTGGAGGAGGGCGACAAGTTCCGCCTCGATCTGGACGCGGCGGATGGCGATGGCAAGCGCGTGCAACTGCCGCACCCCGAAATTTTCGCAGCGCTCAAACCCGGCGCTTCGTTGTTGGTCAATGACGGTAAAATTCGCCTCACCGTCGAAGACTGCGGTGAAGATTACGCCAATTGCGTTGTGATGGTTGGCGGGACGATTTCGAACCGCAAAGGCGTGAACGTCCCCGATGTGGTGCTGCCGCTGGCCGCGCTGTCGCCGAAAGACCTTAAAGATCTCGAATTCGTCTGCGAACTCGGCGTCGATTGGGTGGCGCTGTCGTTTGTGCAGCGTCCCGAAGATGTGCTTCAGGCTAAAGAACTGGTCAAAGGCCGCGCGTCGGTTTTGGCCAAGATCGAAAAGCCTTCTGCGGTCGAGAGTTTTGATGACATCCTGGCCGTTTCTGACGGGATTATGGTCGCGCGCGGTGATTTGGGCGTGGAATTGCCAGTTCAGGCCGTTCCGCCAATCCAAAAACGCCTGACGCGCAAATGTCGCGCCGCCGCCAAGCCGGTGATCGTTGCGACCCAGATGCTTGAGAGCATGATCGAAAGCCCGATGCCCACCCGCGCCGAAGTGTCTGACGTGGCGACCGCCATCTATGAGGGCGCCGACGCCATCATGTTGTCGGCGGAATCTGCGGCGGGCAATTACCCGGTCGAAGCCGTGACCACGATGAGCAATGTGGCCAAAGAGGTCGAAAACGATCCGGTTTACCGCGATGTTTTGGATGCGTCCCGGTCTGGCACCAAAAAGAAAACCGTGGCGGATGCGATTGTGTCTGCGGCGCGTGAAATCGCTGAGACCACTGAAATCAAAGCCATCGTGTGTTATTCCGAATCCGGCACCACGGCGGCGCTGACCGCGCGCGAACGGCCACATGTGCCGATTATTGCCATGACGTCGCGCCGGGGCACCGCGCGCAAGCTGTGCCTCTATTGGGGTATGCATTGCGTCATGACCGGCGAAGTCGAACGGTTCAAAATGGCCGTGGTCAATGCGGCGCGCGCGGCGCGGACATCGGGCTTTGCCACAGAGGCCGATAAAATCGTCGTCATTGCGGGCATTCCGTTCAATCAACCGGGTTCGACCAACATCTTACGCGTCGCGCCTTGCGAGGAACGCTTGATTTTCAACACCGATCCCGAATAATGGCCACAACTTAAGGTCTTTAAGGAACGGCATCATGGATACGGATCTTTTTCTTGTTCTGGGCACCGCGATTTGTGTGCTTGCCGTTCCGGCCTTTGTCAGTGCCTTTTCCGACAGTCGTCCCCCACGGGGGGCGGCGATTATGGTGATGATTGGTGGGGGGCTTTTGGTCGCCGCCGTCACCAAGCACCCCGGCGGATATGCCATCAATGACATCCCGGATGCTGTGATGCGGGTGATAGGGCATTATTTCTAGGCCCTGAGGACACTCAAGGCTTGCAAACTCCCAAAATGGTCTGTAGTTGCACGCGCTCATGGTGCGCGTCCGGCGAAATGGCATGCCGAGTCGCGCGTATAACCATCCGATCACTCGAATAAGGAGATGGAAATGCCAAAGATGAAGACAAAGTCGAGCGCTAAAAAGCGCTTTAAAATGACCGCCACTGGCAAGGTCAAAGCGGGTCAAGCCGGCAAACGCCACGGCATGATCAAGCGTACAACGAAATTTATCCGTGACGCACGTGGGACAACCACGCTCTCCGCACCTGATGCGAAGATCGTGAAATCCTATATGCCGTACAACCGTTAATAGGGAGACTAAGATATGTCCCGCACCAAAGGTGGTACCGTCACCCACGCCCGTCACCGCAAAGTCATCAAAGCCGCAAAAGGCTATTATGGCGCGCGTTCGCGTAACTTCCGCACAGCCACACAGGCTGTCGACAAGGCCAACCAATACGCCACACGCGACCGTAAGGTCCGTAAGCGTAACTTCCGCGCCTTGTGGATTCAGCGGATCAACGCCGCTGTGCGTAGCCACGACGAATCCCTGACATATTCCAAATTCATCAACGGCCTGTCCTTGGCTGGCATCGAAGTGGACCGCAAAGTCCTCGCCGATCTCGCCATCCACGAGCCGGATGCATTTGGCGCCATCGTCAATCAGGCGAAGGCTGCTTTGGCGTAAGCCTTCGCATCTTTGATACGATTTGAGGCCGCCTTTCGGGGCGGCCTTTTCTTTTGGGGGTGGGCCAAGGGTCGTGCGCGCGGTCAAAGACGGGTCGCGCCCTCGGCCTCAGCGATTTTGTAGATGCTGTCATCCGCAAAGCGGTCGCTTTCGGCATTTTGCAGCACCACATGAATGTTCGCGTCGGACAGTTGATCGGGTGTGACCCCAAGCAGTACGGCGTGACCGACACTGGCCCCCTCAAGAGACGCGGCCTCTTCTTCGCTCAATGCAGCGGGTTGCACCAAGGTGCCAGGTCCCAATTCCGTGTCAATCTCTGTCAATGTGTAGGCCATATCGACCGAACTGGCTCCATCAGGCAGGACCGCATCGGCATCATAGACCCCCAGCAAAAGCATGTCTTCGGCGGGGTCAAAGTCGGTGATCACCGCATTCGGATTGTCACCAGATTCGGTATAGACCATCACATGATCTGCTCCCTGCCCAAGAGAGATCAGGTTCACACCATCTTCGATGACAATCCCATCATCGCCATCACCCGCGACGATCACATCGGCGCGGTTGTCATCGGCATAGCTGCGGTCATAACGGCTATCATAGATATTATCATTGCCAGCACCGCCATAGATCACGTCCGATCCATCGCCGCCGACGATAAGATCGTCCCCATCGCCGCCAGACAAAATATCATTGCCCTCTTCGCCGAAAATTTGGTCGTACCCGCCGCGACCAAAGATGGTGTCATCGCCTTCATCGCCAAAGAAGACGTCCCAATTGTCGCCATCAGAGCCCAAAAGCACGTCATCGCCCGCGCCCGCAAAAATCGGATCGCTGCCGCCTGTGATATCATCTGGAATGGCGATAAAGTCGTTATCAGGCGTGCCTTGGTTGTTCGACCAATCGGTGTCCGTGTAGATTTGTAAGAGATCGTCTTCGTTCTCGACCTCACCCTGCGCCAAAATCGGGTCTTCCAAAAACGCGGTTTCCAGATCGTTGATTGCGCTCTCATCCAAAAGCGCCAGATCTTGATCTAAATCGGCCTCTTCAATGTCTTCAGACGGGGATGAATCGAACCAATCAATCAGCCCCGTCATGGAAGCAAGCGCGACCGTTCCCAACGCCGACAAAAGAAATAACTCGAGCATGTCTGAAACCCCCTAACACATGACTCATTCACCTGACTGCCATAGGTTATCTGGCTTTGCGTGGAAATCATCCTTTTTCTCAGGGGTGGCATTGGGCGCAATGCTTGTGTCGCGCGCCCTGTCGCGGTAAGTGCCAGACAAGCAAGTTTCGCACGGGGCCGGACCATGGACGATCTGAAAAACAAATACCTCACCGCCATTCTGACGGCGGGGGACGAGTCGACGCTTGAGGACATTCGTCTTCAGGCCGTCGGCAAAAAAGGCGAAGTCGCTCTCAAGATGCGTGAACTGGGTAAAATGACCCCGGAAGAGCGCCAAGAGATGGGACCGAAACTCAACGCTTTGAAAGACGAGATCAACTCTGCGCTGGCCGCCAAAAAGGTCGCGTTGGAAGATGCCGCTTTGGATGCGCGTTTGGCCGAGGAGTGGTTGGACGTGACTTTGCCGTCGCGCGCCCGTCCGCAGGGCACCATTCACCCGATTTCGCGCGTCTCCGAGGAAATCTACGCCATCTTTGCCGATCTTGGCTTTGCCGTCGCAGAAGGCCCGCAGATCGAAGACGATTGGCACAATTTCGACGCGCTCAACATCGCGCCACATCACCCCGCGCGCCAGGAGCACGACACATTTTACATGCACCGTGCCGAGGGGGATGACCGCCCGAACCACGTTTTGCGCACCCACACCTCGCCGGTGCAAATCCGTTCGATGATCGACCAGGGCGCGCCGATCCGCATCATCGCGCCGGGTCGGGTGTATCGTTCGGATTATGACCAAACCCACACGCCGATGTTCCACCAAGTCGAAGGCATGGCCATCGACAAGGACATCTCCATGGCGAACCTGAAATGGGTGTTGGAGGAATTCTACACCGCGTTTTTCGGCACCAAGGTCAAAACCCGCTTCCGCGCCTCGCATTTCCCTTTCACGGAACCCTCCGCCGAAGTCGATGTGCAATGCCGTTGGGAAAACGGGTCTGTGACCGTGGGCGAAGGCGACGATTGGCTCGAAGTCCTTGGCTCCGGCATGATGCATCCGAACGTGTTGAAATCCGGTGGGATCGACCCCGCACAGTGGCAAGGCTTTGCCTTTGGCATGGGCATCGACCGCTTGGCGATGCTGAAATACGGCATCCCCGATCTGCGGGCGTTCTTTGACAGTGACCTGCGCTGGTTGCGCCACTATGGGTTCAGCCCGCTGGGGGTTCCGACCTTGGCTGGGGGATTCACGGGTAATGGCAAGACCTTCTCTGACTTTTCGGGTCCACCAGAAGCAAGACCCTGAATTTTGGCATGAGTTTTGGTCGCAGTTGTTCAGAGAAGGTGTTTCAAACGCTTTTAAATGGGTTGGCTGGGCACTGCTGCTTGGTGGGCTTGGATATGTTCAAAGTGTAACCGAGAGCAGTTTGCTTGTATTCGTATGGCTGATGTTAAGTCTGGGATTATGGATGAATATCGCTTCAGCGTTTAACTCGTGCATTACTATCATTGTTGGGCGAGGGGAGGCGCAGCGGAAATGGCGCTCTTCTGAAATAGTCATTAATTTGCTATTTCCCCTAGGGTTAACGCTGTGCTTTGGAGAGATCGCAATGCAAACTAGTTTTGCAATCACTGAGTTTCAGAAAGAGCTCTCGGGGCAAGCAGTGAGTGAACTTGGGAAAGAACAATGAAATTCACACACATACCTGACCCAAAGAGCATCTGGAAACTGAGACCAACCTCGACGACATACTGTCCGCGGCAACCGATTTGACTTTCTGAAACGAAAGAATCTACAAAATGACCAACCCAAACGACAACATGGAAGACCTCCAAGTCACCTATCCGGGGGCGGGGACGTTTAAATTGGCCGACACCAAAGCCCGGGTGGAACATCTCAACAGGTTGGTCGCGGCCAAACAAAAAACCGCCACCTGCCTGCCGTGGTCCGAGTTTGAAAACGATCAAGATGCCCTGCCGCAAAAGGGCCGGTGCGACATCATCGCCAACTGGGACGGCACCCCCGCCATGGTCGTGCGCACGGTGAGCGTCGACAAGATCAAGTTCCGCCATGTGACGCCGCAACTGGCGATGGCCGAGGGCGAGGACAAAGACATAGAAGCATGGCGCAAACGCACCGCCAAGGCGTTTGGCACGAAAGGCGTGTTGGATCGCGACACGGTATTGGTGTTTGAAACATTTGAACTGGTTGAGGATTTGAGCGTCCGCTGACGCCCCTCCCATCGCATGATCTAGGCCCGCGCGGGCAAAGGAGAACACGACATGAAATTCACTCTCTCTTGGCTCAAAGAGCATCTGGAAACGGACGCCTCCCTTGATGACATTCTCTATGCGCTCACCGATCTTGGGCTTGAGGTCGAAGGCGTTGAAAACCCCCGCGATGCGCTTAAGGGGTTTAAATTGGTCAAGGTCCAAGAGGCCGAGCCACATCCGGACGCTGACAAATTGCGTGTATGCAAAGTTGAAACCGACGAGGGCATGACCCAGATCGTGTGCGGCGCACCGAACGCGCGGGCGGGCATCACCGCCGTTTTGGCCAAGCCCGGCATGTATATCCCAGGTTTGGATATCACCATTTCGGTCGGCAAAATCCGCGGCGTCGAAAGCCACGGTATGATGGCGTCGATGCGCGAACTGAACCTTGGCGAAGATCACGATGGGATCATCGAGCTTGAGGGCGGCGAGATCGGCATGGAATTCGCCGATTATCTGGCCCAGACTGACCCGTCGAAAGTCGATCCGGTGATCGAGATTGCGATCACGCCGAACCGCCCCGACGCGCTTGGTGTGCATGGCATTGCCCGTGATCTGGCGGCGCGGGGTCTTGGCACGTTGAAGCCGCTCAAGGTTGAGACCGTCGCGGGCACATTCGCCAATCCGATCTCGGTTGAAATCACAGAGGCGGCCAAGGATGGCTGTTACCTCTTTGGCGGGCGCTATATCCGCGGCGTGAAAAACGGCCCCTCGCCGATGTGGTTGCAGGACCGTTTGACCGCCATCGGCCTGCGTCCGATTTCCATTTTGGTCGATGTCACCAACTTCTTCACCTATGATCGCAACCGCCCGCTGCACGTGTTTGACGCGGCAACGGTCAAAGGCGGTTTGGTGATTGATCGCGCGACAGGCGGCGAGGAATTGTTGGCCTTGGATGAGAAGACCTACACAATGCCCGAGGGCGCGCTGTGTATTTTCTCAGGCGGCAAGGTCGAGAGCATCGGCGGCATCATGGGCGGCGAAGAGACCGGATGTTCCGATGATACCGTCGATGTGTTCGTCGAGGCCGCCGTGTGGAACACGCTCGACATCGCCAAGGCCGGGCGCGCGTTGAAAGTCAATTCGGACGCGCGCTATCGCAACGAGCGCGGCATTGATCCGGCCTATAATATGCAGGCCTTGGATGATGCCACCGCGATGATCCTTGCGCTTTGTGGTGGTGAGGCCTCTGAGGTGGTGATGGCGGGGGCCGTGCCTGATGTGTCGCGCGCCTATCGCCTTGATACCGACCGGGTGCAAAGCCTTGTTGGCATGGACATCGCGCCTGCGCGTCAGGTCGCCATTTTGGAAAGCCTCGGCTTTGTCATGGACGGCGATATGGCCGAGGTGCCAAGCTGGCGTCCCGACGTGTTGGGCGAGGCCGATTTGGTTGAAGAGGTCGCCCGCGTTGAAAGCCTCACGCACCTCGCGCCAAAGGCCATGACCCGCCCCGCAGGCGTGGCCAAAGCAATCCTGACGCCGATGCAGGTGCGTGAAAGTTCCGCGCGCCATCAAGCGGCGGCCTTGGGCTATAACGAATGCGTCACCTATTCTTTCGTGGACGAAAAATCCGCCAAACTCTTTGGTGGCGGCACCGACGCGGTGCGCCTTGAGAACCCGATTTCGTCCGAGATGAGCCATATGCGCCCCGATCTTTTGATCGGTCTGTTGCAAGCCGCCGCACGCAATCAGGCGCGCGGGTTTGCCGATCTGTCGCTGTTTGAATGCGGCCCGGCGTTTCATGGTGGAGAGCCGGGTGAGCAACACCTGCAAGTGGCGGGTGTTTTGGTCGGGGCCTCTGGTCCAAAAGACGTCCATGGCGCGCGCCGGGTGATGGATCTGTATGACGCAAAAGCCGATGCAGAGGCGGTTTTGGCCGCCATCGGTGCCCCCGCCAAGGCGCAAATCCTGCGCAACACCTCGCCGTGGTTCCACCCCGGTCGGTCGGGCAAAATCTGTCTCGGTCCGAAAAAGGTCTTGGCGCAGTTCGGTGAATTGCACCCGAAAGTGCTCAAGGAAATGGGCGTCAAAGGCACGGCAATGGCCTTTACCGTTTATCTCGAAGAGACGCCTTTGCCGCGTGGCACCAAAGTGGCGCGCTCGGCGTTTTTCACCAATGATTTGCAAGCGGTCGAACGCGATTTCGCCTTTGTCGTCGACAAATCCGTCAACGCGTTGGATTTGGTCAATGCGGCGGCAGGTGTCGACAAGGTGCTGATTGAAGAAGTCCGTGTGTTTGACGAATTCATCGGCGGCTCGTTGGGCGAAGATAAAAAATCACTCGCGATCACTGTGCGTCTTCAACCCGCGGATGCGACCTTGAAAGACAAAGATCTCGAAGAGATTTCGGCCAAGATTGTCGCCAAAGTCGAAAAGGCCACCGGCGGCACGTTGCGCGGCTGATCGGTCTTAAAATGTGAGGAAAGCGGCGTCTATTCGGCGCCGTTTTTCAATTCGACAATCGCGTAGGGCACGTCGATTGTTTTCACGTCTTCGAACCGATAGGGCAGGGTGGCGCTGTGGTGCGTGAGCTTGGCGACAGTTTCCGGTTTGATGCCGTGCTCGGCCAAAATCGCCTCAGACCGCGCGATCATATCGCCCCCAACCAGCACCACCGAAACCGTGTCCGGCGCGGGAGAACGGTTGGGCAGCGGGGCGAGGGCTTGCCAGTCTGGGCGATGATATTTCAGGTTGCCGACGAAGTAATAATTGCCGCTGATCACTGCGACCGGACCCTCGGGCAGGTCTGCGGCAATGGCATCCGCCAAGACATCCACCCGCATCGAATCTGATCCCGCGCCGCGCAGCCTTGTGTCGGCCATGGCAACCAAGATCAAGGCGGCCAAGGCGGCGCAAACGGCCAAAAGTGCGCGTCCCGTGCGCGGGCCGAGGCTTTGCGTAGCCCAGATCATCAGGCCGCTGGAAAGCGGCACCAACATCGGCAACAGCCAACGCGGTTGAACATCCGTCACGCCAAATCCAACAACAGCCAGTGCACCCAATCCCAATCCGATCATCCCGGCGCGCATCAGCCAAAGCGCCAGCGGCATCGCGGCGCCAAAGCGCAAAGCGGCGCGGCCTTGTGCCAAGCGCGCCACGATGAGGACCAAGAGCAACAGCGCCAGCGCCGCAAGCGTTTGAACACCGTATTCGGCCAAACCCGCCAGCCATGTGGGCAGGGCTTCGTATTTCGGCGGATAGTAGAATTTATAGGCCGAGGCCATGGTTTGGTCCGAGTGCAGGACCATCCACGCCATCGGTGCGATGAGGATCAGGGCGGCGGCAATCCCCGATTGCCACAGGGTGCGCCACATCAATCGAGCCCTGATCTCTGGCACGGTGAGGGCGGAGAGGAACAGCGTCAGCGGGAAGAGCCAAAAGTTAAACTTGGCGAGCCCGCCCAGCCCAAGGGCCAGACCAAGTGCGATAGGGTGCCACCGCTTCGGCGCTTCTATCTGACGCGCCATCACCCAAAAGGTTGCGGCCATCGTGGCCAGCATGGCGATGCTGTGTGATCCGGCGCGTTGTCCTTCCCACGACACATTGGGCAAAAGCAGCAGCGCAAGCGTGCCAAGCATCGCCGCTTGACGCGGAACACTCCGCCGCAAGCCGTCAAAAAGCAGCGCATAGGTGACAAAGAGCAAGAGGTTTTTGGTCGCTGCGACTGCGAATGTATTGGCCCCAAACAGAGCAAACGCCCCGGCTTGGACCCAATTATAAAGTGGCGCTTGTGGCCCATAGCCCAAGTGGACCTCTTGCGCCATGACGAACATTTCGGCCTCATCGACCTCGAACGACCCGCCCAGGGCCGTTCGAAGCACAGCGTGGGCCGCGAAATAGGCGGCGATGATCCAGATGAATAGCCGGTCCTGCTTCATGATCCCTCTGTCTCAGCGCCTGACACTGCGCCGTTTATTCCGGCCGCGCCGGGATGTTTTTGGCGCGCGCCACCGCAGGTCGGGCATAAAAGCGGGCGACATAGGCGGGCACATTTTTCAAATCGTTATAGCCTGTCACCTCCTTTGCGCCATAGAAATCAAGCGCATTGAGCCAAGGAGCAATGGCCATATCGGCAATCGAATATTCCCCCACAATCCAATCACGTCCCTCAAGCTGCGCGTCCACAACGGCCAAAAGGCGCTTGGCCTCACCGATGTAACGATCGCGTGCGGTTGGGTCCTCCATTTTGGCGCCAGCGAATTTGTAAAAGAACCCAAGTTGACCGAACATCGGGCCAAGACCGCCCATTTGGAACATCAGCCACTGGATCGTCTGATAGCGCGTCTTTGGGTCTTTAGAGAGGAATTTTCCAGACTTTTCCGCGAGATAAATCAGGATTGCGCCGGATTCAAACATCTCGATTTGCGCCCCATCCGGGCCGTTCGGGTCAATGATGGCGGGGATTTTGTTGTTTGGGTTGAGTGCCAAAAAATCAGGGCTTTTGACATCCGCATCGGCCAAGGTGACCAGATGCGGCTCATAGGCCAGCCCCATTTCCTCAAGCGCGATGGAGACTTTGACCCCATTTGGCGTGGGATAAGAGTAGAGCTGAATTTTTTCAGGCTCGGTTGCGGGCCAACGGGCGGAAATCGGGTGTTTGACGGTCTGGGTCATCGGAGCTCCTAGCGTGGGAGGATTGCGGTGAAGGTCTTGTTCAATTTCCCCTAAGGTATTGCTGGAATGCCGAAAGAAAACCATTAAAGGATGTGCGTCAATGTGTTACGCAATGTGCGTCACTGCGTCGTTTGGATGCGGCGGGATATGGAAGAACGGGGACAGAGAATGTTCAAAGAATTTAAAGATTTCATCGCCAAAGGCAATGTCATGGACATGGCGGTTGGTATCATCGTTGGTGCCGCCTTTACTGCGATCGTCAGCTCGATGGTTGCTGATATGATCAACCCGCTCATCGGTCTGTTCACCGGCGGTTTGGATTTCACCAACAACTATTTGGTTCTCTCTGGCGATGTGCCTGCGGGGGCGTCTTTGGACGCGGCACGCGAAGCCGGCGCGGCGGTGTTTGCCTATGGCTCCTTTATCATGGCGGTCATCAATTTCCTGATCATCGCATTTGTGGTGTTCATGTTGGTGCGCTACGTCAACAAACTCAAAGCCGCAGCCATGCCTCCGAAAGAGGTAACCCCTGCCGCACCAGCAGGTCCGTCCGAACTCGATATCCTGATCGAAATTCGCGACGCGTTGAAAAAGTAACAAGCCCAGCGCTCGAAAATCATCAAAACACATCAAAAAGGCCCGTTGGATTGTTCCAACGGGCCTTTTCTCGTGATGCTGTGGGCATCACGTCTCGGGGACACATCTTTCATACGCAACAAGCGGGCAGATCCGTCGCCGCTTGCTGAAAAAAATATATTGTGGGAGATTGGGGCGAATTATCGGGAAAAACCGGGAGAGGCTGCCAAGATGATCAAAATTGACGAAACGGATCGGCGGATTTTGCGAATTTTACAGCGGAAGGGCCGCATATCGAACGCCGATCTCGCACAAGAGGCCAATGTGTCGAGCTCGGCCTGTCATCGCCGGGTGCAGCGGCTTGAGGCCGAAGGGTTGATCCGTGATTACGTCGCGCTTTTGGACCCGCGCCATTTGGACCGCCGCTCCACCGTCTTTGTCGAGGTCACGCTCACCAGTCAAGCGGATGATATTTTGCACGCCTTTGAAAAAGCGGTGCGCAATGTGCCCGACGTGTTGGAATGTCACCTGATGGCGGGCAAGGCGGATTATATCCTCAAAGTTGTCGCCGCCGACACCGATCACTTTGCCCAAATCCACCGTCGCCTTGTCGCCTTGCCCGGGGTGCAAACCATGCAATCGTCCTTTGCCATGCGCACCGTGTTCAAAACCACGGCATTACCTGTCTAAAGGTCTGGGTTTGGCGAATTGCCTTGCCTATGATAAGTCTACGACCTGTCGCATTTGGGAGGAGGCGGCATCATGGCACGCATAAACCACGCAGAACACGTCATTTCTACTGTCGAATCGGGGTCCGTTGGCACACGTTTGACGGCCAGTTGGCGACGGTCTTTGAAAAAGCACGGGCTTGATCCCGAACGTCCGGTGACACCGCGGCGGTTTTCTGAGGCGGAAATTTCTGAGCGTCGTGAACGGCTTGGAGGCTTTATGGATCTCGCTTCGCCGAAACTCGATCAATTGTTTCAAATGGTTGGCAACACCGGTTGTTCGGTGATGATGACGGATCGGGACGGGGTGGTGTTGGATCAACGCTCCAAAGATGCCGATTCTGACACGTTTCAATCCTGGGGGCTGTGGACCGGCGCCGATTGGTCGGAGGAATCCGAGGGCACCAATGGCATCGGCACCTGTATCGCCGAGGCGCGTCAGATCACGATCCACCGCGACGAACATTTCCTGAGCCGCAACACATTGATGTCCTGTATGGATGCGCCGATTTTTGGCCCTGATGGCGAATTGATCGCAGCCCTTGATGTGTCGTCCTGTCGTGCCGATCAAACCGAAGCCTATGCGCGGTTGATTTCCAATGTTGTGGCCCAAACAGCGAAGCAAATAGAAACAGATGCCTTCCGCGCCGCTTTCCCAAAGGCCCGGATCATCACCGCCCCGGAAGATCGCCCGGATGGGGCGGTTCTTTTGGCGGTGGATCATGACGATTTGATCATCGGTGCCACCCGTGCGGCGCGCCGTGCGTTTGGACTGGGGCAGGGGGCGCATATCGTGCCCACACCGGCCTCGGATATTCTGGGCCGGGATAGCACGGTTTCCGCCTTGGAGCGGGCCGAGCGGGCGGCGTTGAAACGGGCGATTGCGCGGGCTGGTGGCAATGTGTCTGCGGCGGCGCGTGAACTTGGAATCGGCCGTGCGACGCTCTATCGCCGGATGAAACGGCTCGGGATTGGGGAGAATGGTGAAAACTGATCCGCACCTGTCTCACCCCTGAGACATTGCCGCGCTGCGGCGTTTGAAAGAGGGGGTGACCGCAGCTTAAGCTAGCGTTCACACTCTCTTCATATGTTGGCGTGGGAGACGTCAACACCTTGAGGAGGAAAACAATGAACGTTCAAGCTGACGCGAGCGCACAGTACGCATCGCCTTTCAAAGCCCGTTATGACAACTTTATCGGTGGTAAATTTACCCCGCCTGTCCACGGCAAATATTTCGACAACACCACGCCGATCACCGGCCAGAAAGTGTGTGAAGTGGCCCGTTCTGACGCGGCCGATGTCGAGCTGGCCTTGGATGCCGCTCATGCTGCCAAAGCTGCATGGGGCACAACCAGCGCCACAGAGCGTGCCAACATCCTGTTGAAAGTTGCAGACCGGATCGAAGAGCACCTCGAAACCATCGCAACGGCAGAAACCTGGGACAACGGCAAGCCGATCCGTGAAACCATGGCTGCTGATATTCCGCTTTCCGCCGACCACTTCCGCTATTTCGCGGGTGTTCTGCGTGGCCAAGAAGGCTCCATGTCGGAAATCGACGCGGACACTATCGCCTATCACTTCCATGAGCCTCTGGGCGTTGTCGGTCAGATCATCCCGTGGAACTTCTCCATCCTGATGGCTGCTTGGAAAATCGCGCCTGCTCTGGCCGCAGGTAACTGTATCGTGCTGAAACCGGCAGAACAGACTCCGGCTGCGATCATGGTGTTCATGGAAATCATCGCCGACCTGCTGCCGGCTGGTACGCTCAACATCGTCAACGGCTATGGCGCCGAAGTCGGTGCACCGCTTGCTCGCTCGCCGCGCATTGCGAAAATCGCCTTCACCGGCTCGACCGCAACTGGTCGGATGATCATGCAATACGCCACCGAGAACCTGATCCCGGTGACGTTGGAGTTGGGTGGCAAATCGCCGAACATCTTCTTCTCCGACGTGATGCGCGAAGATGACGCTTTCCTCGACAAAGCTGTCGAAGGCTTCGTTCTCTTTGCTTTCAACCAAGGCGAAGTGTGTACCTGCCCGTCGCGTGCTTTGATCCAGGAAGACATCTACGAAGAGTTCATGGAGCGTTGCATTGCGCGTGTGAAAGCCATCAAACAAGGCGATCCGCGCGACATCAACACCATGGTTGGCGCTCAGGCCTCTGCCGAGCAGCAGGAAAAAATCCTGTCCTACCTGACCATCGGTCGCGAAGAAGGCGCCGAAGTTCTTGTGGGTGGCGATGCTGCGCGCTTTGGTGGCGATCTCAAAGACGGCTATTACATCCAGCCGACCATCCTCAAAGGCCACAACAAAATGCGTGTGTTCCAAGAGGAAATCTTTGGCCCAGTTGTCTCCGTGACCACCTTTAAAACCGAAGAAGAAGCGCTCGAAATCGCCAACGACACGATGTATGGCCTCGGGGCTGGCGTTTGGTCGCGTGACATGAACACTTGCTACCGCTTCGGCCGCCACATTCAGGCCGGTCGTGTTTGGGTGAACAACTACCACGCTTACCCGGCTCACGCTGCATTTGGTGGCTACAAACAGTCCGGCGTTGGACGTGAAAACCACAAAATGATGCTCGATCATTACCAGCAAACCAAAAACATGCTGGTGTCTTACAACCCGAACAAACTCGGGTTCTTCTAAGCTCCTCCCCGTGGGGACGCGCGGTTTGCGTGTCCCCTCACTCTACAGGGCGTGGCTTCGGCTGCGCCCTGTCCCCTTTTTGGTGTCTTGCTGTGGAGGCTTCTATGATTCCTGACCGCGTGGTCGCGACCCCTGCCGCACGGGCGTTGCTGGCCGATATTATCACGGACCATGGTCCAGTGATGTTTGTGCAATCGGGCGGATGTTGCGATGGCTCATCACCGATGTGCTACAAAAAGGGCGACTATTTGATCGGCGCACGTGATGTGAAGCTGGGCGAGATTGAGGGGGTTGAGGTTTGGATCTCAGGATCACTCTTTGAGATTTGGCGCTACAGTCAGATGGTTTTGGATGCCGGCCCCGGCCATGGTGCGGGATTTTCGCTCGACACGGGGCGCGGCCAATGTTTCCTGTCGCGATCGCGGCTTTTCTCTGACGACGAAGCGGCGGCTTTGTCGCTCTGATCTTCGGCTGTCTTGGGTGCCAAGTCACAAAAACAAACCCCCGGAGCTTGCGCCACGGGGGTCGTATTTTTATGTCCCATCATCCTTGCGGACAAGGGCCGCTCGAAACGTCGAGCCTCTCGGGGCCTGACGGCTTAAAGAGACATACCTTCGCGCTGAGCTTTTTTACGAGCCAGCTTACGGGCACGGCGAATGGCCTCGGCCTTCTCGCGCGCTTTCTTCACGGACGGCTTTTCGAAATGTTGCTTCAGCTTCATTTCACGAAAAACGCCTTCACGTTGAAGTTTTTTCTTCAGAGCCCGGAGGGCCTGATCGACGTTGTTATCACGAACGCTAACCTGCATGTGGTGTCACCACCTTCCTAGTTAGATTTGCATGAATTGCAGGAAGTGGCCATATAGCAAAGTCACCCTAGCTTGTCTACTATGCTCGTAAGCCGCAAAAGGACGTATCAGATGACAACCACCGCTTATCCCGATCCGACTCGTGAAAAACTGCTCGATGCCGCGCTTGTTCATGTGGTGTTTGATGGCTGGGGGCCTGAGACCTTTAAAGCGGCTATTGCTGATTCGGGGGTCTCCGAAGGCTTGGCGCGTGTTGCCGCCCCGCGTGGCTCCGTCGATCTGGCCAGTGCCTATCACAAACGCGGCGACCGAGAGATGGTCAAGGCGCTCGCAGACGCCGATCTCTCAACCATGCGCTTTACCGACCGCGTCACCCATGCCGTATGGCTGCGGTTGCAAACGGTGGATCGCGAATTGGTCCGCCGTGGCATGTCGCTTTTCTCTTTGCCGCTTCATGCCCCTGAGGGCACGAAATTGGTCTGGGAAACAGCGGATGCCATTTGGACTGCGCTGGGGGACACGTCGAGTGATGTGAATTGGTACACCAAACGCGCGACGCTGTCGGGTGTGTATGCCTCGACCGTGCTGTTTTGGCTCGGCGATGACAGCGAAGGCTTCACCGACACCCGCGCCTTTCTTGACCGGCGCATTGAGGATGTGATGAAGATTGAAAAAGCCAAAGCCACGGTGCGCGACAACAAAGCGCTGTCGGCGCTGTTCGCCGTGCCAAATGCGCTGTTCGGGAGGATCAAAGCCCCTGCGGGGGCAGGTCGGACAGATGTCCCCGGAACCCAGCAGAGCACGCAAGGAGCGACGGAATGACCATGGCAAACACCTTGCCGACAACCATGCGCGCGATTGAGATTTCCACGCCGGGTGGCCCCGAAGGTCTGACGCTGTGCGAACGCCCGGTGCCCACGCCCAAAGCCGATGAGATCGTGATCAAACTGGCCTATGCCGGGGTCAACCGTCCCGACGCCTTGCAGCGCGCGGGGCTTTACAATCCGCCGCCCGGTGCGTCTGATTTACCCGGTCTCGAGGGCGCGGGCGAGGTTGTGGCTGTGGGCGCGGCGGTGTCTGAGTGGCGGATTGGCGATCTGGTCTGTGCGCTTTTACCCGGCGGTGGCTATGCCGATTATGTGGCTACCCCTGCCGCCCATGTGCTTCCAGTGCCCAAGGGTCTGTCATTGAAAGAAGCCGCCTGTTTGCCGGAGACGTTTTTCACCGTCTGGAGCAATGTGTTCATGCGCGGCGGATTGCAGGCGGGGGAGCGGTTTTTGGTCCATGGCGGCTCATCCGGGATTGGCACAACCGCAATCCAACTCGCGCGCGCGTTCGGGGCGCGAGTCTTTGCCACGGCAGGCTCTGCTGAGAAATGCAAAGCCTGTGAGGGATTGGGGGCCGAACGTGCGATCAACTACCACGATGAGGATTTCGTCGAGGTTATGAAAGCCGAGGGTGGGGCCAATTTGATCCTCGACATGGTTGGCGGCGATTACATCCCGCGCAATGTGCGTGCGCTCGCGATGGAGGGCCGCTTGGTCAACATCGCCTTCCTGCAAGGTTCAAAGGCCGAGTTGAATTTTGCTCAGGTGATGATGCGGCGGCTGACGCTGACCGGATCAACGCTGCGACCACAATCGGACGCGGCCAAGGCCAAAATCGCTGAGGCTCTGATGGCGAAAGTCTGGCCGTTGGTTGAGGCGGGGCAGGTCGGTCCTGTGATGTATTCGGAGTTCGCGCTTGCGCAGGCAAGCCAAGCCCACGCGTTGATGGAAACCAACGCCCATATTGGCAAGATCGTTTTGAAACTCTGAGTATTTTGACCTGCAATGAAGGGATGTGCGCCTTCATTGCAGGTCAAATACTCATTCTATCGCCTCAAATAACGCATCATCCAAGGTGCAATCGAGGATCACATCCGCGCCGCATTTACGGGGTTCCAAATCTTTGGTCAGGCAAATGCGCACCTCCTGGATACGGCTGGCTTTGCACGTCACAGTGATCTCGTTTTTGTCCAATCCCGCGTTCTCTTTCATGAATGCCTCTTCGATCAAAGCGGCAGGAAGTTTCACGTCTTTGGTCAGTTTGCGAAACACCTCTGGGCGGGTGATTTTCGCGTAGGCTGCGCGCGCGGTGGCCAGATAATCAGACGCCGAAAGCCCTGCGCAGCGCCCGTGTTTCTTCCACTGATACCACGCCGCACCATCTGTCCCCATGATGTCTTCCATCGCGGCAGTTTCGCGTTTTGACGGGTCGCGCGCGGTGGTGTTGCAATAGGACGGATAGCCCCGTTCATACTGCGGCCAAAGCCCGTGCATCACCCAGCCCAGTGCGCGATCACATTGCGGCGAATTGCGCGCCTCGCCCTCAAGCGCACACCATGTTGGGGACCAAGACAGAGACAACACATAATAGTCGAAATTTCCGGCCCGCTCGCCCTCGGCCATTGCAGGTGGTGCGATGAGCAAAACCAAGCCCAGCAGGGCACTCACGATCCGTTTACGCATTTTCTCTTCCCTCTTTTCTCGATCCGCAGTATACAGCGGCCAAGTTCCCCGACAACGTGAACCGTCCCGACCCCGGGAAAGCCCTTTCAGGCGACGGAGAAGTTGTATTCGGGCAAGACCTATTTATGGAGTGTGTCCTATGGCAAAACCGATCATGGCGAAAGCCACCGCTGTCTGGCTGGTCGATAACACCACGCTGAGCTTTAAACAAATCGCCGATTTTTGCGGCCTGCATGAGCTTGAAGTTCAGGGCATCGCCGATGGTGATGTGGCGGCCGGCGTGCGCGGCTTTGACCCGGTGGCCAACAATCAGTTGACCGCAGAGGAAATCAAAGCGGCGGAAGAAAATCCGATGGCGCGCCTGTCGTTGAAATACAATGCTGCCGCTCAGGGCGAAGAAAAACGCCGTGGCCCGCGCTACACGCCGCTGTCCAAGCGTCAGGACCGTCCGAATTCGATTCTGTGGCTGGTGAAATTCCACCCGGAATTGGCCGATATTCAGATCGCCAAACTGGTCGGCACCACCAAACCGACGATCCAATCTATCCGCGAGCGCACCCATTGGAACATCGCCAATATGCAGCCAATCGACCCGGTTGCTTTGGGTCTGTGTAAACAATCCGAGCTGGACACAGCCGTGCAAAAAGCCGCCCAGAAACGCGCCGCAAATGGCGAGGCGATGACCGATGACGAGCGTCGCAAACTGCTGTCCACGGAGCAATCCTTGGGCATGGATGCAGAGCCGAAAATGCCATCTTCGATCTCCGGGCTTGAGACCTTTTCCTTTGGTCGCGACCATGAAGAGGAAAAAGAAGAGGCCGTGCCAGATGCGGACAGCTTCTTTAACCTGCCCGATCACGGCGATGATGACGAAGACGACGACAAATAAGCGTCTGACATCCTGTCAAAAAGAAAACCCAGGCCGATCGGTCTGGGTTTTTTCTTGCGCGCATTGAAGGCAGAGATCAGACGGATTTACGCGCCTTGAGAGCCGCGCTGATCGTCCCATCATCAAGATAATCCAACTCACCGCCAATCGGCACACCCTGCGCCAAAGACGTTACAGCGCATCGTCCCGCCAGCTCATCACTGATGTAATGCACCGTGGTTTGGCCATCAACCGTGGCATTGAGCGCGAGGATCACCTCATGCACCTGTTCGTCGATCACTCGTTGGATCAGTGCTGGAATGCGCAGGTCTTCTGGACCGACGGCGTCGAGCGCCGACAATGTCCCGCCCAGCACATGATAGCGGCCTTTAAATCCGCCCGCGCGCTCCATCGCCCATAGGTCCGACACGTCTTCGACCACGCAAATCTCGCCGATCGCGCGTTTTTCCGAAGCACAAATGCCACAAAGGTCACCCGTGCCGATATTGCCGCATTTCACGCATTCGCGCGCCGTGTCGGCCACCAATTGCATCTGCGTCGCGAGTGGGGCCATCAGGCGCCCGCGTTTTTTGATCAGGTGCAACACCGCACGCCGGGCCGAACGCGGTCCAAGCCCCGGCAAGCGCGCCATGAGGTCAATCAGCGCCTCAATATCTTGACGGTCCTCGTTCACAAGGGGCTCAGAACGGCAGTTTAAAATCAGCCGGAAGCCCAAGGCCCTCGGTCAGTTTCTGCATCTCTGTTTCGGCGCGCAGCGAGGCCTTTGCTTGCGCATCTTTGATGGCCGCAAGGATCAAATCCTCGACCACTTCCTTCTCATCGGGGTGGAAAATCGACGGATCAATGTCGAGCCCGATCAACTGACCTTTGGCGGTTGCGGTGGCTTTCACAAGCCCCGCACCGCTCTCGCCCATGACGGTCATCTCCGACAATTTCTCCTGAAGCTCCGCCATGTCGCTTTGCATTTTTTGGGCTTTTTTCATCATCCCGGCCATATCGCCGAGCCCACCTAGGCCTTTGAGCATGTTGTTCTCCTGATCTCTGACTTGGTCTGATTTGGGGGTGTTGGGCGCGATATTCAATCGCTTTCAAACGGGTCCCATTCATCCTCAACCTCAGGCAGGGCCTCAAGCTGGGCGGCCTGCGCTTTGGTTTCGGGCGTGCGCACCTCGGCGATTTTCGCGTCGGGGAAAAGTTCAAACACTTTGGCGACAATTGGGTGGGCTTTGGCCTCATTTTCCAAAGCGATGCGTGTGGCATCTTTGATTTCGCGGATCGTGCGCACGTCGTGTGACGCCTCCGCAATGGTCACGACCCAGCGGTGGCCGGTAAAGGCAAACAAGCGGCTTTGCAGGCGCGGGGCCAGATCGGCGGGGGCGTCATCATGGGGCTGAAATTCGATCCGACCGGGTGCGTATTTCGCCAAACGCACATGGTTTTCCACGTCGATCAAAAGTTTCGCGTCGCGGTGCAGGCGGATCAAGTCGACCACATCGTCAAACCGCGGATATTTCGCCAAAGCGGTGTCCGGGGCCTGCGCCAATGCGGTGGCTGCGCCTGACATGCCAGAGCTTGCCCCGGCCATCATCGTCGGCCCGTGAGTGGCGTGACCGCCGCCGATGGAGCCGCCTTGCGCCGACACAGAGCCGCCGCCAGAGGGCGCGGCTCCACCGCCACTTGGGCCAGAAGGCGGGCGTGGCGGCGGGTTTTGTTCGTTCAGTTTACGCACCAAATCTTCGGGCATCGGGAGGTCAGCGACATGGGTCAGCCGGATGATCGCCATCTCAGAGGCCATCATCGCATTCGGCGCGGCGGAGACTTCTTCAAGCGCTTTCAACAACATCTGCCACATCCTCGACAGAACCCGCATCGGCAATTTCTCCGCCATCGCCAGCCCGCGCATCCGTTCGTCTGGGCCGATGGTGGGATCATCTGCGGCATTTGGTGTGATCTTGATCACCGAAATCCAATGGGTGATCTCAGCCAGATCGCGCAGCACCGCCAAAGGGTCGGCCCCGTCAGCATATTGCCCGCCGATCTCGCCCAAAGCGCCTGCCGCGTCGCCAGCCATGATCATGTCGAACAGATCCAACACTCGACCGCGATCGGCCAGGCCCAACATGGCGCGGACCTGTTCGACCGTGGTTTCGCCCGCGCCGTGAGACAGGGCTTGGTCCAAAAGCGAGGTCGCATCCCGCGCCGAGCCTTCGGCAGCTCGGGTGATCAACGCCAGTGCTTCGTCGGTGATCTGACCGTTTTCGCCGCCAGCAATTTTGCGCAACAGCGCGATCATCACTTCGGGTTCGATCCGGCGCAAATCAAAGCGCTGACAGCGCGACAGCACCGTCACTGGCACCTTGCGAATTTCGGTGGTGGCAAAAATGAATTTGACGTGGGCGGGCGGTTCTTCGAGCGTCTTGAGCAGCGCGTTGAACGCACTGGTCGAGAGCATGTGAACCTCATCAATGATATAGATTTTATAGCGCGCGGAGGCGGCCCGGTAATGCACTGAGTCGATGATTTCGCGGATGTCGCCCACGCCTGTGCGCGAGGCGGCGTCCATTTCCATCACATCGACATGACGGCCCTCGGTGATGGCGACGCAATGTTCGCATTGGCCACAGGGTTCGGTCGTCGGCCCACCGTTTCCGTCCAACCCGATACAGTTCATGCCTTTGGCGATGATCCGTGCGGTGGTGGTTTTGCCGGTGCCACGAATGCCGGTCATGATAAAGGCTTGGGCGATGCGATCCGCCGCAAAGGCGTTTTTGAGCGTGCGCACCATGGCGTCCTGACCGACGAGGTCGGCGAAGGTTTCCGGGCGGTATTTGCGTGCCAGAACCTTATAGCCTGCGTCGGTGTCAGACATGCGTTTTCTCCCAAGTGATCCGTTGCGGCTAAGGTAAGGCTGCGGGGCAGACCCCGCAACCTTGTTTCATGCGATCTTTGCGATCGGGCTCACTCGCCGCGTTTGACGCTTTTGACTTTTTTGGCTTGTTTCACCATTTTTGAGAACTTTCGCCCGCGCCCGCGCGCCTCGGAAATGCTTTCCGAATTGCGGCTGTCCTCTTCCATCAGCTTGCGCCAACGCTCGACCCGAGGCTCATCCAATTCACCCGTTTCAATCGCCGCACGGATGGCACAGCCCGGTTCGGTGCGGTGTTGGCAATCCGAAAATTTGCAGGTCATCGCCAGATCGGTGATGTCCTCAAACAGGGTGCCAATCCCCTCCATCGCATCATGCAACGCCAATTCGCGCATTCCGGGCGTGTCGATCAACCAGCCCCCGGCGTGCATCCGGTGCATGGAACGTGCGGTGGTGGTGTGGCGGCCTTTGGCGTCGTCTTCGCGAATGTCGCCGACGTCCAAATCCTCGCCGGTCAGCCCGCGTGCGATGGTGGATTTGCCAACGCCAGAAGACCCAACGAGCGCAAGGGTTTGCCCTGTGCCGCAGTAATGCTCAAGGCGGGCGATGTCGGCCGGATCTTTGGCATTGATCGCCAAAATCTCCGCCCGATCATAAATTGCCTTGGCGCGGTCCACATAGGCCTCAATCGGGATATCTTCGGGCTTGTCTGCCTTGGTGATGACGATCACGGGTGTGGCCTCGGCTTCGATGGCGATCGCGAGATAGCGTTCGAGGCGCGCCTCATTAAAATCGGTGTTGCAGGACGTGGTGATGAACAGCGTGTCGATATTGGCCGCGATCAGTTGCGCGGCGGCGGCGACACCCGCGGCGCGGCGTGAGATCAACGTGCGTCGGTCCAGCCGCCGGATGATGCGTTCGCCGTCCGAGAGGACGAAATCGCCCACCGCCATATCGGTGGCGACATGATCCCCGGTCAGAGAAATGTTGAGCCGCTCAAGCCCTGCAGAAAGCGCCACAACGGAGCGACGACGCACTTCGCAGAGGCGCATGGGGGTGAGGGTTTCGAGGTCTTCGATACTGAGTTGGCTGGTGAAAAACTGGCTCCAGCCGAGGGTTTTCAGGTCGTTAGATGTGGTGTCTTTGGTCATTGGTCTGCCTTGCGTGACGCAAAAAAGGGCCTCGCGCCGGATGGGCGGCGAGGGCATTCGGTCTCGGGCAGTCCGAAAATGGGAAGCGCCTTAAGCGGCAACAGCCCGAGGGGTGCAAGACAAGACAATCATCAAATTCCTCCTCGGTTGGCGGTTGCGGGCCACGCTTTGAAAGCTGCGACCCGGTGGGCGTAGGGTGAGAGGCTGGACAACGACCCAAGCTGGACTCGTTACGGCTGCTTCCTTCCGGATCTGACCGGGTTGGCGAGGCGCTCGCCCGCGCCAACCTCTCAAGGGGTTACATAAGCGTCACAGGGCGGATTCGCAAGAGGGCGGATGCACCCCGTCCTCTTGATGATGTTTTTACCCCTGTGGGCGTTCCGCCCAACCCGCAAAGATTTTTTCCAGCGCGACGACGATGTAATAAAGAACGATCCCCAAAAACGCCAAAGCGATCAAAACTGCGAACATCAGGGGGTAATCGGCGTTGATTTTGCCGCTATCAAACAGGTGGCCAAGGCCGCGCCCATGCGGTTCGACGATCTCCATCAGGTTGGTGCCGATAAAGGCCAGTGTGACCGACACTTTCAATGCGCCAAAAAATTCCGGTAGGGTTTTTGGGAGCGCAATCTTCCAGAAAATCGTCCATTTCGAGGCCCCGAGCGAGCGCAAGATGTCGCGGTATTCTGGCTCCAAGGTCGAAAGGCCAATGGAGACCGCGACAGAAATCGGAAAGAACGAAATCATGAAAGCGATCAGAATGGTGTTGAAATCATGCTGTCCGATGAAAATCAGTGCGATCACGGGGACAACAGTGGCTTTGGGGATGGCATTGAAGCCGACCAAAAGCGGGTAAAGCGCATCACGCATGGTGCGTGAAAAGCCCATGATCATGCCGATCAAGGTGCCAAAAATCACCGCAACGATCAGCCCCACAACAGTGCGCCAGAGCGTTTGCCAGCCGTAAATGAGGAACAGGTTCCAATATTTCGCATAGGCCGGGATCAGGTCCGAGGGCGAGGCCATTTTGTAATTTGGCCACTGGTTGAACCAAACGATGAATTCCCAAAACGCCAGAAAAGCGATGATGGCCAAAAGCGGCGTGGCGACTTTTTTCCAATGTTTCATTGTGCCGCCCCCTCTGCGCGACCTTGCGCAACTTCGATCTGATGGCGCAGGCGATGTAGAATGTCGGTGGCCTCTTGTGTGTAAATCACTTCCAAATCGGTGCGCCCCGAAAGTTTCACATTTTCAATATGTTGGGTCGTTGCTGGTCGGCCAGAGAGCACAATCACCTCATCGGCCAGATAGACGCTTTCGCGCAAATCATGGGTGATCAACACGCCGGTAAACGGTTCTTCGGCGCGCAGACGGTGCATGGTTTGCCACAGGTCTTCGCGGGTAAAGGCATCGAGCGCACCAAAGGGTTCGTCCATGATCAACACGTCGGGTTTGTGCACAATCGAGCGACAAAGCGAGGCGCGTTGACGCATCCCGCCGGAGAGTTCAGAGGGGCGTTTGTCCTCAAACCCCTCAAGACCAACGAGCGCCAAAAGATCGCGGGCGCGGTCCTGTTTTTGGCGTTTGCTCATGCTGTTGGGGACGATTTCGAGCGGCAGCAACACGTTGTCCAAAATCGTGCGCCATTCCAAAAGCACCGGGTTTTGAAACGCCATGCCCACGGTCGAGCGCGGCGATGTGACCCGTTCGCCATGCAGCCAAACTTCGCCCTCATCGGGCTTCATCAGCCCGGCGATCAATCGCGTCAGTGTGGATTTGCCACAGCCAGACGGACCAACCACGGCGCAAAAATCGCCTTCGGGCACCGAAATGTTGAGGTTTTCGAGAACCGGCAGGGGGCCGTTTTCGGTTTTGTAGGCGTGGGTGACGCCTTTGATGTCTATGAGGTTTGTCATCTAACTCTCTGCCGTCTCTGAGCCGCGCCATAAAAAGCGGGCGCGGCCTTTGGAAAGGTCCCGCGCCCGCATCAATTTTCGGGGTGCTTATTTCAGCATCCGGTCCGCAGCGGCGGGCAGGTAGGCGTCGGTAAAATAGAGACTCGCATCCGGTGCGGCTTTGAACTCATAGACCATGCCGAGTTGTTCCAAAGAGCCTTCAAACCGGGCCGCATCAATGCCGCCAAAGCCGTTTGCCACAACGTAATCGGTCAACACGTTGCCTTCGAGCGCAAGCTCCAGGCGGCGGGTTTCGAGGTCAACATCAGAGGCCGGGTTGTATTTCACCATGTTTTCGACGGCGGCTTTCGGATCGACAACCGCATCTTTCCAACCGGCGACAACGGCGGTCAAAAAGCCTTTGATCGCATCAGGGTGCTCGGCGGCAAAGTCGGTGTTGACCAAAAGCACGTTGCCATAAAGGCTCACGCCAAAATCGCTCATCATAATGGTCGAAATGTCATCCTCGGGCACGCCAAGACGCACGAGGTTGAGATAGGACGAGAAGTTAAAGCCCGTGACAGCATCGACTTTACCCTCGGCCAGCATCGGCTCGCGGGTCGGAAAACCGACCGGCTCGACGGTGATCTTTGACATGTCGAGATCGTTTTCGGCGGCAAAGATCGGGAACTGTGCCCATGCGCCATCGGGCGGCGGCGCGCCCAAAACGTGACCTTCAAGGTCTTTCGGCGCTTCAATCCCCAAGGATTTGCGGCCCACTACGGAAAACGCCGGAGCATCATAGATCATCATGATCGCAGTGACCGGCGCGCCGGGGTTTTGGTCGAGAAATTTCACCAGACTGTTGATGTCGGCCATGCCAACAGGGTAGGCGCCGGTGGCCACTTTCGGGATCGCATCAAGCGAGCCTTGGCCGGCGGAGATTTCCACGGATAGGTCCTGATCGGCAAAATATCCGGCTTCGATCGCGGTGAAAAACGGGGCGGCGGGGCCTTCGAATTTCCAGTCGAGCGCAAATGGCAATGCGGTTTCGGCATAGGCGGTGGTTGCGGTCAGCGCGAAGGCTGCCAAAGTTGTAAAGGATTTATAGAACATGGATTTCCCTCGTGTCGTTCCGGCCCAGTGTGGCGCAGGGGCGTTTTCGCCGCGAGGGCAAGGTTCACAATCATGTATACAACCTTTGTATTCGCACACAAATACATCACATAAACTCATGTGTGATTAAATATAGTGCAGGTATGGCGAATCTCGATTTCTACATGACGCAGGGGCAACCTGAGGCATGCGACTCAAGGGGCGGGTTTAGGTGACCAAGCCCACCCCTATGAATGTTAAAGCGTGATGCGGAATTGCGCGAAACCATCATGGCCTTCGCCCGCGTCTTCGATGGTGAGACCGTCGAGATCGGCCAGATGTTGGTGCGCGGCAGGGCCGGTTTCAAACAACACTGTGGTGTCGCCCAAGGGAGCAAGCGACCAATTGTTGTCGGCGGTTGGATTGATTGTGCCTTGGTCCACGATATAGCGCACGATGATGTCGCGGTTGGTGTCCGGTCCTTCGAAAATCACGGTCGTGCCATCAGCGCCGGGGAAGGTGCCGCCGCCGCCCGCACGGTAGTTATTGGTGGCGACGATGAATTCCATCTCGTCGGTCACCGGCGCGCCATTGTAGGTCAGATTGACGATGCGCGAGGCGTTCGGGTTCAAAACCTCGCCACTGGTGTCAAACCGCGACGGTTGCGAAATGTCGATTTGGTAGCTCACGCCATCAATGACATCGAAATTGTAGGAGGCAAAATCGGGGTTGAGCAAAAGCGCATCTTTCGCGCCTTTATCGACCTGATTGAACATGCCAGCGGAGCGTTCCAGCCAGCCTTTGAGTTGCGCGCCATTGATCCGTACCGCGCGGATTGTATTCGGATAAAGGTAGAGATCGGCGACGTTTTTGATCGCCACATCGCCCACGGCCACGTCAGTGTAATATTCCGGTCCGCCACGTCCACCGGCCTTAAACGGTGCTGCGGCAGATAAGATCGGCAGGCCGTCGTGTTCGGTGCCTTTCATCATCTCGCCAATGTACCAAAGTTGGGCGTTGGACACGATTTGCACCGACGGATCGTCGGCCACGAGGGCAAAATAGGAATGCAACGGCGCGTTGGTTTTGCCCACGGCGCGGCGCACATAGGCCAGCGTTTGCTCGTGAACATCCATGATCGAGTCCAGCACAGGATCGACACTTTCGACCAAGGGGGAGATCGAACGATCTTCGTTGCGCTGTGCGATCGGGCGGGTTTCAACGGCGTTTGTGACCACGCGCCACGCGTTGCCGTCTTTTTCCAACAGCAAATCCATCACACCAAGATGCGAGCCCCAATAGCCGCCCATGACCGCCGGTTTGCCGTGGATCAACCCCTTTTGCGCATCGACCGCCGCATAGCCATCATAGGTTGCAGACGGGAACACAAGGTGGGAATGCCCGGTCATCAGCGCGTCAATGCCGTCAATCTCGGCCAAGGGCACGGACGCGTTTTCCATTCTGTCGCTGTGCGCGGCTGCGCCAATGCCGGAGTGGTTGAGTGCGATGATAATATCGGCACCTTTTTCTTTCATTTCAGGAACATAGGCGCGGGCCGTCTCGACGATGTCGCGGGCCTCAACGGCACCTTCAAGGTTCTTGCGGTCCCACATCATGATCTGGGGCGGAACAAAGCCGATCAGGCCGATTTTGATGGTGTGGGTCTCGCCGGACCCATCGGTCAGCTCGCGGTCCAAAATCACATAGGGCGGTAAAAGTGTTTTATCGGCGCGCGGGTTGGCCCCCATTTCAGTGACGACATTGGCAGAAATCACCGGGTAATTGGCTCCGGCCAATGCCTTCATCAAAAAGGGAATGCCGTAGTTGAATTCGTGGTTGCCCAAGGTGGAGGCATCAAAGCCCACGGTGTTCATGGCGGTGATGACGGGGTGCATGTCGCCCTCTTTCATCCCGCGCTCATAGGCAATGAAATCGCCCATCGGATTGCCTTGAAGAAAGTCCCCATTATCAACCAACATCGTGTTGGTTGCCTCGGCGCGCACGGCGTTGATATGCGCCGCAGTACGCGCAAGCCCGACAGTGTCGATCAGTTTGTCCGAATAATAGTCATATGGAAAGACATGCACATGCAGGTCAGTTGTTTCCATAACCCGCAAATGCGCTTGGTTTACGGCCGCGCGCGCAGAAAAAGGGTGAAGAGCAATCAAGGCAGATCCTGCGATTGTGCCGGACATGAAGCCGCGGCGATTCATATTTGTTTTCAAACGGCTCATGATGCGCCTCCTTTTGACATACGTTGGCGCAAACATTTACACGTCACAAGACACTGGTGTGACGGCGGTAAAATTATCAGTCCTTTGACCTGAAACAAACCCTTTCGAGTTGCCTTTTTAGTCGCATGAACAACTTTAGGTTGTTTTTTTGATTATTGTCGCACAGAGACAACACAATCATGTGGTTTTTGCGCGAAATGCGTAGCTGGAACCGCTGGCCGTACACCCGAAATCGACATATGGCTGACCGTATGAGAAAAGAATCTGTGGTTTTTGCAGCCGGGGTGCTGCGTCGTGAGGCCCATTTGCGGCCAGATGCCAAGTCGCTTTGGGCCCAAAAAAATGCTTTGATCGTACCGTTTTGGCACAAAATGCCATTGATGCGGCAGGCGGGCGGACTTGCGTTTTGCACAACCGAAGATCCCGCGTTTGATCCCGACAAGCACCCCTGTCTGTTCTTAGGCCTCTCAGACGAGAATGCGCCGATTTTTGCGGTCGATGTTGACGATTGGAAGGGTGCCATACCGACAGATGAGGCCGTGATGCCATGGTCGGGGGTGCCGTTCCCTGTGCAGAAATCGAAGGGACGGAGTTTCATGATTTGAGGTCGCTGATGACCCAGTTGACCCCTTGGGAGGCTGAGGTCGCGGCAACGGCACGCGGTATTTTGGAATGGCACGGGCGGCATAGGTTTTGTGCCAATTGCGGTGCGCCCACAAAGATGTCCGATGGTGGTTGGCGGCGCGACTGTGCGGCCTGCTCGGCGCACCATTTTCCGCGTACGGATCCTGTGGTGATCATGTTGGTGACCCATGGAAATTCCGTACTTTTGGGCCGCAATGCAGCCTGGCCCGAAGGGATGTATTCGCTTTTGGCCGGGTTCATGGAACCGGGCGAGCCGATTGAGGCCGCCGTACGGCGCGAGGTTTTGGAAGAATCGGGGGTGGTCATTGGCGCGGTCGACTATGTCGCCAGTCAGCCATGGCCCTTTCCCGCCTCGTTGATGATTGGCTGTCGGGCTGAGGCGTTGACGCGCGAGATCACGCTGGATCCCAATGAGCTTGAGGATGCGCTTTGGGTGACCCGCGAGGAGCTATCTGTTGCGATGGCCGGGCTGTCCGATAAAATTCGCCCGGCCCGAAAAGGCGCATTGGCGCAATTTCTTCTGACCAAGTGGCTTGCAGACTGTTGGGAATAACGGGATAACATGGGCCGGGGCAGTGATCACAAGTGAGTTGGCATGAAATTTTCGACCCGTCAGGACATTGAAGCACCGGCAGAATTTGTCTTTGAACGCCTTGTTGATTTTGAGGGCTTGGAGCGTCAGGCGATGCGGCGTGGCATCAACGTCAACCGTAAATCGCCCAGCCAGCCGCGTGGGGTTGGTGCCGGTTGGACGTTGAAAGTTCCGTTTCGAGGGAAATTGCGCGATTTGGTCGCTGAAATCCGCGAATATGATGCGCCCAACGGTTTGATGGTCGACGCGAAATCAGGTGGGTTGGACATGATTTTGACCGCTGATCTTTTGGCACTTTCGCCGCAGCGCACGCGTATGACGCTTGGCTATGACGTGCGTCCGAACACATTGTCGGCGCGGATTCTGGTTCAGTCGGTGAAATTCGCAAAGGGCACATTGCAAAAGCGGTTTGAAACCCGCGTTTCAAAATTTTGCGACCATTTGGCGGATGAGTACCTAGGCGCGTCCAAAAGATAATTCGGAACGCGCCTAAGAGTTGTCCATGTTTAGGTCCGACGCGGGTCAGCCGGATAGACGCCTAAAATCTCAACCATTTCAGTGAAATACCCCAATTCATCTAGCGCGCGGCGCACGTTTTCGTCGTCGGGATGGCCTTCGATATCGGCATAAAACTGTGTTGCGGTGAAAACCCCGTCGACCATGTAGCTTTCCAGCTTGGTCATGTTGACGCCATTGGTGGCAAAGCCCCCCATCGCCTTATACAGCGCAGCCGGGAGGTTGCGGACGCGGAACATAAAGGCGGTGACCATTTTGTCGGCGCGGCGGGTATAATCGGCTTCGCGTGCCATGATGAGAAAACGAGTGGTGTTGAGTTTGTGGTCTTCAATATGGCGGGCCAGCACATCAAGTCCGAAAATTTCACCAGCCAATTCTGAGGCGAACGCCCCGATCTCCGGGTTGCCCTCTTCTTGAACGGATCGTGCGGCGGCGGCGTTGTCAGACCAATTGATCGTTGTCAGGCTATGGTCGCGCACAAAGCCACGGGCCTGCCCCAAAAGCACGGACATGGCACGCACCTGTTTGATGTCGGATGTTTTCGTGCCGGGAAGTCCCAAAAGGTTCACATGCACGCGCACGAAGGTCTCATCAATGATGTGCAGGCCTGATTCTGGCAAAAGGTGATAGACGTCTTGCACCCGTCCATAGGTCGAATTTTCGACCGCAATCATGCCAAGATCAGCCGCCCCGAGCGCACAGCCTCCATCGCATCCTCAAAGGTCGGGCAGGGCAGGGGCTCAAACGCGGGGCGCGCTTCACAGCATGCTTGATGGGAATATGACCCCAGTTCTCCCTGAAATGCGATGCGTCCGGTCATTTTCGACCCCTTTTGTCTCATAGTTTTGCGCTAACTTGCGTGGGTGACGGTCTTATACCTTGAAATGCACTAGGGGAAGCGGGTAGATAGCGCGCGACGAATGCATATAAACGGAACGCGACATGTTCAACACTATGACCATCACCAAGGTCGTCGGCGGCCTTTGCGGCACCTTCTTGATCTTCCTCTTTGCCAATTGGGCTGGGACCTCCATCTACTCGATGGGCGGCGCTGGTCATGATGGCGAACACGCCCAAGCCTATGTCATCGCGACAGGCGAAGAAGATGCCGCCCCGGCAGAAGAGGTGGTCCAAGTGAGCTTTGACGAGCTTTTGGCCTCTGCTGACGTTGCGAAAGGCGAAAAAGTCTTTTCCAAATGCAAGGCCTGCCACAAAGTGGACGGCACCAACGGCACCGGTCCGCACCTTGATGGCGTGTTCGAGCGTGTCGTCGCAAGCGTCGATGGGTTCACCTACTCCGACGGCATGATGGCCCACGGTGGCGCCTGGACACCCGATGCGCTCAACGAATTTCTGCTCAACCCGAAAGGCGTTGTTTCGGGCACCAAAATGTCTTTCGCAGGTCTGCCGAAGATCGAAGATCGCGCCAATCTCGTGGCCTATCTTCAGTCGATCTCTGGCTGATCTCAACAGATCGCGCCTGATTGCATCACAAACCCCCATTGGCCGTGTGCCAGTGGGGGTTTTCTTATGCAAACTCTTACGCGCTTGGGTGCGATCACGGTTTTTCGATGTGTTGTAACTTGCATGTGGGCGTGTCGACACATTACCGTCGCACAGAGCAAGACGCGCCGCCCAATGGCGCATCCACAACACTTTCGGAGGTTCCATATGTTCGCACGCCCCGCTTTTCGCACAGGTTTCCCGATCTTGGCCCTGTTGGCGCTTTTGGGGGGGCTGCGAAAGCTGAGGACACGATCACACGCACATGGTTCACCGATTGGGATACGGTGAAATATTCCGAACCCTTTGACCACCTCGATTACGTCAACCCAGATGCGCCCAAAGGTGGCGACATCGTTTTGGGCACGGTTGGCACCTTTGACAGTATGAACCCCTTCTCTACCCTGTCAGGGACGCCCGCAGCTTTGTCGTCGACCCCGTATGAGCGGTTGATGGACGGGACGGCGGATGAGTTCACCGGGGCTCAGTACTGTCTTTTGTGTGAAACCTTGGAGTATCCTGAGAGCCAGGAGTGGGTGATTTTCCACCTGCGCAAGGATGTGACCTTTTCTGACGGCACGCCGATGACCGCCGAGGATGTGGTGTTCACTCATAACAAATTCATCAACGAAGCCACGCCATCATGGCGCGCGGGCGTCAGTGCGATGATTGCGAAAGTCGAGGCGCTTGATCCCTATACCGTCAAATTCACCTTTCAACCGGACATCCCACGCAAAGGGTTGATCGGACAGGCCGGGTCGACTTTGGTGATGCAAAAAGCGTGGTTTGACGCCCATGACGCCAAGTTGGATGAGAAACGTTTCGATGTCTCTCCCGGCACAGGGGCCTATATGTTGGACAGCTACGACGCCGGCCAATGGGTGAAATACAAACGCAACCCGGATTATTGGGGCATCAAACATCCGCTCAAAGTCGGGCGCGAGAATTTCGACACCATCAAGGTGATCTATTTCGGCGATACGATTGCGGCGTTTGAGGCGTTTAAATCGGGTGAGATCACGTTCCGCCAAGAAACCTCGTCTTTGAATTGGGCCACCGGTTATGATTTTCCGGCTCTGGAAAAGGGCTGGGTGATCAAAGCCACACTTCATGATGGCTCACTGCCCGGCGCGGCCGGATTTTTGTTCAACCTGCGCCGGGACAAGTTTCAGGATCGCAATGTGCGTTTGGCGCTTGGGTTGATGTATAATTTCACATGGACCAATGACACGTTGCAATACGGGCTGTTCAAACAGCGCGAAAGCTTTTGGGAAACACCGCAGCTCAAGGCCACAGGCCTGCCTGAGGGCAAAGAATTGGCCTATCTTGATGAGGTCCGCGACATGGTCCCGCCTGAGATTTTCACCGAAGAGGCGTTTTTGCCTCATACGTCGGGCGAACGCTCTTTGGACCGTCGCAATTTGCGTAAAGCTTTGGCTTTGTTAGAGAAGGCCGGATATGTCCCCGGCGATGATGGCAAGTTGCGCAATGCCAAGGGCGAGACGCTGGATGTTGAATTCCTGCATTACAACCCGGCGTGGGATCGCATCATCAATCCCTATATCGAAAATCTTGTCGCGTTGGGCGTGAACGCCAGCTACAACCGCGTCGATGCGAACCAGTACCAAGCCCGAACCCAAAGCTTTGATTACGACATGATCTACAGCGGCTATGCGAACGGGTTTGAGGAAGGGTCAAGCTTTGATCAGAAATACGGATCTGACAATGTGAACGACGTGTTCAACCCGGCGGGTCTGTCTGATCCGGCGATTGATTATCTGGGCAAACGCTTGTTAGAGGTCGAAAGCTATGACGATATGGCCGCCGTTGTGCGTGCTGCCGACCGGATCATGCGCTACGACTATTTCATTGTTCCCGCGCATATGAACGACGCATTTTGGGTGGCCTATTACAACATGTATGAGCACCCGTCCGAGGATAAAATGCCACCGCTTGATCTGGGCTATCTGGATTTTTGGTGGGTCAATGCCGACAAAGAGCAGGCGCTCAAAGCCGCCGGCGCGTTGAAATAAGCAGTCAGGACAATCCCGATGGGAGCCTATATTTTAAGGCGCATTTTGTTGATCATTCCGACCCTTCTGGGCATCATGATCCTCAATTTCGCGCTCACCCAATTCGTGCCCGGTGGCCCTGTCGAACAGGTCCTGGCCAATATGCGTGGCGAAGGCGATGCCTTTGCCTCCTTTACCGGCGGTCAGGGCGATGCGGGCCAAAACATGGATGTGCTCGACGGCAATGGCTATGAAAGCGAATATGCCGGGGCACGCGGTCTTCCGCCCGAGTTCATTCAGGATCTGGAACGTCAATTCGGTCTTGATAAGCCGCCTTTGGAACGCTTCCTCTCGATGATGTGGAGCTACATGCGGTTTGATTTTGGTGAGAGCTATTTCAAATCCGAGAAGGTGCTTGATCTGGTCTGGGACAAGCTGCCTGTGTCGATCACCCTTGGGCTTTGGGCGACGTTGATTTCCTATTTGATCTCGATCCCTTTGGGCATTCGCAAGGCCGTGCGTGATGGATCAAGCTTTGACACATGGACCTCGGGCATCATCATCGCCGCCTATGCGATCCCCGGATTTCTCTTTGCGATCATGCTCTTGGTGCTGTTTGCGGGCGGGTCTTATTGGCAAATCTTCCCCCTGCGCGGTCTGACCTCGCCGAATTGGAGTGAGATGACGCTGGTTGGCAAGGCGTTGGACTACCTGTGGCACATTGCTCTGCCGGTGCTGGCCTCGGTGGTTTCGTCCTTTGCCACGCTTACGCTGTTGACCAAAAACTCCTTTCTCGATGAAATCCGTAAACAATATGTGGTCACCGCCAAGGCCAAGGGTCTGTCTGAGTCCCGCGTCCTCTACGGCCATGTGTTCCGCAATGCGATGTTGATCGTGATCGCGGGCTTTCCGGGGTTGTTTTTGGGCGTGTTCTTTGGCGGGTCGGTTATCATCGAAACGCTGTTCTCGCTCGATGGTTTGGGGCGTTTGGGCTACCAAGCTGCGCTTGAACGTGACTATCCGGTGATCTTTGGCACGTTGTTTTTCTTTGGCCTCATCGGCCTGTTGATCGGCATCCTCTCCGACCTGATGTATGTCTTTGTCGATCCGCGTATCGACTTTGAAAAGAGGGACACATGACACTTTCCCCCCTCAACCAACGCCGCTGGCGCAACTTCCGTGCCAACCGCCGCGCGTTTTGGTCGCTGATCCTGTTCTCGATCCTGTTCGGCCTGTCGCTCTTTGCCGAGTTTCTGGCCAATGACAAACCGATCCTCGTGCAATACCGCGGCAACTATTACATGCCGATTTTCAATTTCTACCCGGAAACCGAATTTGGCGGCGATTTCAGAACCGAGGCCGTCTATCGCTATGCCGAGGTGCAATGTTTGGTCAAAACTGGCGGTATGGTGGACTGTTTCGACGATCCTGACGCCCTGATCGAAGATGCCAAGGACGGCGTCATCAACGGGGACAAGATCGAGAAAGGCTGGATGCTCTGGCCGCCGATCCGCTATTCGTTCAACACCCAAGTTGAGGGGCCGGGGGCCGCGCCCTCGCCGCCGACCTCACAAAACTGGCTGGGCACGGATGACACCAAGCGCGATGTTGTCGCACGGGTGATTTACGGCTTCCGCCTGTCGGTGTTCTTCACCTTGATCGTCTCGGTGCTTTCGTCTTTCGTGGGTATCATCGCAGGCGCGCTTCAGGGGTTTTTTGGCGGCCGTACCGACCTGATTTTTCAACGGATTTTGGAGATTTGGGGTGCGATGCCGTCGCTCTATGTGATCATCATCCTGTTTGCTATTTTGGGGCGAAGTTTCTGGCTTTTGGTCATGGTCACCATCCTGTTTGGCTGGACCGCCTTGGTCGGCGTGGTGCGGGCCGAATTCCTGCGGGCGCGCAATTTCGAATATATCCGTGCCGCCCGCGCGCTCGGCGTCTCCAACGGCACCATCATGTTCCGCCACATGTTGCCCAACGCCATGGTTGCCACTTTGACAATGCTGCCCTTTATTGTGACGGGCAACATTGGCACGCTGGCGTCGCTCGATTTTCTCGGCTTCGGCTTGCCCTCGTCCTATCCCTCATTGGGCGAAATGACGCTTCAGGCCAAACAGAACCTTCAGGCGCCTTGGCTGGGCTTCACCGCCTTTTTCACCTACGCCATCATGCTTTCGCTGCTTGTCTTTATCTTTGAAGGCGTGCGCGATGCTTTTGACCCGAGAAAGACCTTTCGATGAGCCTTTTGCGCTACACAGATCTCCGCGTTGGCTTCCGTCAGGATGGCGGCACGGTCGAGGCCGTCAAGGGCGTGTCTTTTACCGTTGAAAAGGGCGAAACTGTCGCGCTTGTGGGGGAATCCGGTTCCGGCAAATCGGTCACAGCGCTCTCAAGCGTGAACCTTTTGCCCGACACGGCCGAGATCACGGGGTCGATTACCTATCAGGGTCAAGAGCTTGTCGGCACGCCCGAAAAGGAATTGCGCAAACTGCGTGGCAATGACATCAGCTTTATCTTCCAAGAGCCGATGACCTCGCTCAACCCGTTGCATACGCTGGAAAAACAGCTTTCTGAGGTGCTTTTGATCCATCACGGCATGACCGGCACTGCGGCACGCACTCGGGTGATTGAGCTGTTGGAACAGGTTGGCATCCACGACCCGGAAAGCCGTCTCAAAGATTATCCGCACCAACTGTCGGGCGGCCAACGTCAGCGCGTGATGATCGCAATGGCTCTGGCCAATGATCCTGAACTTTTGATCGCGGACGAGCCGACCACGGCGCTTGATGTGACCATTCAGGCGCAGATTTTGGAGCTGTTGCGCGAGCTCAAAGATCGACTTGGTATGTCGATGCTGTTCATCACCCATGATCTCAACATCGTGCGCAAAATCGCTGATCGGGTCTGTGTGATGAAAGACGGAGAGATTGTCGAAACCGGCCCGACGGCGGTGATTTTCGACAACCCGCAACACCCCTATACCCAAATGCTTTTGGCCGCTGCCGCCACGGGCCGCCCGGACCCGGTGCCCGAAGACTCCGACGTCGTGGCAGAGGCCGAAAACCTGCGCATCTGGTTCCCGGTACAGCGCGGTTTCCTGCGCAAAACGGCGGGCTATGTCAAAGCGGTCAATGCCGCGACATTCTCGGTGCGCGAAGGCGAAACCTTGGGCATCGTGGGCGAATCGGGTTCCGGCAAAACCACGCTGGCGCTGGCGCTGATGCGGCTGATTTCCTCACAGGGGACCGTGGTGATTTTGGGGCAGAACATTCAAGGTTGGTCCAACCGCCAGTTGCGGCCACTGCGCGCCGATATGCAGATCGTGTTCCAAGACCCGTTCGGGTCGCTCTCTCCGCGCATGACTGTGGCACAAATCATCGCCGAGGGGCTGAGCGTGCATAAGGTCGAGGGCTATGCCTCCAATGAGGCGGCGGTGATCGACATCATGCGTGAAGTTGGGCTCGATCCCGAGACCCGCCATCGCTATCCGCACGAGTTTTCCGGCGGTCAACGCCAACGTATTGCCATTGCCCGCGCGATGATTCTACGGCCACGGCTTTTGGTCTTGGACGAACCGACTTCGGCACTGGATATGACGGTTCAGGTGCAGATCGTTGAGCTTTTGCGCAAGCTGCAAGTCACGCATAAACTGGCCTATCTGTTCATCTCTCACGACCTGCGCGTTGTGCGGGCGCTGAGCCATAAAGTGATGGTGATGAAGCGCGGTGATGTGGTTGAGGCGGGCGATGCCGATGCGATTTTCGACGCGCCGAAAGAGGCCTACACCCGTGCCTTGGTGGCCGCGGCGTTTGACCTAAAAGTAGAAGAGGGCGCAGGGCTCTAACGCCCCACGCCCTCTCAATTTCAGTCTCTCTCACTGTTGATCAGGACGGGCCGATGGGGGCACAATCGGTGCCGCGCGCTTCCAACCGGCGACATGTCATCGCGGCCAAATCTTCGGTCAGTCCGAGGAAATTCGCGTCATAGCCACGTTTGGTTTTGACCACTTTGCGCAGCGCCCCATCAAGCATTTCGATCTCTGTCAGCGCGGTGCGCAAGAGCTCTTTGCGGGCTTCATATTCCGAGCCATACGTGCCGATATTGATGCCCCAATGGCGGCTGCCAGAGGTCGAGATCCGCGTCACCACTTCGGGCCCGGTCGGGATCGGATCGGCGGACACAGCGGATGTGGGTTCGATTGAGGCGAGTTGTAATTTTTCAGGTGTCTCGTAGCGTGCCGGGCGCAGGATCGGCGCGATAGCGGGTATCGTGGGCGCGGTTTGCGCGCGTGTGGCTTCTGCCGCTAAAATTGTGCTCGCTTCCACCGTGGCCTCGGTCGCTGCGGCCAAAAGCGCGGCCTCCTGATTGGCTTTTTCCAAGGCCGAGAACACATCAGCAGAGGCAGCCAGCAACATTTGCTCATCCTCGGGGCTAATTCGCGCATTGGTCGGGCTTTCGGGATCGGGCTTTTGGCCATATTGATGCTCACCCGCACGATTTTCGACGCCACTTTCGGGGCAGTTTCGCCCTTGGCCACCATGATAGCTGCGCCACCAACCTTACCCAAATAGGGTGGTTTTTTCGGTTTGATGACAGAGACATTTGTTGGCGCGCGTTTGAACCCAAGGTCCATCAATTCGGTCACTTTGGCGTTGCGCGCGGCTGTCGAGCGGCCGCCAAAGACGGTCGTGATGATCCGCTCATTGCCATGCTGTGCCGAGGCCACAAGGTTAAACCCTGCCGCCGCAGTGTAGCCGGTTTTGATGCCATCTGCGCCGGGATAGGCGCTTAGAAACCGCGAGTTGGTATGGGTGACGGTGGTCACACCCGCGTCGGCGGTTTTGCGCGAAAAGATGTTGTAATATTCCGGGTAATCATAAAACACATGGCGCCCCAAAACGGACATGTCGCGGGCGGTAGACAGGTGACCTTCTTCGGTCAGGCCATTGGCGTTTTTAAACGTGGTGCGCGACATGCCAAGCTCTTTGGCCGTGCGATTCATCCGGCGGGCAAATGCGGCCTCGGAGCCTTCGATGGCCTCGCCGATGGCGGTGGCAGCATCGTTGGCAGATTTCACGGCGGCGGCGCGGATGAGGTAGCGCAGTTTGATTTTTTGACCGGCCTTGAGGCCCAATTTCGAGGGCGGCTCTGAGGCGGCATTGCGCGACACGGTGACGAGGGTATCGAGGGTGATTTCACCATGTTCGACTGCCTCAAAAGCGATGTAGAGCGTCATCATCTTGGTCAGCGAGGCCGGGTGCAGTCGGGTGTCGGCATTGGTCGCGTGCAACACTTTGCCGTTGCGCGCATCCATCACCAGCGCGGCATATTCCGCCGCCATCATCTTTGCCGACATTGCGATTGTCATCGCAAAGGCGATCAAAATAAGAGGGAAAATACGTCTTGATACGGCACGCAGGACTCCCCGCGCTTGCACGTTGCTCATCATGATAAATCTGCCTCGTCCTGCCGGATCATTTCGCCCAGCTTATTTTGAAAACGTAGCACAGGCTTTCGTTTGAGAAAACCGCGAATTTTCAAAGACTTTGGGAGGATGCAGAGTTGCAACGCCACATGTGGTGGCTATGGCTACATCGCCCACCACATGGTGAAGTTCGCGGCATAAAAAAGAGAACTGCGGCGAGGGTGATCAGAGGCCGAGCGTTTCGATGAGTGTCGGCAGGGCCCCCAAATCACCCAGTTCACGGTAGCGTGGGTGATTATTGGGCGCCTCCGCATGTTCGATTTCCCAGGTCCAGTTGTGTGGAATGAACACGCCCCACGCCCCGGCTTCAAGCGGCGGCAGCACATCGGACTTCATCGAATTGCCCACCATCATCGCAGCTTCGGGGCGACATTGTGCCGTGCGAAAATGCTCGCATAGACCTCGGGCGTCTTGGCGGAGACGATTTCGACCCCATCAAACAGATCGCCCAAACCGGACTGTGCCAATTTGCGCTCCTGATCCAACAGATCGCCTTTGGTCACCAACAGGATTTCATGCTGTTCAGCGAGGGCGCGCACGGTCTCTTCGACGCCATCGAGCAGGTGGATCGGGTGCCGCAACATCTCCTGTCCGGCGGCGATCAAGTCGGCGATGACGGAGGCGGGGACCTTTTGATCCGTCACCTCTATCGCGGTTTCGATCATCGACAAGACAAAACCTTTGATGCCGAATCCATAGTGGCCAAGGTTGCGTCGCTCTGCGGCCAAAAGCCGGCGTGCCAAGTGATCCCGTTCGGTGTAATTGGCCAAAAGATCGGCGAATCGCTCTTGGGTCAGGCGAAAAAACGCCTCATTTTCCCAAAGCGTGTCATCCGCATCGAACGCGATTGTCGCGAGTTTGACAGACATATGCTAAGCTCCCTTTACCCGTTTTGGCATAACCCTCTTTATTCATGCGAAAAAGGGTCTATATAACGCCAATCAAGACCGTAAGTTTGTGCAAAATCCAAAATCGGAGACGCCAGAGTGACCCTCTCGCCTCACATGATGTCCGACAAAGACGACCGTTTCGACGACGGCGATGTCGATCTTGCGCTTAAAACCAAGCCAAAAACCAAACGCCCGCCTTTGTATAAGGTGATGCTTTTGAACGATGATTACACGCCGATGGAATTTGTCGTTCTGGTGCTGGAGCGCTTTTTTGGCATCGGTCATGGTCATGCGACCGAGATCATGCTGACCGTGCATAAAAAGGGCTTGGCCGTCGTCGGGGTCTTTCCGTTCGAGATTGCCGAAACCAAAGTGCAGCAGGTGATGGATTTCGCCCGCCGCCATCAACATCCGCTGCAATGCACGATGGAAAAGGAATAGGCGTTTCGCCGCTTCATGATATCTTCCCGCCTCCCTCTTCTGCTCGAAGGCCACGATCTGTCTGGTCACGATCTATCTGACACGGCGCCTGCACGCGTTGTGGTCTATCGCCCTACGCATGATGCCGACCTGTCCGATCTCGCGGGCACATCTCTTCAGATCGTTCAGGGGTTTAAGCCCGATTTCGATGCGTTCACAGCGCGCGGGTTTGAGGCCCGTGTTGAGGCTGAGGGTACATTTGATTTGGCTGTTGTGGCTGTGCCGCGGTCCAAAGCGGAGGCGCGGGCGTTGATTGCTGATGCCGCTGCGCGGTCGACGCGTGTGATCGTGGATGGGCAAAAGACCGATGGCATCGACAGCCTGTTGAAAGATGTGCGCAAACGGGTTGAGGTGGCGCAGATCGTCTCCAAAGCCCATGGCAAGGCTTTCGCCTTTTCCGGCGGCGATTTCAGCGATTGGGTTGACCCCGGTGCGCTGCGGCTGATCGACGGGTTCACCACGCGACTTGGCGTCTTTTCGGTGGATCGCATGGACAAAGCCTCGCAGGCCTTGCTGGCCGCGTTGCCTGACAAGTTGCCATCGAAAATCGCCGATCTCGGGGCTGGATGGGGCTATCTCTCCCGTCACATTTTAGACCATCCCGGAGTGAAACGTCTGCATGTGGTCGAGGCAGAGGCCGCCGCGCTGGCCTGTGCGCGCGAAAATGTCACCGATCCGCGTGCGGAGTTTCATTGGCAGGATGCGACCAAATTCACCCCGCCCACCAAACTCGATGCGGTGATCATGAACCCGCCGTTTCACACCTCACGTGCGGCAGATCCTGGGCTGGGTCAGGCCTTTATTCGGGCTGCCGCCGGGATGCTGTCGCCTCAGGGCCAGCTTTGGCTGGTGGCCAATCGGCAATTGCCCTATGAGGCGACGCTTGCCGAGATGTTTGGCACATGCCAACAGATTGCCGATACGGGCGGGTTTAAGGTGCTTCACGCCGCAAAACCGCTTCGCAGGGGCGGCAAAACCGCTTAAGATGGCGCTAACATATTGCGGAGACCACTGATGAGCTTTTCGATTGAAGGCAAGACCGCCATCGTGACCGGTGCGGCCAATGGCGTCGGTTTGGCGATTGTACGACATTTCGTATCCCAAGGTGCGCGGGTCATGTGCGCGGATATCGACGAATCCAGTCTGATTGAACAATACGGGGAGGCCGCCCATCAGGACGAGCCTCATATCGCCTATTTCGCCGGTGATCTGCGCGAAAAATTGACCATCGCCAACCTCTTGTCCGCCACGATTGATGCCTTTGAAGGTGTCGACATCCTGATCAACGCCTCGCGTCAGGTGGCGATGAGTGATCCTTTGTGTGTTGAAGAAGACAATGTCGCCCATTTGATTGAACAAAACCTGATGACCTCGCTGAGATTGACGCAGCAAGTGGCGAAATGGATGATCAAACGCTCCGAAAAAAGCAGCGAAGACGAGGGCATCGTCGGCTCGATCGTGAACCTCTCTTCAATTGCCGCGCGTCGTTCGCAACCGGAATTGTTGGCCTTTTCAGTCTCTTCCGCCGCCGTTGATCAACTCACGCGCTCTATGGCGGTGGCTTTGGCGCCGAACCGCATTCGGGTCAATGCCGTGGCGTTTGGCTCGGTGATGAGCGCAAGCCTCCAGGGGATGTTGGCGGAAAACCCCGATTACCGAAATGAGATCATCGCGAAGACGCCGCTGGGCCGGGTCGCACAGGCCGCAGAGATTGCCGAGACTGTGCAATATTTGGTGTCTGAGGCCTCCGGGTTTATGACCGGGCAAATCCTGACTTTGGATGGCGGGCGCACTCTGGTTGATCCGGTGCACGCGCCCACTCATTAAGTTTGAAAGGCTCTCATCGGTCTCAGCTCGGATATTGCTGCACACAGGCTTGGGTTGCGGCCTCTGCCTGTCTTGCCAATTGCGCTTCTTTCTTTTTCAGCGCTGCCAATTTTGCCGCTTCGGCATCAAGGTCGATGGCTTTCGGAACACGCCGGGTTTCGACGTCGGGCACGCGACAGTAAATGGCTTTGCCATCCGCATCTTCACCACAGCGCTGAATGTCATAGTCGATGTATTCTTTTTCGACCAAGGCATAGCCACGGGCGAGATTGCCTTCGGCCTCGGAAATAAAGCTTTGCACCTGACGCAAATCTTTTGTGGCACGGGAAATGCACATCTGTTGTTCGGAACAGGCGGCGACAAGCGGCAACAGCATAAGGGGAGCAAGCCAACGCATTTGAAAATCTCCTTTTCAACTCTGTCCATACAATAGGCTTTTTCTGGCGTGGGGGAAGGGATCTTGCCGCTCTTGGCGCATTGCTGCTACTTCTTGGCGCAACATGATGCGCCGGAAAGGACTGCCTGAATGAGCCAAGACGCCCGCCAAGAGATGAGCCCAGAGATGATTGACGAAAAATCCCGCGCCTCCCTTTGGTTTCGAGATTTGCGCAATCAGATTGTCACCGCGTTCGAGGCGCTCGAAGACAGCCAAACCACAGGCCCTTTTGCCGATTTGTCCGCCGGGCGCTTTGAGGTCACGGAGACCAAGCGCAGCTCGGATGACGGTTCTGACGCGGGCGGCGGGGTGATGTCCGTGATGCGCGGCGGTCGGGTGTTTGAAAAGGTCGGCGTCAATATTTCCACTGTTTACGGTGAGTTGGGCGAGCGGGCGCAAATGGCCATGGCCGCGCGTAAAGGCATTCCGGGGATGAAAGACGATCCGCGGTTTTGGGCGGCGGGGATTTCGCTTGTCGCGCATATGCAGAACCCGCACACGCCCGCCGTTCACATGAACACGCGGATGTTTTGGACGCCGCATGCGTGGTGGTTTGGCGGCGGATCGGATTTGAACCCCTGTATCGAATATGCCGAGGACACGGAGGCGTTTCACGCGGTGCAAAAGCATCACTGTGATCGCCATGACCCGAACTATTATCCGCGCTTCAAAGACTGGGCGGATGAGTATTTTTATGTCCCGCATCGCGGTCGGGCGCGTGGCGTAGGCGGTATCTTTTTTGACGATCACAACACGGGCGATTGGGAGGCAGATTTTGCCTTTACCCAAGATGTGGGTCGCGCGTTTTTGCCCGCCTTCTTAGGCGCGACAGAAAAGCGCCGCGATACGCCGTGGACCGAGGCCGACAAAGACACGCAACTGGTTCATCGCGGCCTCTATGCCGAATATAACCTCGTCTATGATCGTGGCACCAAGTTTGGTTTGGAAACCGGCCATGACGCCAATGCCGTGTTGATGTCCCTACCGCCGATGGCGAAATGGGTCTGACCTACAACGAAAAGCCCCGCATATTGCGGGGCTTTCTTTGACGGGGCTTTTGGTTTCAGACGTTTTCCCGAAGCGTCTCGATCATCAGGGACACGTTGTCAGGATCTGCATCCGGTGTGATGCCGTGACCGAGGTTGAAGATATGCGGGCCTTTGGAAAACGCATCGCGGACATGACGCACCTCGTCGATCAAGCCTTGGCCACCTGTGACCATATGGCTTGAGGCCAGATTGCCCTGAACGCAGCCGTCTTTTTGCACATGTTCTGCGCCCCATTCGGGTGTGACAGAATTGTCCAAGGCGACGCAATCGACCCCGGTTTTGGCATGAAAGCCGATGTAACCGTCGCCCGCTTCGCGCGGAAAACCGATGACCGGAATGCCCGGATGGCGCTTTTTCAACTCGGAGGTGATCCGGCGTGCGGGCTCGACGGCATATTTTTCAAACGCCTCGCCTTTGAGGCTCCCGGCCCAGCTGTCGAAAATCTTGACGACTTCGGCACCGGCTTGGATTTGCATGTCGAGATATTCGATCGTGCTGACGGTCAACAGGTCGATGATCTTTTCAAAGAGGTCGTTATTGCCCTCACGCAGGGCATGGGCCGGGCCTTGGTCCGGGGTGCCGCGCCCGGCAATCATATAGGTCGCAACCGTCCACGGCGCGCCAGCAAAGCCGATCAACGTGGTCTCTTTCGGCAGCTCACGCGAGAGGATTTTGACCGTCTCGTAGACCGGAGCAAGCACTTCGTGAATGTCATCCTTGCCCTTCATCGGCGTAAAATCCGCCTCTGAGGTGATGGTCGACAGGCGCGGGCCTTCGCCGGTGACAAACCAAAGATCGGCGCCCAAAGCCTGAGGCAAAAGCAAAATATCGGCAAACAGGATCGCTGCGTCAAAGCCAAACCGACGGATTGGTTGCAGCGTCACTTCGGCGGCCAGTTCCGGGTTGTAACACAGGCTGAGGAAATCTCCGGCCTGAGCGCGCGTGGCGCGGTATTCCGGCAGGTAGCGACCAGCTTGCCGCATCATCCAAATCGGCGGAACCTTTTGCGTCTCGCCTTTGAGCGCTTTGAGGATCGTTTTTTCGGACATCTGCGGCCTCCCGGTTGTGTGTCCCCGCGTTGGTCCCTTTCCTGCGTGCTTTTGTCAAGCGGCCATGACGTCGCCCTGACGTCGCCATGACTTGTCAGGATGATCCGCCGCAGGTATGGCTTGGCCATGACACGCACACTCCCGACCCCCGCTCAACCGCTGAAAATTGGCACCCGTGGTTCCCCGCTTGCGCTGGCGCAGGCCCATGAGACGCGCGCGCGTCTTATGGCCGCGTTTGATCTGCCGCTTGAGGCGTTTCAGATCGTGTCCATTTCGACCCGCGGTGATCGGGTCCAAGACCGCGCCCTGCGCGAGTTGGGTGGTAAAGGGTTATTTTCAAAAGAGATCGAAGATCGGCTTTTGAATGGCGAAGTCGATATTGCCGTACATTCGACCAAAGATATGTCGGTGGAACAGCCCGAAGGCCTGGTGCTTGATACCTATCTGCCGCGCGAAAACCCCTTTGACGCCTTCATCACGCTGGATGGGCGCGCGCTTGCGGATTTGCCTCAGGGCGCGACTGTCGGCTCGTCGTCGCTGCGTCGCAAAGCACAATTGTTGAACAAACGCCCTGATCTTCAGGTCATCGAATTTCGCGGCTCGGTGCAAACCCGGTTGCAAAAACTCAAAGACGGCGTGGCGGATGCGACGTTTTTGGCGCTCGCGGGGCTCAATCGTCTGGGCTTTGAGGATGTACCGCGCGTGCCCGTGACCGCCGAAGAGATGCTGCCCGCCGTTGCCCAAGGCGCGATTTCGATTGAGCGCCGTGCCGCGGATCATCATATCGCCGACATGCTTGCCGCCATTCATCACGCGCCCACAGGACAGGCTTTGGCCTGTGAACGGGCGTTTTTGGCCAAGCTTGACGGTTCCTGCCAAACGCCGATTGCCGGGCTGGCGCAGATTGACGGCGGTATCTTACGCCTACGCGGGGAAATCCTGCGTAGCGATGGTTCCGAATCTCTCAGCGATGATGTCTCTGGTGCGATTACGGACGGTCCAGAGATGGCCATTGAGATGGCCACCAAACTGCTTGAGCAAGCGGGTGAGGGGTTTTTCGACTGGAAATAAAGGACTTGGGCTAGGGCAGGGTCTTGCCGGGGTTCAAAATCCCTTTCGGATCAAACGCCGCTTTCACCGCTCGCATCATCTCCAAGGCCACCGGGTCTTTGCGCCGTTGCATTGAGCTCAGCTTGCCCAAACCGATGCCATGTTCGGCGGAAAAACTGCCGCGCATGTCTTGGACGATGTCCTCCACCGCCTCCATCAACGGGTCGCACAGCGCCTGAGCGGACGGGTAGATCGTATAATGGACATTGCCATCGCCCAGATGGCTGACCGTGCACGATGTCACACCGGGATCAATTGGTTTCAGGCGCGCCTCAGCACGGCTGAGGAAGGTTTCGATCTGATCGACCGGAAGGCAGAGATCATTGATCACCAAAGGCTTGGTGTTGACCGAGATCTCCGCCGCGGCTTCGCGAATCTCCCACATCAAACGGCGCTGTGCCACGGACCCGGCCAAAGCTGCGTCTAACACCAAGCCCGCCTCGAACATCTCGCCCAATATCTCTTCCAGCGCGCTTACAAGCGGCACTTGGCCGGTGTCATCCACGGTACAATCGCGCGGCACGGTGGAGGCGATTTCCAAGAAAATCGTGTGATCCACATCATGCCCCAAAGGCGGCATCAGATCGGCGCGAAACTGCGCCAGACGGGCCATATAATCGCGCGGCATATATTCAAACGCCTCGACCATGCCGCCGGTGTGTTCTTGCAACCGGTTCAAAAGCTGCAACGCATCCGGCAGTGAAGGGACGGTGACCATGGCGGTGGCATAGGCCTGCGGCAGGGGGGTGAGTTTCAACACGGCGGCAGTGATCACGCCCAATGTGCCCTCTGCGCCAATCATCAGATCGCGCAGGTCATAGCCGGAATTGTCCTTGTGCAGCTCGCTCATCAGATCAAGCACACGCCCATCGGCCAAGACCACCTCAAGCCCAAGGCAAAGATCGCGAGTGTTGCCATAGCGCAAAACATTGGAACCACCTGCGTTGGTTGCCAATGTGCCGCCGATCCGCGCCGATCCTTTGGCGCCAAATGTCATCGGGTAGCTCAGCCCCTGTGCCTCGGCGGCGATGTGCAACTCTTGCAGGATCACCCCGGCCTCAACCACGGCGATCCGGGCCTCTGGGCGAATATCGCGAATACGGTTCATCCGCTCCAGCGAGAGGACCAATGCGCCCTCGGCGGCGGTTGCGCCGGTCAACCCGGTGTTGCCGCCCATCGGCACAACGGGCGTGGCTGTGTCATGCGCCAGCGCCATGATGGCGGAAACCTCGGCGGTCGTGTTCGGACGCACCACGGCCAAAGGCGTGGTCACATATTTGCCAACCCAGTCGCGGCCATAGGGCAGGGCGTCAGGCCCGGTCAAAACATGCGGTGTGATCGCGCGCAGGCGCTCTATGAGGTCCATCGGTCGCTCCGGTATTTGGTCCTCGGGGTGTCGTGGAAAATGCGTGGTTTGGCAAGGGTGGGGCATCGACAAAGAGGGTGCCAAAAATCCGTCCCCGCCGAAGACGAGGGGACGGATTTGAAATCCATTCAGGGCCTGTTGCGATCAGACGGCGGAGGAATGTTTGGCCTGTGTCATGTCATAGGCGTCAAAATGGCGGGCGATCATCCGGGTGAGCGGGCGGGCCACGTCAAGGATGACAATGCGCTCCGACGAGGTCGCGAGCATGCCGGGAAACGCGTCACTGACGCCTTTGGCAAAGGCTTCAAATTCGGCCTGCGACAGGCCATGGTTTTGGATCAATTCCGCGACTTCGACCCGGAAATCGCACATCAAAGCCTCGATGATCCGCCCGCGCAAATGGTCTTCGGGGCTGAAGGTATGGCCCTTGGCGATCGGCAAACGCCCGGCGCGCACATCGGCCTGATATTTTGATGTGGCGGGATGGTTTTGGGCAAAGCCTTGTGGGTATTTCGCAATCGAAGAGGCTCCCACGCCGACCATGGTCGGGCATTTGTCGTCGGTGTAGCCTTGGAAGTTGCGGCGCAATGTTCCAGTGCGCAACGCGACCTCAAGACCGTCGCCTTTCTTGGCGAAATGGTCGATGCCAATCTCGACGTAATCATCCCAAACGAACAAGTCCCGCGCCACGTTGAACAGGTCCAGACGTTCTTCGGGCCGGGGCAATTCATCGGTTGGGATCATGTTTTGCCGCCGCGCCATCCAAGGCACATGGGCGTAGCCAAACAAGGCAACCCGGTCCGGCGAGAGGGTCAGGAGCTTTTGCACGCTTTCGGCGATTTTTTCCGGGGTCTGTCCGGGCAGGCCGTACAAAATATCGGCATTGAGCGAAGTGATCCCGCGGGCCCGAAGGCCATCAACGGCGGCTTTCGTGGTCTCATAGGACTGAATGCGGCCAATGGTTTCCTGAATGGCGGGATCGAAATCCTGTACTCCGATTGAGGCGCGATTCATCCCCGCCGCTGCCAGCGCGTCCAAACGCGCGTCATCGACCTCGTTGGGATCAACCTCGACAGAAAATTCGTACCGTTCGGCAAAAGGCGCCACATCACGGATCGCGGCTGACAAATCAGCGATCATACCGGCCTCAAGCAGCGTTGGCGTTCCACCGCCCCAATGCAAATGGCCGATTTTAATCCCATCTGGAAGGCGCGCTTTCAACAGGGCCAATTCGGCTTTCAGTGTCTCGACATAGGCGGCCACAGGGCCCGCCGTGGTTGTGCCTTGCGTGCGACAGGCGCAAAACCAACACAGGCGCCGACAAAACGGCACATGGACATAAAGCGAAATCGGCTGAGACGGGTCCAGAGCCTTAAGCCAGCCTTCCACATCCCCGGCGCTTGTGGCGTCAGAAAAATGAGGCGCGGTTGGGTAGCTTGTGTACCGGGGGACACGAGCGTCAAAAAGGCCGAGCTTGCGGAGTTGCGTGTGCGTGTTCATGGGGATACGATCTAGAGGAACCAAAATTGGGCGCATTGACCCAGATCAAAAACGCGAGCGCACCTATGAGTGACATTGTATTCGACAACAAAGAGTGCGGGTCCTGTCCGATCCGTCACCGGGCTGTCTGTGCTCGGTGCGAGACGGACGAGCTCGAAGAACTCGATTCCATCAAATATTATCGTTCCTATGAGGCGGGCCAACCGATTGTCTGGTCTGGGGATCGCATGGATTTTGTGGCCTCTGTGGTCACGGGCGTGGCCTCGTTGAGCCAAGCCATGGAAGACGGACGCACCCAGATGGTGGGGCTGTTGTTGCCCTCCGATTTTCTTGGGCGTCCGGGCCGAGATGTCGCCCCATATGATGTGGTTGCCGTCTCCAACCTCACGCTGTGTTGTTTCCGGCGCAAACCTTTTGAAGCGCTGATGACGCGCACGCCGCATATCGCGCAGCGGCTTTTGGAGATGACGCTGGACGAACTTGATGCGGCGCGCGAGTGGATGCTGATTCTTGGTCGCAAGACGGCGCGGGAGAAAATTGCCTCGCTGATGGCGATCATCGCTCGGCGCGAATCCTCGCTGGCGCTTAAAAGTACGGGCGACGGTATGATGTTTGAATTGCCGCTGACCCGCGAAGCGATGGCGGATTACCTTGGACTGACGCTTGAAACCGTGTCTCGGCAGATTTCGGCGCTTAAACGTGAGGGAATCATCACGCTGGAAGGCAAACGCAAAGTGATCATCCCGGATTTCGATCGGTTACAGATCGAAACGGGGGACGACACCGATGGCGGGATGATGGCCTAAGGCCAAATCACTGAACCTGCGCCACGCAACTCATATCCCTAAATGTTTTCCGGCCCACAGACTGTTCTGTCTGCGGGTCGGATTGCATTCTGGTCGTGGTGTTGGGCGTCAGTGCGACATCAACACCGGGATATCCGCCAATTCCAACATGTGGCGGGTTGCACCCCCCAAGATCGATTCGCGGAAGCGGGAATGGCCATAAGCCCCCATCACCAAGAGATCGGCGTCCTTGTCTCGCAGTTGACGGCAGAGCACGTCAGAGACACGCGGCATGGTTTTGGCCAAAACCGACACTTCGGCGCGCACGCCGTGACGCACCAACATTTGACACAGCGAGCCACCCGGATCAGAACGATCAGGACCGTGTTGTGGTGGGTCGATGATGGTGATGTCCACGATATCGGCTTTTTGCAGAATCGGCAGAGCGGAACGCACAGCGCCCAAGGCTTCGGCGCTCTCATTCCACGCGACGACGACGCGTTCGATGTTTTGCGGCACATCGGCGGTGTCGGGGACAACGAGAACCGGAACATGGCCTGAGAACAGCGCGGCTTCCAAGATTTCTTCGTGTTCGTGGCTGCGGCCCGGACCGTAAGGGCGGGGCAGAACGACAACATCAGAGAAACGCAGGAAATGTGCGAGCTGTGGAGTCAGACCGGCCATTTGCGCAGTCAGCGGGTTGGTCATCCAAGAAATCTCTTGGGTTTTCATGAAGTCCGTGACCTGAGCCTCAATCTCGCGGCTTTCCGTTTGGGCCTGTTGTAGATTGTCCTGCAAAGCCATCGCATTGGTGCCAGCATAGTAAAAGCCGGGTTGCGTGCGATCGAGGCCCAGACAAATCACGTCAAGATGCCCGTCTTCGCGGCGAGCCAGAGCGGTTGCAGCCTCAAGGGCATGACGATCCGCATCCATGTTGCAAATGATGGTTGTAATAGTTTTAAAAGGCATGGCGACCTCCGTTCGGGAATTGCGTCATTTCGACCTAAACAATGCGCCTGTGTGCGCAACGGGGCTTTGATTGAGATCAACAAATTTGAGAGCCGCGGCGATTTGCGCGGGGGTTCATTTAAATTTAACTATGTAAAAGGACTAAGGGAGCGCAAACTAAGGCGCGAACCGGGCTGTTTTTATAATATTCAGCCCTTTGAGGAACGAATGCGGACAACATACGAAATTTGGGCGAGAAATCCCTTTCTCACGATGCTTTGACTCAGATCAAGGAGGCTCGCCCCGATGTCGTTCAAACCGCAAACTGTCGAGACCTGTGCCAAACACGGGGCGACATGCCTAACGTAAATGGGCATCAGAACGAAGGGACGCAACATGTGGAACTACATTAAGTTGGCAGTGCTGGGGATCGCCGTGGTCCTATTCGGCCTTGCTGCAAACTACGGGCGCGATTTTGGCTATCAAGTCCACGCGCTTATTTTCATGGCCGCGGCGGCCATTACATTCATCTACACCCTGCGGACAACAGGCGACGTCAAAGCACAGCCCGAAGGCTACTTTGATGGCGTCGTGCGCTACGGTGTTATCGCAACTGCCGGCTGGGGCGTTGTGGGCTTCCTGGTGGGGACGTTTATTGCCTTCCAGCTCGCTTTTCCGAGCCTCAACTTCGAGTTCCTGCAAGGTCACGGCAACTTTGGACGCTTGCGTCCGCTGCACACCTCTGCGGTGATTTTCGCGTTTGGCGGCAACGCCTTGATCGCGTCGTCTTTCTACGTGGTACAACGCACCTCCGCGGCACGCCTGTTCGGTGGCGGTCTTGGGTGGTTTGTGTTCTGGGGCTACAACTTGTTCATCGTGCTGGCGGCGACGGGGTATGTCTTGGGTGTGACCCAATCCAAAGAATACGCTGAGCCGGAATGGTACATCGACCTGTGGCTGACCATCGTTTGGGTCGCTTATCTCGTCACCTTCATGGGCACGATCTTTAAGCGTAAAGAAAAGCACATCTACGTGGCGAACTGGTTCTACCTGTCGTTCATCGTGACCATCGCGATGCTGCACATCGTCAACAACCTGGTGATCCCTGTCTCCTTCCTGGGCTCGCGCTCTGTGATGGTGATGTCTGGCGTTCAGGATGCGATGACGCAGTGGTGGTACGGTCACAACGCTGTGGGCTTCTTCCTCACCGCAGGTTTCTTGGGCATGATGTACTACTTTGTGCCGAAACAAGCCGAGCGTCCGGTGTTCTCCTACAAACTGTCGATCATTCACTTCTGGGCTTTGATCTTTCTGTACATCTGGGCTGGTCCGCACCACTTGCACTACACCGCTCTGCCGGATTGGGCTTCGACCCTCGGTATGGTGTTCTCCATCGTGCTATGGATGCCGTCCTGGGGTGGTATGATCAACGGTCTGATGACGCTGTCTGGCGCATGGGACAAGCTGCGCACCGACCCGGTTATCCGGATGATGGTGATCTCCGTGGGCTTCTACGGCATGTCGACCTTTGAAGGTCCGATGATGTCAATCCGCGCCGTGAACTCTTTGTCTCACTATACCGACTGGACCATCGGCCACGTGCACTCCGGTGCTTTGGGCTGGAACGGTATGATCACCTTCGGTGCTCTCTACTTCCTCACCCCGCGCCTGTGGAACCGGGATCGTCTCTATTCGCTTGGCCTCGTGTCCTGGCACTTCTGGCTCGCCACCATTGGCATCGTGTTGTACGCGGCATCCATGTGGGTGACGGGTATCATGGAAGGCCTGATGTGGCGCGAAGTCGACAGCCAAGGTTTCCTCGTGAACGCCTTTGCCGACACCGTGTCCGCCAAACATCCGATGTATGTGGTTCGTGCGATGGGTGGGGTTCTCTATCTCACTGGTGCACTCATCATGTGCTACAACCTGATCATGACTGTGCGTCGTAGCCCTGCAAAAGCAGACGTTCCGGCCATGGCTCCGGCCGAATAAGGGAGGGTTTAAACAATGGCTCTCATTGACAAGCATAAGATCATTGAAACCAACGGCACCCTCCTTATGGTCGGCGCACTTTTGGTGGTCACCATTGGCGGGATCGTAGAGATCGCCCCCCTTTTCTACCTCGAAAACACCATCGAGGATGTCGAAGGCGTGCGTCCCTATTCCCCGCTTGAACTGACCGGTCGTGAAATCTACGTCCGCGAAGGCTGCTACGTCTGTCACTCTCAGATGATCCGCCCGATGCGCGACGAAGTAGAACGGTACGGCCACTACTCTCTGGCAGCGGAGTCGAAATACGACCACCCGTTCCAGTGGGGCTCCAAACGCACCGGCCCGGATTTGGCCCGTGTGGGCGGTCGCTATTCCGATGCGTGGCATGTCGATCACATGACCGATCCACAGTCGGTGGTGCCTGAGTCGGTTATGCCGAAATATGGCTTCCTCGCGGATCGTTATATCGACGCGGAATACATTCAGGACCTGATGTCGACTCATCGGATCGTGGGTGTGCCCTACACCGACGAAATGATCGAAGTGGCGCAAGCGGACTTTGCCGCGCAGGCCGATCCCGACAGTGACTATGACGGGTTGATGGCCCGTTATCCCAAAGCCGTTGTGTCCAACTTCGACGGTCAACCCGGTATCACTGAGATGGATGCTCTGATCGCCTACTTGCAGATGCTTGGCACATTGGTCGACTTCTCGACCTTTACGCCTGATGCATCGCGCTAAGGGGCATGTGATGGACTATCATATCCTTCGTGAATTTGCCGACAGCTGGGTGCTGCTTGCGATGTTCGTGTTCTTTGTCGCGGTGATTGTCTGGGCGTTCCGCCCGGGCTCGCGCAAAGAATATCAAGACGTCTCGACCAGCATCTTCCGCAACGAAGACACACCCGCCGAAAAGGAGGCGAGGACATGAGCAAAAAAGATGTGGAAACAACAGGCCACTCCTGGGATGGGATTGAAGAACTCAACAACCCCCTCCCACGCTGGTGGTTGATGGTCTTTTATGCCTGTATCATTTGGGCCATCGCTTACTCGATCGCGATGCCTGCATGGCCGGGGATCAAAAGTGCAACTGCTGGGATGCTTGGCTGGTCCACTCGGGCAGAAGTGGCCAAAGACATCGCCTCGTTTGAGGAGATGAACGCGGGCGTGAACGCCGAGTTGGCCTCTGCCGATGTCACGACAATCGATGTGAACTCGGATCTGCACAACTACGGCGTCAACATGGGTGCCGCTGTGTTCCGGGCCAATTGTTCTCAGTGCCACGGTTCCGGTGCTGCCGGCAACGTCGGCTATCCGAACCTTTTGGACAACGATTGGCTTTGGGGGGGGACGATTGATGAGGTCGCCTACACCATCCAACACGGTGTGCGAAACGAAACCGATGAGGCGCGCTACTCCGAGATGCCGCGTTTTGGCGCTGACGAGTTGCTTGAACCGGCTCAGATTGATCAAGTGGTTGAATATGTCCTGTCGCTGTCCGGTCAGGACAACGATGCGGCCATGGCCACCGAAGGCGCCGTTGTGTTCGCTGACAACTGTGCGGCGTGCCACCTTGAGGACGGCACGGGCGACATCTTCCAAGGTGCGCCGAATCTGACCGACGCGATTTGGCTCTATGGTGGCGATCGTGCCACCATCAAAGAAACCGTCACCAACGCCCGTTTTGGCGTGATGCCGGCTTGGGGTCAGCGTCTGTCTCAGGCTGAGGTCAACGCGGCCGCGCTTTACGTCCACCAACTGGGCGGCGGCCAATAAGCTATAGGAATCCGGGCGGCAACGCCCGGGTTGCGGCACTGACCCTTGATCCTGTTCGCGCGTTTCTTCAGGGTTGGTGCCAACAAACGACAACAAAGCCGCGCTCTTGAAGGGTCGCGGCTTTGTTTCCATTTGATGTCGCTTCGCTCCTCTATGAGGGGCGGCAGGATGTCACAGGAAAAAGAAACTTTTTTGATGCATCTTTAGGAGCGAGTCTAAAAATCTTGATCCACATCAAGGCTCCATAAAGGTCTCCCCCCCATTAAGGGGAAAACGCGAACTCTGCGAAAAGGCAATGCTCCATGAGCTCTACCGATACCCCCCCGAAGACAAACTTTACGCTGCCCGTGAGCCGATCTTTCCGCGTCGCGTGAAAGGCTATTTCCGGACCCTCAAATGGGTCATTATGGCGGTCACTTTGGGGATTTATTATCTCTCGCCTTGGATTCGTTGGGATCGTGGTCCGCAATTGCCGGATCAGGCGATTCTCATCGACCTCGCCGGTCGTCGCTTTTACTTCTTCTGGATCGAAATCTGGCCGCATGAATTTTACTTCATTGCAGGCCTGTTGATCATGGCCGGGCTTGGCCTGTTCCTGTTTACCTCGGCTGCGGGGCGCGTGTGGTGTGGCTATGCCTGCCCGCAAACCGTATGGACCGACCTGTTTATCCTCGTTGAGCGCTGGATCGAAGGGGATCGCAACGCGCGCCTGCGGTTGCACCGTCAGAAAAAATGGGACCTGCGTAAAGTTCGCCTGCGGATCGTCAAATATATTTCGTGGATTGTGATTGGTCTCGCGACCGGCGGGGCTTGGGTGTTTTATTTCACCGATGCCCCAACGTTGTTGGTTGACCTTGTGACGGGCCATGCCCATCCGGCGGCCTATTTGACCATGGGTGTTTTGACCGCCACCACAGTCTTTTTCGGCGCTATCGCCCGTGAACAAATCTGTATCTACGCTTGCCCATGGCCGCGGATTCAGGCCGCGATGATGGACGAAGACACGCTGACTGTGGCTTACCGCCATTGGCGCGGCGAACCGCGTGGCAAACACCGCAAGGGCGCAGGCGCGGACCAATTGGGGGATTGCATCGACTGTATGGCCTGTGTGAACGTCTGTCCAATGGGCATCGACATCCGCGATGGTCAGCAACTCGAATGCATCACCTGCGCGCTCTGCATTGATGCCTGCGATGACATGATGGACAAAATCGGCAAGCCGCGGGGCCTGATCGACTATATGGCGCTGACTGATGAGCCGCGCGAAATCTCCGGCGAGCCGACAAAACCGGTGTGGAAACACATCCTGCGCCCGCGTACGATCCTGTACACCGTGCTTTGGGCCGCTGTTGGATTTGGTCTGGTCTTTGCTCTCTTTATTCGCTCGGACATCGACATGACCGTCGCCCCCGTACGCAATCCGACCTATGTCATGCAATCCGATGGGGCGATCCGCAATATTTACGACCTGCGTTTGCGCAACAAACATGGCGAAACGCGTGAGTTCCGCGTGAGCGTCTCTGGCGACGCCAACTTGACGGTGACGTTGCAGGGCGGCGACACTACGGCGGGCGATACTATTGCAGTGAACGCCGATGAAATGCGCATCGTGCGGGCCTATGTTGAGGCACCCGCAGGGTCCGACGCCGCAAATTCCGAACGCGAAGAGTTTTCGTTCTGGGTCGAAGATGTGGCAAGCTCCGAACGGGTCTCCGTCGACTCGGTCTTCAACGGCAAAGGAAACTAAACCATGCGCGAAATCACTGGCAAACATGTTCTCATTGGGACCGTGTCCGCCTTTACCGTGATCATCGGGGTCAATATTTTCATGGCGGTTCAGGCCGTGCGGACCTTCCCCGGTCTCGAGGTCAAAAACTCCTATGTTGCCTCGCAGACCTTTGATCACGACAAGGCGTTGCAAGAGGCGCTGGGGTGGACCATCGAGGCCGATGATGAAGATGGCAAACTGTACATCTTTATCCGCGATGCGAATGGCAACCCGGTGGAAGCCGCCGAAATGGGCGGCACACTGGGCCGGGCCACCAATGTTGTCGAGGATCAAACGCCTGAATTTACGTTTAACGGGGAGGCGTATGTGGCCGAAACCGGGGTGCTGGCTGAGGGCAATTGGAACTACCGGATGGTCGCCACCGCACAGGATGGGACGCCGTTCAAACAGCGTGTTATCATTCACGTCAAACGCTAACCGAAAAGAGGCCCCGGATGTCTGAGGTTCAGATTTCGGCCTGTCCCGCCTGTGTGGCGGGACCAGCCGCAAAGGATGTTGCTCATGCACGTGATGTGCGCGACACCCGGTTTGTGCTCTCTTTGCCCGCGATTTATTGTGCGGCCTGTATTTCCGGCGTCGAACGCGAGTTGACCAAACAGCCCGGTGTGCGCGCAGCAAGGGTCAACTTGACGCTCAAACGCGCACATATTGAGGCGGACGAAGACGTCTCTGTCGACGATCTCGTGGGGGCGCTGACCCGCGCCGGATATGAGGCCTATGAACTCGACGCGGGCGCGATTTCGGCGACTGAAACCGACCGCCGAGGCCGCGCCATTCTGACCCGCATTGCCGTGTCCGGCTTTGCCATGATGAACGTCATGCTTCTGTCGGTCGCGGTCTGGTCCGGGGCCTCAGATGTCACGCGCGACATGTTCCATTGGATCTCTGCCGCCATCGCGCTCCCGACCATCGCCTATGCCGCTCAGCCGTTCTTTTTCTCAGCCCTCACCGCTCTTAAAGCCAAGCGCCTCAACATGGATGTGCCGATTTCCTTGGCCATCCTTTTGGCGGGCGGCATGTCTTTGTATGAGACCTTTGAATCCGGCGCGCATGCCTATTTCGACGCCGCTTTGTCACTGACCTTCTTTTTGCTTGCGGGCCGGTATCTGGACTACCGCACTCGCTCCGTCGCCCGCTCTGCCGCCGAAGAACTCGCCGCCCTCGAAGTCCCGCGCGTGACCTTGGCCGATGGTCGGGTGATCTCGATCACCGAGGTTGAAAAGGGCGCGTTGATCCGTGTTGTCCCCGGCGCTCGCGTGCCCGTGGACGGGATCGTCATGGACGGCGCCTCTGAGGTGGATCGCTCTTGGTTGACAGGGGAAAGTCTTCCCGCGCTGGCCGAGGTGGACACGATCGTGTCCGCCGGAGAAGTCAATCTGACCGGGCCTTTGGTGGTTAAAGTCACAGCGGCGGGCGAAGACAGCTCACTGCACCGCATGGCCGATTTGGTGGCGATGGCTGAAACCTCGCGCAATCGCTACACCTCTTTGGCGGACCGCGCCGCGCGGATTTATGCGCCTGCGGTTCACCTTTTGGCGCTTGGCGCGTTCATTGGCTGGATGATTGCCACGGGGGGGGACGTTCGTCATGCCCTGAACATCGCTGTGGCCGTGTTGATCATCACCTGTCCCTGTGCATTGGGCCTTGCCGTGCCTGCGGTCACCACCGCCGCCTCTGGCCGATTGTTCCGCGCCGGGATGTTGATCAAATCCTCCACGGCACTTGAACGTCTGGCCGAGGTTGATACCGTGGTTTTCGACAAAACGGGCACCTTGACCGAAGGTCGCCCCGAACTGTCAAATCTGTCCGACATCCCGCCGCGTGCCCGTGGCATCGCCATGGCTTTGGCATCTGGTTCGGCGCATCCTTTGTCCTTTGCGCTGTTTGCCGCGACGCGCGCCGCCGATGTCATTCCCGCCAAACTGACCGACATTCGCGAAGTGCCGGGGCAGGGGATTGAGGCGCGTTATGATGGTTCGTCGGTGCGACTGGGCCGTGCGGCATGGCTCAATGCCGTGGCCAAGCCCCAAACTGCCACCTATCTTAAAATCGGCGATGAGACCCCTTTGGCCTTTACCTTTGTTGACCATTTGCGTGATGGCGCGGCTGAGGCAGTGGCAGCGCTCAAACGCCAAGGCAAAGATGTTGTGTTGTTGTCGGGTGATACCGCTGCGGCTGTGGCCGACATTGCACATCGCGTCGGAATCGCCGCATGGGATGCCGATTGCTTGCCCGAAGGCAAAGCCCTGCGCGTTGCCGAACTCACCCGGTCTGGCCGCAAAGTGTTGATGGTCGGGGATGGTCTCAATGACACCGCCGCCTTGGCTGCCGCTCATGTGTCGATCTCTCCAGCCTCCGCCCTTGAGGCCACGCGGGTCGTCTCCGACATGGTGCTTTTGGGCAAATCGCTCGCACCGTTGGGCGAGGCGACGCGCGTTTCGATTTCTGCCACCCGCCGCATCAAAGAAAACTTTGCCATTGCGGCAGGCTACAACATGATCGCCATTCCGATTGCTTTGGCGGGCTTTGCCACCCCATTGGCCGCAGCCCTTGCGATGTCGGTCAGTTCCATCACGGTCTCGCTCAACGCGCTGCGCCTCAGAGGTAAATCATGAACGTCCTCGTCTATCTGATCCCAATCTCGCTTTTGCTCGGGGGATCGGACTTGTCGCGTTTTTCTGGTCGCTTCGGTCGCGTCAGTATGATGACCCTGAAGGGGACGCACGGCGCATCCTGACGGGCGATTACGACGATCATCCAAAAGAGTGATTAGTCGGGGGTGGCACCGCGCGCACGATGGACCAAGGCTTCGACCGTCGGTCCCATGGCTTCGACAATCACCGACACGCCCGTGGCATTGGGATGCACCCCATCTGCCTGCATATGGGTTTTAAGTATCTGTTCCCAAAGGCCTAAGTCGGTGAGGGGTTTGAGGAATCCGTCAAAATACAGCGTGCCATAAGTGTCAGCCAAATCCGGGTATATCGCATCGAAATGCGCTTTATACTCGGCACCATAATTGCCGGGCGCTTGCATCCCGACCAACAGGACAGGGACGCTTTTCGCCTGTGCCACTTCCAAAATGCCTTTCAGGTTGGCGCGGCTCAACTCTGGCGACAATCCACGCAATAAATCATTGCCGCCCAAGGCCACGATCATCGCGTCGATGTCCGGGGTCAGGGTCCAGTCCACACGCGACAGCCCGCCCGCCGTGGTGTCCCCCGACACGCCTGCATTGATGATCGTCGCGTCGACGTGATGCGCCGCCAGCCAATCTTGCAATTGCGCGGTGAACCCGTCTTGCTGCATCAAGCCGTAGCCTTGGGTCAAACTGTCACCGAGGGCTGCGATCCGCACAGGCTCGGCAGTGGCCGCCGCCGCCGCACAGATCATCCAAATCTGAAGCAAAACAAGGGTAAATCTCTGGGAAAACCGCTTGCCGATCCGTCGCAACACCCCATATCCAAAGGGTAAAGACACAAGGATGCCCCCGATGCCTGATCCGATCATTTCGCTGAACGATGCCCGCCTGACGCTTGATGGCAATGCCGGGCAGGTCGAGATTTTGCGCGGGATTTCCCTCGATGTCGCGCGTGGCGAAACGCTGGGGCTGGTCGGGCCTTCGGGGTCTGGCAAATCGTCTCTCCTGATGTTGCTCGGCGGGCTGGAACAGGCCACATCCGGGCGCATTTCGGTGCTCGGGCGCGATTTGACCGCGATGGACGAAGACCAACTCGCGCGCTTCCGTAGGGATCATATGGGGGTTGTGTTCCAATCCTTCCACCTTTTGCCGACTATGACCGCTTTGGAGAATGTCGCAATCCCACTTGAACTCGCGGGGGTGAGTGATGCGTTTGATCGGGCGCGCCAGGAGCTTGAGGCGGTGGGGCTTGGCGCGCGGATCGGGCATTATCCGGCACAACTCTCAGGTGGTGAACAACAACGTGTCGCACTGGCCCGCGCTGCCGCCCCACGTCCTGAAATCCTTTTGGCCGATGAACCCACGGGCAACCTCGATGGCACCACAGGCACGGCGATTATGGATCTTCTGATGGGGCTGCGGGATCGGCATGGCTCGACATTGGTGTTGGTCACGCACGCGCCGGAATTGGCGGCGCGGTGTGACCGGATCATTCGGCTGCGTGATGGTGTATTGGATCTCTCCGAGGTCCCCGCATGAAACTGCGTTTGGCATGGCGCATTGCCCGACGTGAATTGCGTGTAGGCCTTCGCGGGTTTCGCGTCCTCTTGATCTGTCTCATCCTTGGCGTGGCTGCGATTGCCGCCGTGACTTCAGTGCGCGAAAGCATCTCTGTGGGCCTCGCCCGCGAAGGGGCAGCTCTTCTGGGCGGGGATGCGGAGATGACATTCACCTATCGCTTTGCCACGCCAGAGGAACGCGATTGGATGTCAGCGCAATCTGTTACAGTGTCAGAGATTGCTGATTTCCGCTCCATGCTCAGTCGCGAGGATGAACGAGCGCTCACCCAAGTTAAAGCCGTTGATGCCGCCTATCCTCTTGTTGGCTCGGTCGGTTTGCGCCCCGACATGCCGCTGACGCAGGCCCTTGCGGGGCGGGATGGAACGCCTGGGATCGTCCTTGACCCAATGTTGCGCGAACGGCTCGGCCTTGCCCTTGGCGATCCTGTGCGTCTCGGCGATGTCGCCTTTGTTGTCATGGCCGAACTGACGCGCGAACCAGATGGGGCTTCTGCCGGGTTCACTCTCGGCCCGCGCAGCATCGTGGCGCGCGAGGCGCTTCGCAACACCGCGCTTTTATCGCCGGGCTCCCTGTTTGATGCGTCGTATCGGCTTAAACTTTCGCCGCAAACCGATCTTGACCCGCTCAAAGCCCGCGCCGAGGCGGAGGTTGCAGAGGGCGGATTTCGCTGGCGGGATTCCCGCAATGGCGCGCCGGGGGTGAATCGGTTCGTGGAGCGGCTCAGCTCCTTTTTGGTGCTTGTGGGGCTTGCTGGCCTTGCGGTTGGCGGCGTTGGCGTGTCCTCTGCAGTGCGCGCCTATCTCGATCGTAAAATCGCCAGCATCGCCACGCTCAAAACGCTTGGTGCGGACCGCGCCACAATCCTGATGATCTATCTGTTGCAGGTGGGTGTTTTGACCCTGTTGGCCATTGTTGGCGGGGTGATCCTTGGCGGTCTCATCCCGCTGATCGCGGCGCCGTTTTTGCAAAATGCCCTTCCCGTTCCGATGGACGCGAGCATTCATCCAGCTCCGCTATTTGAAGCGGCTCTCTATGGCGTCCTCTCCAGTGCCGTTTTCGTGCTTTGGCCCTTGGCCCTCACCGAAAAAATTCGCCCTGCGGCCCTGTACCGGGACGCGCAATTCGGCCTCAAAGGCCTGCCGCGCTGGCCCTATCTTTTGACCATTTTTGTCCTGATCGCAGCTCTTGTGAGTGCTGCAACTCTGTTTTCGGACAGTGCACGTCTTGTGCTTTGGGCGGGTGCCGGATTGGCGCTCTCCTTTGGCGCGTTGGTGCTGGCCGGGCGGGGTATGGCCGTGATCGCGCGCCGCTTGGCCCGGTTCAAAGCGCTGCGTGACTTCTTGCCCCTACGATTGGCATTGGGTTCGGTCGGCGGACCCGGCGGTGAAACCATTTCCGTTGTGCTCTCGCTTGGTTTAGGGCTCACCGTTTTGTCCGCCATCGGGCAAATCGACACCAATCTGCGCGGTGCCATTGGCCGTGATTTGCCCGATGCCGCGCCTTCTTATTATGTGGTCGACATTCAAAAAGATCAGATCGAAGGCGTGCTGAACCGCTTGGCCGAGGATACGGGTGTCACCCGATTTGAGACCGCGCCAATGTTGCGCGGCATCATCACCCGGATCAATGGCCAAGATGCTCAAACCGTGGCTGGGCCACATTGGGTCTTGCGCGGCGATCGGGGCATCACCTACGCCGCGCAAAAGCCCGACAATGCCGAGGTGACCGAAGGCGCATGGTGGTCAGAGGACTACGAGGGGCCGCCGCAAATCAGCTTTGCCGCCGAAGAAGCCGCCGAGATGGGGCTGAAGCTCGGCGATGAGATGACGGTGAACATCCTCGGACGCGACATCACCGGCACGATCACCTCCTTGCGCAATGTTGATTTTTCCAGCGCGGGAATGGGATTTGTCCTGACAATGAATCCGGCGGCTTTGTCCGGGGCACCGCACACCCATATTGCCACGATCTATGTCACGCCTGAGGCGGAGGCCCCGTTGATCCGCGATCTGGCGCGCACCTATCCCAACATCACGACGATCCGCGTGCGGGATGCGATTGATCGGGTCAGTTCCATCCTCAAAAGCATCGCTGCGGCTACAACTTTGGGGGCTATGGCCACTTTGGTGACGGGCGCTGTTGTGTTGGTCGGGGCTGCGGCAGCAGGCGAGGATCGTCGCAGGTTTGAGGCGGCCATTTTAAAAACACTTGGGGCGAGCCGGGGGCGGATTCTGGCCAGTTTTGCCCTGCGATCGCTGCTGTTGGGGGCGGCTGCGGGATGTGTTGCCTTTGGGGCCGGGGCCATTGCCGCTTGGGCCGTGATCCATTTTGTCATGGAGGCAGAGTTCACCCTGTCCACCCTCTCGGCGCTCTGGATCGTGGTCGGAGGGATCAGCGTTACGCTGATCACCTCCTTATTCTTTTCATGGCGTGCCATGTTGGTTCGGCCTGCACGGGTGTTGCGCAGCGCAGACGGATAAAACCTAGTGGCGCGGTATCAAGGCCCGCGCGACCGCATCCGCGATGACTTGCTCTTCGTCCGTTGGAATGACCATCACGGGCGTTGAACCTTTGCCAATATCACGGGCATTTCGAGCATTGGCATCTTCATCAAGCTCGATGCCAAGGTAGCCGAGACGGTCGATGATTTGTGCGCGAATGCTGACTGAATTCTCCCCGATCCCACCGCAAAAAATAAGCGCGTCGATGCCGGATAGTGTCGCCGCCATTGCCCCAATTTCGCGCCGCACGCGATAGACAAAATACTCTATTGCATCCTTGGCCTCGGGGGCATCTGAAGCCTCCAAAACTTGCATATCCGCGCTGATCCCCGAGAGGCCCAACAGCCCGGAGTCGTGATAGAGCATATGCGTCAGCTCTTTCGCGCTCATGCCATCGGTTTCCATCAGGTACAGCAGAATGCCGGGGTCAAGCTGGCCGGAGCGTGTCGACATCGGCAGGCCATCAAGCGGTGAAAATCCCATGGTAGAGGAGATCGAGTGCCCGTTGTTCACCGCACAAATTGATGCACCACTGCCCAAATGGGCGATGATCAAGCGTTTGTCGCGCAACTCAGGATGTTCTTTGGCGATCTGATGGGAGACGTAGTCATAGCTCAGCCCGTGAAAGCCGTAGCGTTTGATCCCCTGTTTGTAAAACCGTCTTGGGATCGCATAAATATCGTTTTCCCAAGGATGGTTGCGGTGAAACGCCGTGTCGAAACAACCGATTTGCAAGGCATAGGGAAAGGCTTGTTTGGCGGCCTCAACCGCAGACAGATTGTGCGGTTGGTGCAAGGGCGCAAGGGGATTGAAGGTCGCAAGATCGGCCATCACTTCATCGGTGAGTTCGGTTGGCGTGGCGCGCAAAGGGCCGCCGTGAACAATCCGGTGCCCGACCCCCGTCACCTCTTTGCCAGCCAAAAGCGGGGTGACTTTTTCAAGGATCACGGCGAGGGCTTCGGTCTGGTTTGACGCTGTGATGGGGAATGTGCCGTTCGGCCCACCCTGTTTGAACTTGAAACTTGGATTTGATCCAATGCCCTGTACGAGGCCGCGCGCAATCATATTTGGGGTTTGTCCAGACCGATACAGAGCAAACTTGACCGAAGATGATCCGGCATTGATCGTCAAAATGCGCTGTCCCATTACCGAATGCCTTGCATCCGATGGGCATGCAGCGCGGCGACCGCACAAGAGGCGAGGCGGGATTTGTCACTGTCCGAACGCGAATTTAAAATGATCGGACAGCGCGCGCCCATGACGACGCCTGCGGCTTCTGCATGGGCGATAAAGGATAGCTCCTTGGCCAACATATTGCCGCTTTCCAAATTTGGCGCGACGAGGATTTCGGCACATCCGGCGACAAGGCTTTTTAGGCCTTTTGTCCGTGCCGCGGCCAGGCTCACTGCGTTGTCCATGGCCAGAGGGCCATCTACAATTCCGCCGGTGATTTGACCGCGTTCCGCCATTTTCGACAGTGCGGCTGCATCAAGCGTTGATGGAATTTTCGGATTCACGGTCTCTACGGCGGACAGAATGCCAACCTTCGGGATCTCGATCCCAAGGCTTTGCGCGAGGTCGATGGCATTTTGGACGATGTCCACTTTCGTGGGGAGATCTGGAGCAATATTGATTGCCGCGTCCGTTACCATCAATACATGGGGAAGGCCAGGAACATCCATCACAAAAATGTGGCTGATGCGCCGCCCCGTTTTCAACCCGCCGTTTGACCGCAAAATCGGCCGCAATAGGTCGTCTGTGTGCATGTGACCTTTCATCATCGCGGCGGCACGGTTTTCATGAATCATGTCGACCGCAATTTGGGAGGCATCAACGTGATTTGTGCTGTGGATGATTTCAAGGCCATCCAGAGAAAGATCATTTTCCTGAGCGGTTCTGAGTATTTTGTCTTGATCGCCGATCAAGATCGGAGTGATCAATGTGTGAGCGGCGGCCAATAAAGCGCCTCGTAGGGAATTGGCGTCTTCGGGTGCGACGACGGCAGTTCGTATCGCTGGCAGGGGTTCAGCCATATCAAGCAGCTTGTCAAAATGGCGATGGCTTTCGACGGTGAGACCTGGCACGTCATGTGCATCAAAACTGTCTTTTTGATCCGGCGCGATGACTTCAGCCTCGCCTTGGACCAAGAGCGTGCCATCTGCAAGGGACACCGTTGTGTGAAAAATCGCGACGCGATCGTTTTCTTTTCGGATCAGTTTGACGCGGGCAACCAGTTCGTCGCCAGCATGCGCGCGCCCGAGAAACCGAAGACTCTGAGATTTATAGAGTGTACCCGGACCCGGCAAACGGTTTCCAAGGACAGAGGAAATAAGAGAACCAACCCAAAAGGAAGGCGCAACGGCTTCAGGTTTTCCATCTTTATCGCCGTCCTCTCGCGGAAGATGCATTGGATTTAAATTGCCCGAAGCATGCGCAAAAACATAAAGATCATCTGCGACGCACAAACGTCGGGTCTCGGCTTCCATTCCGATTTCAAGCTGATCGAATGGAACATTTTGGAATACAGTCACGTGCAATCCTTGCTGTGCTGGAATTTCAGTTATGCCCTACTTGCGGTCTAAACTGGATACGGCTCTATGAGCCATATCAACCCAAGCCTGAAGTTTTATGAAACTTTCGTATTTACATCAGTGTTATGTCTTTAAGCGTAGTGCCTTATGTATCCTACTTTCGCAACTGTGTGCAGTGCCCGGCCTTCTTTTCATAGGGAAGAACGGCGAGGAGCATGCTTGATGGGCAAAGTTTCCATTAAGCATGCTGGACAGGTTTAAGACGCGAGGCTGAAATCATCGTCCCCTTTAGGGGATGATGCCGCTGTCGTAGAGGGGCGGGAATCGTCTTCCTTTAAAACAAACTGTGACACAATCTCGCTCAGAGTTGCGGCTTCGTTGGCCAATGAGAAGCTTGCGGCTGTTGTCTCTTCAAACATCGCTGCGTTTTGTTGAGTGGTTTGATCAAGATTGGCGACAGCTGTATTGATTTCGGAAATCCCCGCCGATTGTTCTTCAGCGGACGTTGCAATTTCGGACATGTGCGTCGCAATTTCCGAAACATCATGGACGATGGAGCGGAGAGCTTCTCCAGTTTGGTCGACAAGAGAAACGCCGCGTCCCACTTCTTGTCCAGATTCCGAAATCAAGTTGTTGATTTCGCGCGCAGCTTCTGAGGATCTTTGCGCCAGTGCACGCACCTCGGATGCGACCACGGCAAAGCCGCGTCCGGCCTCGCCTGCGCGTGCAGCCTCCACGCCAGCATTCAGTGCCAGCAAATTGGTCTGGAATGCAATATCATCAATAACACTGATAATTTTTGAAATTTTACCAGAGGAGTCTGAAATCGCGTCCATGGCAGAAATGGCTTCCTTCACCACAGAGCTTGCTGATTGGGCATTCATTTTTGCGCCACCAACTGTTTTGTTTGCCAGCGCTGCCCCATCTGCAGCTGATTTGACCGCAGCCGTCAGTTGCGTCAATGCTGATGCCGTTTCGCCGAGTGTCGATGCGGCCCGCTCTGTACGGCGAGACAAGTCATCGGCAGCATTTGAGATTTCACCCGAGTTTGAATGAATGGTTTGAGCTGTCTCGGAGAGGCGTTCGACCACTGAGCGCAAAGAACTGACTGCTGCGTTATAATCCATGCGAAGTTGTTCGTAGCTCGCTGGAAATTGTTGATCAATTGTTTGGCGGACGTCTCCTTGGGACAGGCGGCGAAGCCCCTCGGCAAGGGCTTCCACCACAGCGCTCTGTTCAGCGTGACGTGCTTTGCGTTCAGCTTCAGCGGCTTCTTCTAGAGCACGGCGTTCTTGTTCGGTCGCAAGTTCGCGTTCTCGGTCGCGAGTTTCCTGTTGTTTCTGCCGTTCAAGCTCTGCCGCTTCGCGTTCTGTTTTCTCGCGGGCCGCCTCTTCTTGCGCTTGGGTTGCGCGACGTGCATTTTCGGCGGCTTCGTTTTCCATACGGTCTTTTTCGACAAGGTTATTGCGGAACACTGTGAGTGCTGAGAACAGCCGTGCTATTTCACCGTATTGGCCGCCGACGCGTTTGATTTCTGTCATGTCGCCAATCGCAAGGCGTTCGGTGCTTGCTGTCACGGCGGACAACGGGCGCATAATCAGCAGAAAAGTCAAAACGGGTGCCCCAAGAACAATTGCCGCAGCAATCAGGGCAATTCCGTTCATTGTCATAGATGCTTGTTTTGCGGTTCCCATCAGAGTTTGGCTCGCATCCGAGATGCCAATGATGGAGTCTTTAGAAATGCTCATGACCATGTCGCTGATCCGTAACAGATCAGATGACACAGAGTCGGTTGCGACTTGACCCAAACCGCGTGCCTGCAGAGCTTCGATCCGCGTGGCTAAGAGGCCGCTTTCGGGATTGGTGGCTTCAAGGAGCAAGGCCACCTTTTCTGCAAGGTCTGGAGGGAGATCTTGTAAAGTGTCGCGGATGTGTGGTGCTTCGCTATCGATTTCGAATTGTAGGGCGTGGATATAGCCCGCGTTGATGGAGGCCGCGCCTTGCAGCGCTTTGATCAAGATGGATTTGAGCGAGGTGTCGAGGCGCGCGAGATCAGTGATGTTCTTTACGTCAGTGTTGAGAAGATCTGTCACGACTTTGGCATTTTGCGCGAGTGTATTTGTGCTTTCGGCATCTAGATCAGCAAGGACGCTTTCCACAGCTTGGGATGTGACTTCGTTGAGGGTCTCCTGAGAGGTACGCAAAAGATGGGCGCGTACTTTCATGTCGAAAGGCGACAAAGTTATGAACTCGGCCTGAAAAGCGGAGGCTTCGCGAATGGAGGGCACAAATTCAGCAGAAGAGGTGTTGTTTTCCATGTCCACGAGCAGGGCATCAATCTGTGCCTGTGCCTCGCTGGCCATCGCCTGAAGGTCTGAACGTGTCCCTAAATCGTTGGTTTCAAGAAGTGCCTGAGTTGCCCCAACAGTGAGATTTAATTCTGACTTGAGCAGCAATGTGAGTCTCAGAGCATCAACTTCGCGCTTGAGGAGGTGTTTGAGGCTCTGGTTAGATTTCGAACTGGCATTGTTCCCGGCCAGCAGCAGCGCGAAGGAGGCGCGGTCGATCCGGCCCTGTAGGGTTTCGCTCAATTCACGCGATTGTTGATTGAGTGTTGAGAGCGCTTTCATGTTGCGACTTTGGGCCGACAACTCCGCACTGCGGGCGGCCATCAACGCGTCAATATCGGCAGTGAGTGACGCCATTTCAGTTTCAATATTTGCGTATTGATCAAGATCCAAATCTTGGATTTGAGCCAGAAGACGTGACCGTGTTTCGCGCACGGTGTCTGAGTTGGAATCGATGGCGAGGTGCGAATTCGTTGTCAGCAATGTGTTGATCGCATCTTTGAGGCTAGATACGGAATTGGCGATACCAGAGGCAGTTTCAAGCGGTGGAATAGACTCTGCAACGAGTGTATCAACCTCGTCGTTGATGGTTGAAATGAGCGACCCAGACACGAGGATCGCAGCGGCCGTTGTGCCCGCCAATGCGAGCATGATCACCAAAATCTTGGCTGCCACTGATCCAAGGAGAGTCCTGATTTTCGTCTTCATACTGCGCTCCGTTCCGTCATTTCGGGCCCGAACTGATGCCTTTTCAGAAAAGGGTCCCGTGTCAATCGACCGTAAGGTTGCAGCAAGGTGCTAATATTCAGTTGATCTGAGCAGCATCCATAAATTTGTATATATTTGATGCTGTGCGATGAGCGAGATCGTGCCCCGCCCAATGACGGAATCACACGGCCAATGTGAGATCTGGGCAATGAAAGCGAGCGGGCAAACCTTTATCTTTCGCGCATCATTGTGACAGTTCTTTGAACAAACGCCCAAAAATTAGTCAAACATGCCGGATTTGATCCGAGAGCAATTGTGCATTTGTATACAGGCTTGTGTGCGCGATTTCCCAGAACACAGACTATTCCTGCGCGCCACTGCCGAGGGATATCCCGTCATCTGAGGCGCGCGAGGGGACATGCGGTGGCGACGAACTTGCCGGTAGCCACCACCGCATTCACAGCAACAGAATAACGCTGCAAAGGGGAATGTAGGCGTTTTGTCCAAAAATTCAATCAATTGAATGGACGCCTTTTAAAGGCAGACGTCGCAGTCCTTGCGGCTTCCAACAAGGGAACATGGAAGTGAAAACCAAACTTAAAGCCACTCTGGCGACCGCTCTTTTCGCAAGCACCGCGATGGCCACTGCGGCCTTTGCAGAGTGCCCGGTCAAAGTCGGCGTGTTGCACTCGCTTTCGGGGACGATGGCGATTTCTGAAACCACGCTCAAAGACACAATGTTGATGCTGATCGACGAACAAAACGCCAAAGGTGGTGTTCTGGGCTGTCAAATCGAAGCCGTCGTCGTCGATCCGGCCTCGGATTGGCCGCTCTTTGCCGAAAAAGCGCGCGAGCTTTTGACCGTGCACAATGTTGATGTGATGTTCGGCAACTGGACCTCGGTGTCGCGCAAATCGGTTCTGCCGGTGATCGAAGAGCTCAACGGCCTTCTGTTCTACCCGGTGCAATATGAGGGCGAAGAGAGCTCCAAAAACGTGTTCTACACAGGCGCTGCGCCGAACCAACAGGCGATCCCGGCGACAGACTATTTCCTAGACGAACTGGGTGTCGAGAAATTCGCGCTCTTGGGCACCGACTATGTCTACCCGCGCACCACGAACAACATCCTTGAGTCCTATCTCAAATCCAAAGGCATTGCAGCCGAAGACATCTTTGTGAACTACACGCCGTTTGGTCACTCCGATTGGTCGAAAATCGTCTCTGACGTTGTGGCGCTGGGCGCAGATGGCAAAAAAGTCGGCGTGATTTCGACCATCAACGGCGATGCCAACATCGGCTTCTACAAAGAACTCGCCGCGGCTGGCATTTCCGCAGATGACATCCCGGTTGTGGCCTTCTCGGTTGGTGAAGAAGAGCTCTCCGGTCTCGACACCTCCAACCTCGTCGGTCACTTGGCTGCCTGGAACTATTTCATGTCCGCCGACACCCCAGAAAATGCCGCCTTTATTGAGGCTTGGCATAAATTTATCGGCGATGACAAACGTGTCACCAATGACCCGATGGAAGCGCACTATATTGGGTTCAACATGTGGGTGAATGCCGTTGAAGCCGCTGGCACCACCGATGTCGACGCGGTGACTATGGCGATGTACGGCCAAGAGTTCCCGAATCTCACCGGCGGTACTGCTGTGATGAACGTCAATCACCACCTCTCGAAACCAGTCTTGATCGGTGAAATTCAGGCCGATGGTCAGTTCGACATCATCTCTCAAACCGCTGAGGTGCCGGGTGATGCATGGACCGATTTCTTGCCGGAATCTGCGGTGTTGATGTCGGATTGGAAAGACCTCGGCTGTGGCATGTACAACACCGAAACCAAGACCTGCGTTCAGTTGAAATCCAACTACTAAACATTTTGGGTTTGAGTTGAGACATGACTTAAATCCGAAACCTGTGAAACCCAACTGAGGCCGTGGGCGTTTCGGGACATCTCGATGACTTACTAGATCCCGAAACGCTTTCAGCCGCGATTTGACACATGAAGGGCGGTGCTCCTGCCGCCCTTCGTTTCCAGCCAAAAGAGATAGCTCATGATCCGCCGAATTCTCGCGGCTTGTCTGGTGTTTCTGACCCTTGCGCTCACCGCGCAGGCTCAGGACCGGACGATCCAAGACGTGCTGCAAGAGCACGCTGAGGCCATCGTAAAATCCTCGCGCACAACCATTGGACCGGCGATTGAGGCCGTGGCCAATTCCGGCCTGCCTTCGGCGCAAACCGTTTTGCAAAAATGGCAGAACAAGGACATGTGGCAGTGGTCAGAAAATGGTTTTTTCTACGCGGCAACTGTCGCAGGCGCTGAGGTCACGTTGACGGATTTCGACACCGGCGAGACCGTTGCAACCGTGGCAAAAGGTGACGTGAGCCAGCTCAAACCAAACTCAGGTATTCGGGCGATGATCGGTGCGGCTTTGGTGCAATTCCAACTCAACGATCCCAATCCTGACCGCCGCCGCGAGGCCCTTTTGGCGATTCAGCGCGATGGCGAAGCCTCACACCTCGCCCCTCTGCGCGCCTCAATTGAAAATGAGAACATCCCAGAGATCAAAGCGCTCAAAGAGGTCACAGAGCGGCTTTTGACCATTTCTTTCGACAAAGACGATGCCAAACGGATCACGGCGATCGAGGGCCTTGGCTCCTCCCTCTCGCTCGATGCCCGCGCCGCGCTCAACCCGGTTCTCAGCGCCAAATTGGTTTATGCCGAGGACTTGCCAGAGACGGCAAACATCAAACGTGAGATCAAGCCGGGCTCAGAGGCGCTGTCTGTATCGGATGCCTTTGCTCTGATGGTCTCTGCCGGGGTCGCAATCGCGCAACCCACGATTTCTGAACGTAAATCAGCCCTCGTAGAGCACATGGACAATGGCAAAGTCGGCGGCGTTCCTGTCTCCGATTTGACCAGTCAAGATGCCCGTGACCACGCCTATCAAGCCCTTGCGTCCGAGGGCCTCGTCCCGGCTTTTGACCCCGCATTTTCCATGGAGGCCGCCGTTAAAGGTGTGCGCTTTGCCGAGGTCTATGACGAACCTTCCGCTGCCGTTACCGAGGCCGCGCAAAAGACCCTTCACAGCATCAACCGCGCCGTTGGGATCAACCAATTCCTCGATCTGTCGCTTGACGGTCTGTCGCTTGCCTCGATCTACTTTCTCGCCGCCATTGGTCTTGCCATCACCTTTGGTGTCATGGGCGTGATCAACATGGCGCATGGCGAATTCATCATGATGGGCGCCTACACCGGCTATGTGGTGCAACAGATCATCCCGGATTACACCGTCTCGATCCTCGTTGCGATCCCAATGGCCTTTGCCGTCACATTCGCCGCCGGGGTGGCGATGGAGCGGCTAATCATCCGTTGGCTTTACAACCGTCCGCTTGAAACGCTGCTTGCGACCTTCGGCGTCTCCATCGCCCTGCAACAAATCGCCAAGAACATTTTTGGCACCCAAGCCCGCCCGCTCACCTCACCCGGTTGGCTCGATGGCGCGTTGGTGATCAACGATGTGTTGGCGATCTCTTACATTCGCATCGCGATTTTTGTCCTCGCGCTGATTTTCCTCGGCATTTTCCTCTTTATCATGAAGAAAACCCGCCTTGGCCTTGAGACCCGCGCGGTCACTCAAAATCCGCGTATGGCGGCCTCGATGGGCATCAACCCGGATCGGGTGAATATGCTCACCTTTGGGCTTGGCTCCGGCATCGCCGGTGTCGCAGGCGTGGCCATCGGGCTTTATGCCAAAGTGACCTCGGAGATGGGCACGGATTATATTGTGCAAAGCTTCATGACCGTAGTTGTTGGCGGTGTCGGCAATATCTGGGGCACGCTTTTGGGCGCTTTGGGCATCGGCTTCCTGCAAAAGGGCATCGAATGGTTCAACCCGTCCAACACGTTGGCGGCCCAGACCTACATGATCATCTTCATCATCATTTTCATTCAGTTCCGACCCAAGGGCATCATCGCCCTCAAGGGCCGCGCGGCGGGGGATTAACCCATGGATTTCTTGAAAAAATACCCTTCGCTTCCGGCCTTTATCGCCACTTTGCTGATCTTCACTCTTGCGGTCACGTTCCTGTCCGAGGCCTATGGCACGGGGGCGATGTCGACCTCTTTCGTCAAAACGCTGGGCAAGACACTCTGCCTTGCCTTGGTTGCGATTTCGATGGATTTGGTCTGGGGCTACACGGGTATTCTGTCGCTCGGCCATTTCGCGTTTTTCGGCCTTGGCGGCTATATGATCGGCATGTGGCTGATGTTCGCGCGCACGAAACTCATCGTGGTCGAAAGCATGGCCGCCGCAGACATTCCCGCCACGGCGATGGAGATCAAAGACGCCGTTGGCACGCAAATCTTTGGCGTTGTTGGTTCGTCCGATTTCCCGCTGGTCTGGATGTTCGCCCATAGTTTCTGGGCCCAGATCGCATTGGTTGTTTTGGTTCCGGGCGTTTTGGCGCTGGTCTTTGGCTGGCTTGCGTTCCGCTCGCGCGTCACGGGCGTCTACCTGTCGATCCTGACCCAGGCGATGACCCTCGCCCTCTCGCTCTATCTGTTCCAAAACGACAGCGGCTTGCGCGGGAACAACGGGCTTTCGGGCCTGCAAAACCTGCCCGGACTGGATGCGGTCTCCCAAGATGCGGTGTCGATCTGGTTCTTTTGGGCCTCCGCCTTTGCGCTTTTGGTCACCTACCTCATCGCCAATTTCGTCGTCTCCGGCAAATTCGGCTCGGTCATTCGCGGCATTCGCGATGATGAGGCGCGCGTGCGGTTTTTGGGCTATTCCGTAGAGGGGTTTAAACTCTTCGTCTTTGTCCTCACCGCGGTCATCGCGGGCATCGGTGGGGCGCTCTATTATCCGCAAGCCGGGATCATCAACCCGGCTGAAATCGCTCCCATCGCTTCGATCTATCTCGCGGTTTGGGTCGCCATCGGTGGTCGGGGGCGGATCTACGGCGCAGTGATCGGTGCGGGCGTGGTCTCGCTGGTCTCGACCTATTTCACCGGTGGCCAAGCCCCCAACATCAACCTCGGATTTTACACGATCAAATGGGTCGATTGGTGGCAGGTGCTCTTGGGCCTCTCCTTTGTTCTCGTCACATTGTTCGCGCCCAAAGGCATCGGTGGTTTGTTTGATCTGATCTCCGGGCGCTTGTCCCCCAACCGCAAAGGCGCGCCGCTTGGCCCTGACCAAGGCAGCTTGCGCGAAGAGGAGGCCGAGAAATGAGCCAGCTTTTAGAAGTGTCGGGCGTCTCCGTGTCTTTTGACGGGTTCAAAGCCATCAACAACCTGTCCTTCTCCATTGGTCCGGCCGAAATGCGCGCCATCATTGGGCCGAACGGGGCGGGCAAGACCACATTTATGGACATCGTGACAGGCAAAACCAAACCCGACGAAGGCTCTGTGCTTTGGGGCGATATGTCGAAAAACCTGATCGGCATGAATGAGGCCAAAATTGCCCGCATCGGCATAGGCCGTAAATTCCAACGCCCCACCGTGTTCGAAGATCAAACTGTGTTTGAAAACCTCCTCATGGCGGTCAAAAATGACCGCTCTCCGTGGTCCGTGTTGTTCTTCAAGCCTAAATTCAAGGATCTTGCCAAGGTTGAAGAGCTCGCCTCCGAAATCGGTCTGTCTGATCAGCTTGAGCGCAAATCCGGCGAGCTGTCTCACGGTCAAAAGCAATGGTTGGAGATTGGTATGCTCTTGGCCCAAGACCCGCAGCTTTTGCTGGTCGATGAACCCGCCGCAGGGATGACTTTGGGCGAGCGTGAACACACGACCGACATCCTCAAAGAGGCGGCGAAAACGCGTGCTGTCGTGGTGGTCGAACATGACATGGATTTCGTGCGTCGGCTTGAATGCAAAGTCACGGTTTTGCACGAAGGATCGGTTTTGGCCGAAGGCTCGCTGGATCATGTGACGCAAAATAAAGACGTCATAGACGTCTATCTTGGCCGCTAAAGGAGAGACGACCATGCTCGATGTGAAAAACCTCTCACTGCACTATGGCGGTTCTCAGATCCTCTATGATGTGGATATTTCTGCGCGTGCGGGCGAAGTCACCTGTGTCATGGGCACCAACGGCGTTGGCAAAACCTCTCTGTTGAAGGGCATCTGTGGCACTCATCCGCGTTCGGGCGGCACGATGACGCTTGATGGTGAAGATGTGGGCCGGGCACCGGCGCATGAACTGGCCAAAAAAGGCCTTGCCGTGGTGCCGCAAGGCCGGATGATCTTTCCGCTTTTGACGGTGAAGGAAAATTTGGAATCTGGCTTCACCTGCCTGCCAAAATCAGAACATTTTATTCCTGATGAGGTGTTCGAACTTTTCCCCATTCTCAAAGACTTCATGCACCGTCGCGGCGGCGATCTTTCAGGCGGGCAACAACAACAATTGGCCATTGCCCGCGCCCTGATCATCAAGCCGAAACTGTTGCTTTTGGATGAGCCGACCGAGGGCATTCAGCCCAATATCATCCAACAAATCGGCCGGGTCATTGCGCTTTTGCGTGACCGAGGCGACATGGCAATTGTCTTGGTCGAACAGTATTTTGAATTTGCCTACGACCTTGCGGATCAACTTGTGTTCATGGAACGCGGTCGCGTGACCTCTCGCCACTCAAAATCCGAAATTTCCAAAGAAGAGGCCGCAAAAACCTTCCGTATCGCCTGAGTTTTCCCACGCCTATCAAGGACTTCTGACTCTGCGGTGCAGCATTCATGCGGCACTGCAAAATCCGACTATTTGATAAAAAGCCGTTGCCGAAACCGGTTTCGGAGGCCCAGTGTGGGGCCGAGGAGGCGAATCAGGTGAGCTCAGACGTCAAATTAGATCGACGCTCCCGCGACAATGGGCGGGTGACGATCAGTGATCTTTCACAGGCACTGAGTCTGACGAAAGGCACCGTCTCCCGTGCCCTCAACGGCTATCCTGACATCGCCGAAACCACGCGTGTGCGCGTCATTCGCGCCGCAAATGCGATGGGATACCGCCCGCTCAGTCATGCCCAAGCCATCAAAACCGGACGCAGTTGTTCTTTGGGCCTGGTGATCCAATTGTCCGAACATGATGCGCACCGGCCCTTTTTGGCGGAGTTTTTGGCCGGATTGACCCAAGCCGCGTCAAAAGCGGGCTGGACCCTGACGGTTGCGACGGCGGAAAATGACGCCGACACGCTGCGGATTATGCGCGATCTGGTTGTGCATCAAAAAGCCGATGGGTTTATCTTGCCGCGCGTGCTTTGGGATGACCCGCGTATCGCAAGCCTCACACGCGAAAATACGCCCTTTATTTGTTATGGGCGGCCAAAAGATTCACGCGAAATGTCCTATTTTGATGTCGAGGGTGAGGTCGCGATGGCCGAAGCGGTCAGCTATCTTGCTGGCCTCGGCCATCGGCGCATCGCCTATATCGGCAGTGCCGAATACTATGCCTTTTCGCATATGCGCCGTGACGGATACAAAGCGGGCATTGATGCGATGGGGTTGGGGTTTGATCCCGATCTGATGCAAGAGGGCGCGCTGTCCCCGGAGCAGGCAAGCGTTGCCACACGCCGCCTTTTGGCGCTCGGCACCCCGCCCACCGCCATCATTTGTGCCACGGATAGTTTGGCGCGCGGGGTCTATGATGTTGCCAATGAACTGGGCTTGGCCATTGGCGCGGATCTGTCGGTCGTCGGTTACGATGGCTCGCCCGAAGCCTCCGCCATGTGGCCCAGATTGGCCAGTTTCGCCGTTGATACCCGCAAAGCTGGGGCGACTTTGGGCGAAATGTTCATCGCGCGTATCCGCGATCCCAATGCGCCTGTTGCCCAACACTTGATCCGGGCCGAATTTCGCCCCGGCGGCTCCACAGGACATCCAAAACTGACGCCAGAGCAACTGGTGCACGCATTGGCCCAACGACGGGCCACACAAAACATCTGACGCAACTCATCTAGGGAGAGAGACATGCGACTTACCAAACTGACACTTATGACAACGGCGGCCACCGCCTTGGCATTGTCCAGCCTCGGCGCATCCGCCGATACGCTGCGGTTTTGGACCACCGAAGAACAGCCCGAGCGTTTGGCCCGGCAAGAGGCGATGGCCGCAGATTTTGAGGCCAAAACCGGCCACACGGTCGAGGTGATCCCGGTCACCGAATCCGATCTCGGCACCCGTGCGACCGCGGCGTTTGCTGCGGGCGATTTGCCGGATGTGATTTACCACCCGTTGCAATACGCGCTGCCTTGGGCCGAGGCCGGCATTCTTGATACAGACGCGGCCGCCGACGTGATCGAAGAGTTGGGTGTCGATACATTTGCCCCCGGTGCGCTCGCAATGGCGGCGATTGACGATGGCTATGCCTCCGTTCCGGTCGATGGTTGGACCCAGATGATCATCTACCGCAAAGACCTGTTTGACGCGGCGGGACTTGCCGCGCCGACGTCTTATGCCGCAGTTGAGGCCGCTTTGGCCAAATTGCACAATCCGCCCGAAATGTATGGCTTTGTTGCCGCGACCAAGGTCGACGAAAACTTTATGTCTCAGGTGCTCGAACATGTGTTTTTGGCCAATGGCGTGAGCCCCGTTGGTCCCGATGGGTTCAAGCCGCTTGATGTCGCGAAAACCACAGAAGTGCTTGATTTTTATAAAGCCATTGCGGATGCATCGCCTCCGGGCGATCTCTATTGGGATCAATCGCGCACGCTGTATTTCTCGGGCAATGCCGCGATGATCATCTGGTCGCCGTTTATCCTTGATGAACTCGCAGGCCTGCGCGACAGCGCCCCGCCCACGATCAACGATGACCCAACATCGCCGGAATTGGCCTCTAAAACCGGTATCGTCACCACCTTTTCCGGCCCGTCCAATCCCGATGGCGCGGCATGGGGTGACATTCGGTATTTCGGCATCACCTCAGATGCGTCCACCGACGCGGCGGAAGAGTTCGTAAAATATTCGATGGACGAGGGCTACACCCAGACCCTGTCGATCGCGCCCGAAGGAAAATTCCCGGTGCGGCGCGGCAATGCCGAAGATCCGGAAGCGTTTTCCAAGGCCTGGGCGGAACTCCCGGTTGGCGTCGATCGCAAAGCCCCCTTGGGTGAGCTTTATGCGCAAGACATGATCGACGAAATCGTCGGCGGTTTGGATGTGGCGCAGCGGTGGGGCGTCAAAGACGGCCAGCTCGCATTGGCGTCCAAAATGATCAACTCTCAGGTCATCAACCGCGTTGTGCGCGAATATATCGACGGCAAAGTTGATGCAGCCACCGCCGTGGCGGAGATGAATAAAGAGCTTGGCGCAATCGAATAAGCGCCCTCTTTGCTCTCCTGCGGGGCGGTAGGATCGCCCCGCTTTTTCTTACACCGGACACGGGGTGACACCATGTCGGACATCGGACCTCCGCGCGGGGCCGGGCCATTGGCTCGGACCGAGGCGCGCCTTGCTTGGGGGCTTTTGGCTCCAACCATCACCGCCGTTTCTCTTGTGGTGATCCTGCCGCTTTTGGCGATTTTCTGGATTTCGGTCAAACCCGTCTCGCTCTCTGATTTGCGCGCGCCGGACCCCATTGTGCGCGAGGATTTGCGCGGCAAACCCAGTGTGGCGGGCGATGAGGCGACGCTGCGCTACCGTTTGCGCAACTCCTCTCCGAAATCTGAAATCACCGGGGTCACGCTGACCGATAGCTGGCCTGTGGGTCTGAGCCTTGCGGGTGATCTTGATCCGCGCTGCACGATTTCGGATGCGATGCTGCGCTGTGACTTGGGTGATTGGGAGGGCGGGTTTCGTGACACATTGACGATCCCCGTGGTGACCGATCAGGCATTTTTTGACCAAGCCACCGACGTCGAGGCCAGCGTCGTCAACGTCGATGGCAAGGCATCTTTTGTGCTCACCAATGGCAACTTCACGTTGAAGAACTTTGTATCCGTATTTGATGGTGGCGAGTTCTGGTCTGTGTTGGGTGTGACCCTATTTTACACCATCTTTGGCACATTGGGCGCGATGATTATGGGGCTGTTCGCCTCTCTCTTGCTCAATCATTCGTTTCGCGGACAAGGCATTTTGCGTGGCCTGTACCTGTTCCCCTATGTCGCGCCCGTCATCGCCGTGGCCTTTGCGTGGATCCTCTTGTTTGATCCGTTCTCTGGGTCCGCCAATGCGCTTTTGATCCAAATGGGAGTCACGGAGGGCGCGATCAACTTCTTTGGCGAGCGGCCTTTGGCGCTGATCATGGTCACTTTGTTTGAGATTTGGCGCTATTTCCCGCTGTCGTTCCTGTTCATTTTGGCGCGGATGCAATCCATTCCGACCGATATGTATGAGGCCGCTGACATGGACGGGGCCTCGCCGTTTCAACAATTTTGGTATCTGTCGATGCCGCAACTTTTGGGCATTCTATCGGTGCTGTTCCTGTTGCGCTTCATCTGGACCTTCAACAAATTCGACGACATTTTCCTTTTGACTGGCGGCAACGCCGGCACACGGGTTTTGACCGTCAATGTCTATGAACAGGCCTTTGCCGTGTCCAACATCGGTGCGGGGGCGGCGGTTGCCGTGGTGATTTTCGCCTGTCTTCTGTTGTTTTCCGTGTTCTTTTTTAAAGTCATGTCTCGGGAGGAAGGGCTATGAAGATGCTCCGGTTTGGCTATCTCACCGGCCCGATTTTGGGGGCACTATGGACCTTTATATTGGCCGTCACCGTCGCTGTGGCGATGAGTTTTGCCACGGGTGAGGCGTTTCGCCCATCATTGATGTGGTCGTTGCTCTTTGGTGGGCTGACCGGCTTTGCGTTGGTTGGGCGGGGTCACATGCGTGTTATCGTCCCGGTCCTCTGCATTATTTATTTTGCCGCACTGAGCCTTGGAATCGGCCCGGTTTTGACCGGAAATGTCTCTTTGATTGCGCGGTTGGCTGCGGCGCTATTCTTGGGCGTCGGGATCGGTTGGCCGATGGTGCGTTTTGTCGAAGACCTGCCCATGGGGACGCTCACGCGGCATGAATTCGAGGGTGCCGTCATCATGGCGCTCAAAGGGTTTGGCTATATTTTCTTCACCGCTATCGTCGTTATTCCCTTCTATGTGATGGTGATGACCAGCCTCAAAAACCAATCGCAGCTGATGCAAAACCCGCTCGATTTCTCGATTGACCTGTCACAAGGCTGGGGCCTGTTTCGCTCCTATTACGAGCTGATGACAGAGTTCAATTTCGGCTCCTATATGTGGACCTCGTTTTACATTTCTGTGCTCACGGTCCTGATCACCTTGGCCTTTGCCATCCCCGGTGCCTATGCCGTGGCGCGGCTCAGGTTTCGTGGTCAAGTGGCATTTTCGCGATCTATCTTATTGATTTATATGGTGCCAATGATCGTTTTGGCGCTGCCGATCTACATCGCCTTTTCGATGATGGGCCTGCGCAATTCGATCACGGGCATCGTGATGATCTATCCGGTCACGACCATCCCCGTGGCGCTTTATATGTTGCAAGGCTACTTTCGCGGCCTGCCCGCAGAAATCGAAGAGGCGGGGTTGATGGACGGTCTGTCACGGCTTCAAGTGATTTGGAAAATCACCCTACCGCTCTCGCTGCCCGCGCTCGCTTCGGTCTCGCTTTACGTCTTTATGATCGCGTGGAACGAATTTCTTTTGGCCTTCATGCTCTTGGATGATCCGTCAAAATTCACCCTGACACGCGGCATCGCCTCGCTCAACTCGTCTGAAATTCCGCGCCAACACTTGATGGCCGGGTCGGTCATCGCCACGGTGCCGATTATGGCGCTGTTTTTGGGCTTAGAGAAATTCATGACCAAAGGCCTGACGGCAGGGAGTGTCAAAGGATGACATCGGCAATCGAAAACCCCCTTGATCAAGCGGCGCGCGATGTCCTTTTGGGCAATGATCGCGGCGGCTACACCATCCCAACGGCGCGGCTTTACCCTTATCAATGGAATTGGGACAGCATGTTTTCCGCTTGGGGCTACGGCACGTTTGATATGGTGCGCGCGTGGCAAGAGGTCGATCTTTTGTTTGCCTCTCAATGGGATACCGGCATGGTCCCGCATATCATTTTCCACAACCCCGACCCGGATTACTTTCCGGGCCCTGGCGTGTGGGGCGCAACACATACGCCGCCCACCTCGGGCATTTCCCAGCCGCCGGTCGCCGCCACATTGATTTTGAAACTCTATGAAATGGACCCCGAGGCGGGCCTGCCGCATCTCAAAACCCTCTACCCAAAGCTGGTCGCGTGGCATGATTGGTGGATACGCGAGCGGTGCAAAGATGGCCCTGTGGCGATCATCCATCCGTGGGAATCCGGGCGCGACAATTGTCCGGATTGGGACATTGGCATGGAAGGGGTGCAGATCAATGAGGACGATCCTTACACTCGGCGCGACACGGGGCATGTGAACGCCGACGAGCGCCCGTTGAAATGGGATTATGACCGCTATCTCGCGATCTTGGCCTTTGGCCGTTCGGTCAACTGGGATGATCGCGCGATGTATGAAAATGGGCCGTTTTTGATGGCGGATCCCGGCATCAGTTTCGTGCTGTTGCGTGCCTTCATGGATTTGATCGAGATTGGCCGCATCTTGGGCGAAGACACCGCCGAATTGAGCGCTCAACAAGGCCAGCTTCGAGATGGGATCTCGAAACTTTGGAACGTGGAAAAAGGCTGGTTTGACGCCTATGATTTGCGTACGGGCGACTATGCCAATGTGCTCGGGTCGGGGGCGTTCTTGGCCTATTTTGCGGGGGTGTCTCGACCGGCCTTGGATGCGCATTTTGCGCGGATTTGGGACAAGGTGAGCTTTGGTGTGCCCTCCGCCGACCCGGAGTCCGAACGCTTTGATCCACGGCGCTATTGGCGGGGTCCGACATGGCCGGTGGTCAATTCCTTGATCGCCATGGGGCTAACAGACATGGGGCGCAATGAGGCCGAAACACGCCTGCGCAATGAGACCGCTGCTTTGATCGAGGCGGGCGGATTTTGGGAATATTATGACCCGCTCGACGGCACACCCTGTGGCGGCGCGTCCTTTGGCTGGACCGCCGCGATTTGGCTGACGTGGTGCGGTAAAGGCCGTACGGCGGCGCAAACGGCAGGCAAGGAGACAGAGTAATGGCAAGCATCGAACTTCAGGCCGTCGAAAAATGGTTCGGCAATGTTCAGGTGATCAAAGGCGTTGATCTAAAGATCGAGGAGGGTGAATTCATCATCTTCGTCGGCCCGTCGGGATGCGGAAAATCCACCCTGTTGCGGATGATCGCGGGATTGGAGGAAACGTCTCGCGGCAAGATCTTTGTTGGTGATCGCGATGCCACATCGGAGCCCCCCTCTAAACGCGGCCTGGCCATGGTGTTTCAATCTTACGCGCTGTATCCGCATATGTCGGTGCGTGACAACGTCGGCTTTGCACTCAAAGCGGCGGGTGAATCGAAAGAGGTGATTGCCCAAAAGGTCGATGAAGCGGCACATGTGCTCAAGCTCACCGATTATATGGATCGACGGCCCAAAGACCTCTCCGGCGGTCAACGTCAACGTGTTGCCATCGGGCGGTCCATCGTGCGCGACCCAACCGCATTTTTGTTTGATGAACCATTGTCAAATCTGGATGCCGCCCTTCGGGTTGAGATGCGCTACGAGCTTGCGAAATTGCACCGCTCACTGGCCTCAACGATGATTTATGTGACCCATGATCAGGTTGAAGCCATGACTTTGGCCGACCGCATCGTTGTCTTGGAGGCGGGTAAAATTGCGCAGGTTGGTTCACCCAAGGAACTTTATGAACGTCCCGGCAATCTGTTTGTGGCGCAATTCATCGGATCACCCAAAATGAACGTGATCCCGGCCACCGCCGTTGGTCGTGGCGATGCGGCCAAAGATTTCGGCGTGCGCCCTGAGCACATCACCGTTGTACCCGAAGGGCAGGGCGACCTCGACGGTGTGGTCGATGTGGTCGAATATCTGGGGGCCGATACCTATGTCATCATCGACGCAGAAAACGGCGCGGGCCAAATGACCATCCGCGATCTGGGCGATGCGGCGCATCAACCGGGCGAAAAGGTTGGCCTGAAATTCGCCGAAGGCCGCACCCATCTGTTTGACGCAGACGGGCTTGCCATTCGCTAAGGGGCCCGCGCCGGTGACGCCGCCCCTACTCGTCTCTGGCGAGAGGGGCGATCTCGGTGCGCGCTGCCGCCCAGCGATTGAGCCAGGCCAGACCCGCCAAGGCAAGTCCCAAGAACAGCAATGAGAAGATGCGGATAAGGCCCCCGAGGCCGCTGATGTCCAAGAAGAAAACCTTTGCCACGGCGAGACCGATGAACACCAATCCGATTTTGCGGAGCATGGCGTTGGGGCGGGCGAGGGATTGATAAAATACGCCCGCGCCGATCACCAGCAACGCAACAGTGTAGCTGTAGAGTTCTGGTTGATCCATTCCAGGCCATTCCATGCCCGTGGCACCGCGCCAGAAATGGCGGATCGTCAGAACCAACCACAGCCCGGTAAGGGCCAAAGCGGCACCAAGAAATGCCATCTTTTGTGGCTTTGAAATCGCGCGCAACCGCCATGCTCCGGCGCCGAGGGCGAGAGCTGGCAATAGGTAGGCCGGGATCAGCGTGTTGAAAATTTTCGGTCCCAAAATGAGGTTGGAATAGGAGCCGAACAGCGGGTTTGAAACGGTGATTGCCAGCAGGACAAGGAAGCCGCCGAGCAACACAAAGAGGCTCCCAAGGCCGAGACGAACCATGGCAAAAGCCCCGCCGATTTGCACCCGGTGCAGTTGCGCCATACCCAACACGATCCAAATCGTCGCGCCGATGCCAAAGGCCCAATGGCTGTCCACATCATTCACGCCGCTCAGGCTGACAATGGCGCGATAGAGCAGGATCGAGACAAGGATGCCGAGAGAGGAAAACACGGCGCTTTCCAACAGGATCATGGCGTTTTGACGCTGTGCGGCTTTCACCAAAACATAGGACACAGCAAAGGCCACAACCGCACCGCCATGGGACAACAGCATATCCGCAAGCGGGGCCTCAATTGCCCAGTCTTTGCCCGGATCAACCACCAGCCGATAGCCAACAAAGACAACGCCCGCGAGCATATAAAGGCTCATCAGCGGCAGGTTGAATTTCCGGTCCAGCCAGGCCGCCGCCACAATCGTCAGGGCGATGGCGGTGGTCAAGGCGCTGGAGCTGAACATAATGATCATCGCAAAGGCGATACAGGCCAAGGCGGAGAGGATGGCAAAGGACATGCGCTCGCGGTGCGCGGGGACGTCAGCGTGGGCAAACCGTTCCGCCATGCCGACCATAACCGCGCCAATGATCATCGCGTGAAGGGCCCAAGCATAGCTGCCCAGGTTGTCCGCGGGGTGCCAGAACACCTCCATTGCGATGGCCAAAGCGGGGGCCAAAGTTGCGGCCCCCAAAGCGACAAACATTTGCGCCGGACCGTTTTGCAGCGATCGCCACGCGCCAGCGATGGACAGCAAAAGCCCGATGGCCACGATGATACTGGCCATCAGGGACATTTGCGGCGCTTGGAAATCAGAGCCTAAGTCTTGCGACACTTGCCACAGCGGCGCGCCCGAGGCGACAATCGCAACCAACGCCCCTGCGGGCAGAATGGCCAAATCTACAAGTGCTGTGGCTTTGCGGGCCCACACCAGGATCGCGAGCGTGAGCAGGGACAGCATCGCCACAGCCGTCCAAAACAGATCGGCATGGGTTGTTTCAAATGTGGTAAAGAGAATGAGGCCGCTTGCCGCGAGGACCGAACCGCCCGCAAGCCGCACCGGAAATTCGGGCCATGCGATGTCGGCGTCTTTGGAGAACACGGTCAAGCTGAGCAGGGTTCCGGCGTGGTCTGGCATCCATTTGCGTACTGGGATCGCAATCGCGATCAACGCCAAGACTGTGCTGTACATCGTGAAGTAGAGCGGCGCTGGCCAACCGGCTGCGAGCATCAACATCGTGCCCGCGCCAAAGCCCGCAACCAGGGAGATGACCGAGACCCATGCCCAACGGCGCAGAGTGTCAATGGACAGTCCAACGGCGGTAATGATGAAGAAATACAGCAACAAGAAGGATGGCGTATCAGAGGCCCCGCCGATGATGAAGGGCGCGATCATCGCCCCAATCACACCGACAGCGGCCAAAAACGGCCCGTAGAACCACCCCAAAATCAGCGCCAAAGCCCCAACGATTGCCATGCCAATCAGCGCCATTTCTGGCCCGATAAAATTGTACAGCAGGCGGGCGGCAAGCACGCAGGCAAAGAGCGTAACAATCCCCGCGCCCGAGAATGTCGATGGCAAATAGGCGGTGCTACTGCTTTCATCATCGCCGTGACGTCGGCGAATATATTCACCGGCTGCGACCAAAGCGCCACCAAACACAAAGGCGGCGGTGATCCGCACGGCGGGCGGCAAAAGGCCCTGTTCCACACTGTAGATCACAAGGAAAATACCGGCCAAAGCCAAGGATAAGGCCGAGGCCACGTAGAACCAGTTCTTCGTCACCCATGTGACCAAAGCCTGAACGTTGTCCGCGTTAAAGACGACAGCTTGAGAGGGGGCTTCGGGTGTCGGTTCAGCCGGACCTTGGGCTGTGGTGGCCGCTGCGTGTGAAGGCATGTCGAGCGCTGCGGATTCCGGTTTGTGCTCGCCGGGTTTTTGGGCAACCTGTGGGATATTTGAGGCCGTGTACGCAAGGTCACGGGGAGCGGCTGTGGCCTGCACAGGGGTGGTTTGCTCGCCTGTGAGGACCCGTTTTTCGAGCGTTGCGAGGCGCTCTTTCAAATTGGCGTTCGAAATCAACAGATAAATAACGGCGATCGGCGTTGCGGCAACCAAAACAGCGAGAATAACAAACAGCGCTTCCAAAGACCCATTCCACATAATGAAAAATATCAGAGTGTTTGAGCAGAGCTTTTGATGAAAGTCTAGGCCAGAGGGTGGTCAAACTGACGGGGCGGGCTTTGCCCTGTGTCGCAATATGAGCACCAGCCCATATGCTCTTGGGCAGTTGATGTTGGTTTTGGCATGGGAGGGATGGTGGCGGTGCAGGGACTCGAACCCCGGACACGCGGATTATGATTCCGCTGCTCTAACCAACTGAGCTACACCGCCGAAGTGCCGCGTAGTTAGTCGGTCGGGCGCAGGGGGTCAAGAGGGAAATTGCGCCTGATCCCGAACAAATTGTGCATTCCAATCCCGATCTGATTTTTGCGGCCTGTGGGGGGCTGTTGCGCTGTCGGCTTGTTGCTTGGGAGATGATCCAATAGGTTCGCCCATAGGACGACAATCAGGGTGGGGTTTCTACGAATGGGCGCGGCACAGTGGGAATTTTGGATTGATCGCGGCGGCACGTTTACCGATGTGGTCGGACGCGCGCCAGATGGAACATTGCACACCCATAAGCTGCTGTCCAACAATCCCGAACGCTATGTCGATGCGGCGGAACAGGGCATTCGCGATCTGCTTGGGCTGAGTGCGCATGATGCGATCCCTCAGGGCTGCATTCGCGCCGTCAAAATGGGCACAACCGTTGCCACCAACGCGCTTTTGGAGCGCAAAGGCGAGCGGGTTTTGCTCCTTATGACCGAAGGGTTCCGTGACCTTCTGCGGATCGGCTATCAAACCCGGCCCGATCTCTTTGCCCTTCATATCAAGCGGCCCGATCTTTTGTATGAACAGGTGGCCGAGGTTCGCGAACGTCTGAATGCCGATGGCGGCGTGGTCATGCCGCTGGACGAAGAGGGGACGCGCGCCACGCTGCAAGCGGGCTATGACGCAGGTCTGCGTGCGGTCGCCATCGCCTTTTTGCACGCATATTTGAACCCTGATCACGAGGCCCGCGTGGCCGAAATCGCGCACGCCATCGGCTACACCCAAATCTCCACTTCTCACGATGTGTCCCGCCTCGCCAAACTGGTTTCGCGCGGCGACACCACTGTGGTTGATGCCTATCTCTCCCCCATCCTGCGCCGCTACGTCGATCAGGTCGCATCGGCACTTTCCTTGGGCCACGCCTGTGAACGGCTGTTGTTCATGCAATCCAACGGCGGCCTGACGGATGCTGCGCTGTTCCAAGGCCGTGATGCCATTTTGTCCGGTCCGGCAGGGGGGATTGTTGGCATGGTGCGCACGGGTGAGGCGGCGGGGTTTGACCGTCTTATCGGCTTTGATATGGGCGGCACCTCCACCGATGTGTCCCATTACGCGGGGCTGTATGAACGCTCGTTTGAGACCGAAGTTGCAGGCGTGCGGATGCGCGCGCCGATGATGGACATTCACACGGTTGCGGCGGGCGGTGGCTCGATCTGTACCTTCCGCGATGGGCGGTTTCAGGTCGGACCAGAGTCGGCGGGGGCCGATCCCGGTCCCGCCTCCTATCGTCGTGGCGGACCGCTTACGGTGACCGATTGCAATGTGTTTTTGGGCAAGCTGTCGCCCGATCATTTTCCGTCTGTCTTTGGCCCTGACGGCAACGAGCCGCTGGATCTGGCGGCCACTCAACGGGGCTTTGCGGCCCTGACCCAAGAAATCAACGCCGCCACCGGACAGTCGCTTGGCCCAGAACAGGTTGCCGAAGGGTTTCTCAAAATTGCGGTCGATAATATGGCCAACGCGATCAAGAAAATCTCGGTCGAGCGCGGCCATGATCTTAGCGATTATACCTTGCAATGTTTCGGCGGCGCAGGGGGGCAACACGCCTGTTTGGTCGCCGATGCTTTGGGCATGACGCGGGTGCTGATCCACCCGCTTGCGGGCGTGTTGTCCGCCTATGGCATGGGCTTGGCCGACATCCGCGCCCTGCGCGAGGCACAGGCCGATTGCCCGCTCTCGAACCTTGCTCCGGCAGAGGTTATAGCCGCGCGGTTGCAGGCCGAGGCAGAGGCCGAAGTTGCTGCCCAAGGTCTCGCGAATATCCGCATCCTCACCCGGGCGCATCTGCGCTACACGGGCTCGCATCAAACCCTTGATGTGCCGTTTGGCGCTGCATCGGATATGTCGCAAGCCTTTGAAGACGCGCATACATCCCGCTTTGGCTTTGCGCCTCCGGGGCGTGATCTGATCCTCGATATGATCGCGGTCGAAGCCATCGGTGGCACCGGGGAAGCGCCCACAGCCTGTCCCATGCCGACAGGCGAGGTCAGAGCCAAGGCCCGTGTGATGGTCCGCGCCGAAGGCTGGGGCGCGGTGCCGTTATATGATCGCCAGGCTTTGCCGCAAGACAGCGTCATCTTTGGCCCGGCCATCGTCGCGGAACCGACCGGCACCAATCTCGTCGAACCCGGTTGGTCGGCGCGTTTGGATCAGTTCGGCAACCTCATTTTGACCCGCGACACGGCCGCCGAACGCGTCGCGGCCATGGGCACGGATGCCGATCCGATCCTGCTTGAAGTCATGTCGAATTTGTTCATGTCTGTGGCCGATCAAATGGGCGCGACCTTGGCCAACACGGCGTGGTCGGTGAACATCAAAGAGCGCTTTGATTTCTCCTGCGCCATCTTTGACGCGCAGGGCCATTTGGTCGCCAATGCGCCACATGTTCCGGTGCATTTGGGGTCGATGTCCGACAGCATCCAAACCGTCATGCGGCTGAATCCGGATGTGGCAGAGGGCGATGCTTTCGTGCTCAACTCCCCCTATCGGGGCGGCACCCATTTGCCTGATATCACTGTGGTCACGCCGGTGTTCTTGGAGGGTAAACCCGCGTTTTGGCTCGGCTCGCGCGGGCACCATGCCGATGTCGGCGGGCGTACCCCCGGCTCAATGCCGCCCGACAGTCGCAGTCTCGAAGACGAGGGCGTCGTGATTGAAAACATGCGCCTGCTCAAAGACGGTGTGTTCCAGGAGGCGCATCTGCGCGAAATCTTGGCCTCTGGCCGCTATCCCGCGCGCAATATGGATCAAAACATCGCCGACCTTCAGGCCCAAGTCGCCGCCAATGAAACCGGGAAGCGTGCCTTGATCGGGGTGATCGCGCGCTACGGCGGGGCCACCGTCACCGCCTATATGCAGCATGTCCAAGACAATGCCGAAGCCTCGGTCCGCGCCGTGATTGACCGGCTTTCGGACTGCACATTCACCTACCCGATGGACAACGGCGCGCAGATCCAAGTGGCCATCACGGTCGATCGTGACACCCGCTCAGCCACCGTCGACTTCACCGGAACCTCGCCGCAACAAGACGGCAACTTCAACGCCCCCCTGTCGATTTCACGCGCCGTGGTGCTCTATGTCTTCCGCACGCTGGTGGGCAAAAATATCCCGCTCAATGAGGGCTGCTTGACGCCGCTGACGATCAAGGTGCCCGAAGGCTCCATGCTCAACCCGCGCCCCCCCGCCGCCGTGATTGCCGGCAATACCGAAGTGTCACAAGCCGCCTGCAACGCGCTGTTTGGGGCGCTTGGCGTGATCGCCGGATCACAAGGCACGATGAACAATTTCGTCTGGGGCAATGCGCGGTTTCAGAACTACGAAACCATCGCGGGCGGCACCGGCGCGGGCCCGAATTTTGATGGCTGCGACGCGGTGCAAAGCCATATGACCAACACGCGGATGACCGACCCCGAAGTGTTGGAATCGCGCTTTCCGGTCCGGCTTTTGGAATTTTCCATTCGTCAGGGATCAGGCGGCGCAGGTGCGCATCATGGCGGCAATGGCGCTGTGCGGCGGATGCAATTTTTAGAGCCGGTGACCGTGACAACGCTGTCCTCGCATCGGGTTATTCCGCCTTTTGGCGTGGCGGGTGGCGCACCGGGGCAGGTCGGCTGCAATTGGGCCGAACGGCCCGATGGCACGCGTGTCGCTTTGCAAGGCAATGATGAAATTGATCTGCCCACAGGCGGGATATTCGGAATGGAAACGCCGGGCGGCGGGGGCTTCGGAGAATAACCCTGCCCCTGTTTTCATTGCAGTGCAAATACTCTCGGTCGAGGCCCCCTGGGGGCATGGCTATTCGCCATGTGTCACCACCCAAGGCGTCTCAAACACATGTTCTTCCAAATTGGCTGTTTCACCGATGCGATCGACCACGGCGAACATTCCGCTGCCAGAAAGCGGCGTCAAAACCCCGTGCCATGTGCCTCGGTGAAAATTGATCGCCTGATGGCCATCCGTCAGAAACGCTTTGGGGGCGGCGCCCGGCCCGTCCGAGACGATCACCAAAAACGGATCATCGGACATCGGAATGAACGCTTGTGATCCTTCGGGATGCCTTTCAATCAAATCAAGCGTATAGGGCAGGGCGCGCAATTCGGCTTTGAAGATCGAAATGCCGACACGAGCTTCCATCACGTCGACCTTCGCGCGGTCATGGAATCGTCCACATTTGCCCGCATTGATCAGTTTGTCGGGCGTGCCGCGTGCCTCCAAGACATCGCCGTAGGGGGCAAAGGCTTTGGCCGTCAAAGGCGCGGTTGTGAGGGTGTAGCCCATCAGCGGCGGCCTGCGATTTCAAGAGAAACGTGGCGGTTCACATCCTTATAGAGCAGATAGCGAAACGGCTCATCGCCAGTGGCAATACAGGCCTGCGGGCAAAAAGCGCGCAGCCACATGAAATCACCTGGGCCGACCTCGACCCAATCTTTGTTCAGCAAATATTTAGCCGTGCCCGAGAGCACATAAAGCCCGTGTTCCATCACATGGGTTTCAGCAAACGGAATGCGGCCACCGGGCAGAATATTGACGATATTGACGTGGAAGTCATAGCGCAGATCGAACGGATCAAAAAACCGCTGTGTCGCCCAAACGCCATCGCAATCGGGCATCTCGCTTTTGGGGACATCGGTCTCATGTATGGTGAAGGCTTCGAGCGGATTGAGGCTTGCGATATGTTCAAACCGCTTGCGGAGCCAGTGAAAGCCAGCGGGGGCATCGGACGTGTTCCAAATCTCCCAAACAGCACCTGCCGGGATATAGGCGAAATGCCCGGACGTGAGGGTCGAACGCGCGCCGCCGATGGACAGGCGCAGCTCGCCAAAAGCCACAAAAATCACCGCTTGGGCAGAGCGATCCGGCTCGGGTTCAGAGGTGCCGCCACCGGGGGCCAATTCGACCGCATATTGCGCGAAAGTTTCGGCAAAACCCGTCATTGGCCGGGCCAGAACCCACATGCGCATGCCGTGCCAGCCGGGCAGAAAGCTGGTGACGATATCGCGTTGCACAGAGGCGGGGATGACCGCGTAGGCCGGTGTAAAAATCGCCGTGCTTTCGGGGTTTTCATTTTGAGAGGGCAGACCGCCGGGGGGAAGGCGTAGGTCATTCAGGGTGTTCCATGGTGTTAAACAGATCGGCCAGACGGTGCCAAGCGATGCGTTCGACTTGGGCGCAGGCCGTAGAGAATTCGGTGTCGCGTGAGTGCTCCAGACGGGTTTTGAACGCCGCAAGGATGCTGTCTTTGGTATTGTCTTTCACCGCGATGATAAAGGGGAAGCCGAATTTTTTGGTATAGTCCGCATTCAGGCGCTCAAAACCCGTGCGCTCATCATCTGTCAAAGCATCCAGCCCGGCGGAGGCTTGCTCTGCCGTGCTTTCCGCCGTGAGCCGTTTGGCGGTGGCGAGTTTGCCGGCGAGGTCTGGGTGTGCCGTCAAAACGCCGAGTTTCTCCGCCTCAGAGGCCGAGCGGAACATACGAAACAGCGCGGAATGGATGCCCACGGCGCTGTCGTGAGCAGGCCCGAGTTCCAGATCAAAAGCGCGTTCGGCAATCCATGGCGAATGCTCGTAGATGCTGCCAAATGTGTCGACGAACTTTTCGCGCGTCATCTGACTTGGGCGGGCTATGCGGGAGGGGGGATGAGTCTTGGCCCAGTGCCGCGCAATGTCGATGCGCTTCGGCGTCCAGACCCCGTCAAATCCTTGGATATATTCAATAAACTTCTTTAGTCCTGCGAGCTTTCCGGGGCGACCGATGAGGCGGCAATGCAACCCGATGTTCATCATTTTCGGCGTGCTCTCAGCGCCTTCGGCATAGAGCACGTCAAAGGCGTCTTTGAGATAGGTAAAGAATTGTTCGCCGGTGATATAGCCGGGGGCCGTGGCAAAGCGCATATCATTGGCCTCAAGCGTATAAGGGATGATCAACTGATCGCGCTCACCCGCTTCGATCCAATAAGGCAGATCGTCATCATAAGTGTCAGAGATATAGTCGAACCCACCTTCTTCGGCCACCAAACGCACGGTGTTTTCCGAACACCGCCCGGTGTACCAACCATAGGGCCGTTCGCCCGTGACCTCAGTGTGTAGCCGGATCGCCTCGGCAATCGCGGCGCGCTCTTCGGCTTCGGGCATGTCCTTGTGTTCGACCCATTTGAGGCCGTGCGAGGCAATTTCCCAACCGGCGTCTTGCATCGCTGCGACCTGTTCCGGGCTGCGGGCTAAAGCGGTGGCGACGCCGTAAATTGTCACCGGTATATTGGCGCCAGTGAACAGACGATGCAGCCGCCAAAACCCGGCGCGCGCCCCGTATTCATAGATGCTTTCCATGTTCCAATGGCGCTGACCCTGCCACATGGAGGCCCCGGCAATATCAGACAGAAAGGCCTCAGACGCAGCATCGCCATGTAAGACGCAATTCTCGCCGCCCTCTTCATAGTTCAGCACAAATTGCACAGCCACTTTCGCGCCGTCGGGCCACTGCGGATCGGGCGCGTTGGCCCCATAGCCCTGCATGTTTCGGACATAACGTGGCGGATTTTTTTGCATTTTGAGAGGCCTTCGTGGATTTTGACTAATTGGTAGGCTTTCGCTCGTTTTTTCTACGTTTGCCCTTAGGGAAGTGCAAAAGATTGATTGCCCTTTCCCACATCATAGGCCAGCCTTTGAGAGAAACGCATCGAAAATGAGCACAAAACACATGACTTCCGGGTTTTTGACCACCCATGTTCTGGACACGGCGCGCGGTGTTCCGGCCACGGGCCTGACGATCAGATTGTATGACTTGGGCGGTGGTGATCGCAAGCTTTTGGCGGAGATGGTCACCAATGCAGATGGTCGAACAGACAGTCCGATCCTGCCCAAAGAGTCGTTTTCAATCGGAACCTATGAGCTGATCTTTTATGCGGGGGATTATCTGCGGGCCTCAGGGCAGGGTGGGCAAGAACCATTGTTTCTGGACATCATCCCGATCGTTTTCGGCGTGAGTGACCCGACATCGCATTACCACGTGCCCTTGTTGCTATCACCTTTTGGCTATTCGACCTATCGGGGGAGTTGAGCACATGTTCATGGCGATTTTTTGGGAATGGGCCGAGTTCACTCTGCGTTGGGTTCATGTGATCACGGCGATCTCTTGGATCGGCTCGTCGTTTTATTTCATCGCACTGGATTTGGGGTTGCGCCCCTCTACTGACCGCCGTCAGGGCGTATCTGGCGAAGAATGGCAGGTCCACGGCGGTGGTTTTTACTTCATCCAAAAATACATGGTTGCGCCTGCGCGCATGCCCGCCGATCTGATTTGGTTCAAATGGGAAAGCTATGCGACATGGCTATCGGGCGTCGCCTTGATGTTCGTGGTCTATTATCTGGGCGCGGAACTGTATCTGGTGGACCCCAATGTGCTCGACATCGCGCTTTGGGCCGGGATCGGGTTGTCACTGGCCTCTTTGACGATTGGTTGGATCGCCTATGATTTTGTCTGCAAAAGCAAATTTGGCGACGACAACACGCGGTTGATGCTCTTTCTCTATGTCGTCTTGGTGATCATGGCGTGGGGCTATACCCAAGTGTTCTCAGGCCGTGCCGCTTTCCTGCACCTCGGGGCGTTTACCGCCACGGTGATGACCGCCAATGTGTTCTTTATTATCATCCCGAACCAGAAAATCGTGGTCAAAGATCTGGTCGAAGGCCGCACGCCGGACCCGAAATACGGTAAAATTGCCAAGCAACGGTCGACCCATAACAATTACCTGACCCTGCCAGTGTTGTTCATGATGCTGTCGAACCACTATCCACTGGCCTTCGCGTCGAAATACAATTGGATCATCGCGGCGCTGGTATTTTTGATGGGGGTCACGATCCGCCATTTCTTTAACACGATGCATAAACGCGGTGGCATGTTGTGGTGGACATGGGGGCTGACGGCGGGGTTGTTCGTGGCGATCATGTGGTTGTCGACGGCGGGGATTTTCCTTCAGGACAAAGAAGATGGCGACGAAGCTGCCGTGTTGGGGCCCGCGGCGCAACGGTTCGCCAGTGCCGAAGGTTTTGAGGATGTGCATGACATCGTGTTGGGCAACTGCTCCATGTGTCATGCCCGCGAACCTGCGTGGCAGGGCATGGCCTCGCCGCCCAAAGGGGTGCGGTTGGAGACGTCACAAGAGATCGCGACGATGGCGAAAGAGATTTGGCTTCAGGCTGGCGTCACCCACGCCATGCCGCCGAACAACCTGACCTATATGGATGACGAGAGCCGCGAGATGATCCGCAAATGGTATGAGGCGGGGCTTGAGGGCTAATCCCGCCTAGCCTTTCGAAAACCGCCAAAGAGTCTCTTGGGCATAGGTCTCACCGGGGCGTAAAACCACCGACGGAAACCCCGGCTGGTTCGGCGCATCGGGCCAGCGTTGCGCTTCCAAAGCCAGGCCACAAAACCCGACCTCAGGCACGCCGCGATGACCGGGGAAATTGCCGCTGCCAATCGGGGCCGCATCAAACACCTGTAGTCCCGGCTCGGTCGTTTCCATCACAAGGGTCACGCCGGTTTCACCTTTGAGAACAGCGGCTTGTTTTAGCTCGCCCGCCCGGTCCGAGAGGCAAAAATTGTGGTCATAGCGTTGGGCGTCCGAGGGCCGCAAAACCCGTCCCTCACTGAGGTCAAACCCAGTGCCCGCCACATCACACACCCCGGTTGGAATCATCCGGGCATCGACGGGCGTGTAGCGATCCGCGTTGAGTTTCAGCCAATGCCCCTCGGTGGTGGCGCGACCATCCAGCGACCAATAGGAGTGGTTGGCGATGTTCATAAAGGTCGGCGCATCGGTTGTGGCCGAAAGGCGCAGGCGCAGGGTCGCGGGGGCTTCAACCTCGTAACGAGCGGTGATCAGACGCGTGCCGGGAAAGCCACCTTTGCCGTCGGGCAGGGTGAGCGTCAGCGTGACTGAACGGTCCGTGTGATCGGCAATCTGCCAAATCTCGGTCTGTATCCCCTCGGCACCACCATGCAGCGTGGTTGCGCCCTCATTGGCGTCAAAGGTAAACACCTGCCCATCGAGCGTCGCAGAGGCCCCCGCAATCCGATTGGCCACAGGTCCGACCAAAGCGCCAAAATACCCCATTGGCCCGCCATCATAAGCGGCCAGATCATTGGACCCGAGCGTCAGCCCATAGGGCACGCCTTTGAGACGAACATCATTGAGGATCGCCCCAAAGGTCAGGATTTTGGCGGTTAAATCGCCGGCGTGGAGCGTGATGACATCCACCGGATGCCCCGCTTTCGTGGTGCCAAAGGGCGCAATCATTCAAATGCCGTCCGAAAAGCCGCGTATAGCCCCGCCTGCACCATGTCTGTGCGGTCATAGACGGTGTGCATGGCATATTGTGCATTCAAGGCCATCCCATAAGTTGCGCACAGGTCGGCATCGCCAATCAAAGCAATCGGTTGGCCCAGCCAATAGGGCCGCGTCGCCGCCAATTCCGCTCCGATCAACAGGCCAAGGGCCGTTGCGCGGGCACGGGCAGGGAGCAGAGTGCCCAAATACGCTTCGGCTTCAAGCGAGGCGATGCGGTAGCTGAACTGTTCTGGCCGCGACATTGCGTCCGATACGGCATCTGTAAAGACCGTGTCGTCCAAAGCCTCGCCGGACAAGAATGCCTCATAGCCCGATTGCTGTGCCAGCCCGGTCATCATCACCCCGGTTGCGACCGACCGAAACGACACCACCTCTTCGGCTGAGATATGCGCCCAGACCGTCATGCGCGCGCCGGGCAGGCACAGGACGCCATCGAATTTTGGGGTCAGGGCCACAAATCCCGCAATCGCCGCCTCCATGCCAAGGGTCACATGGCGTGGCTCCTCTTGCGACAAGGCCGGGAAATACAGCGGTGAGGTGGCGGAAAAATGCTCTGGCATCGCCAGACACGGCACTGCACGGGGCGCGTGGGCGAAGCGCCCAGCGGCCACAATCGGCGTGTTTGTTGGGGTGGCCCAGCCCTGCAAAACCGCCCCAAGGGCGGCGTCAAACCCGGCGGTGTCGGTCGGGGCCTCCGCTTTGGCCTCGGCCAAAACCGATCCCTTTGCGTCCATGCCCCAAACGGTCAAATCGCGCGCGGTCCAATCGACGGCAATCCAGTCTGGCGTGGTCATTGTCATCCCCATGGTCATCCCGATGCTTTTGCCCATTCCCTCAGCGTTAGCGCGCAGAGCGGCATGGTGCAATGGTGTGAGCGGCTGGGGGGATTAGCTTTTCAGTTCTGCCGGATAGCCTGCCGCTTTCAACGCGGTGAGAATGGCCTCGTCGCCCGCCTCGGAAAACACGTCAATTTCACGCGCATCCATGTCGGCGGAAATTTCAACCGTGTCATCCACAGCCTCAAGCGCTTCGGTGATCGCGGCTTTGCAATGGCCGCAGCTCATATCAGGAACGGAAAAGACAGACATTCATTTGACCTCATGCAAAAGGGAAAGGGGGATAGGGCGCTATGTCACGGCGTGGTGGCTTGCCCTAACGGTATCAGACTCCTACTTAACCTCTATGGACCAAAAAGCCAGAGCGACAAAAATGCACAGCACCCGTTTATCCGTCGAAGGCATGACTTGCGCCTCTTGTGTGGGCCGTGTGGAGCGCGCCTTAAATGGCACTGCGGGCGTGACCAGCGCCAATGTGAATTTGGCCACGGAGACGGCAGAGGTGACCTTTGACGCCCCGGCGGATGTTGCGGGCTTGGTCGCGGCCTTGGACAAGGCGGGTTATCCGGCACGGACCGAAGAGGTGACCTTTGACGTTCAAGGCATGACCTGCGCGTCCTGTGTCGGTCGGGTCGAACGCGCGCTTGCTGCGCTTGAGGGCGTGCGCGAGGCCTCTGTCAATCTGGCGGCTGAGACGGCGCAGGTGCACTATCTGGCGGGCGTTCAGAATGTCGAGAACCTGACCAAAGCCATTGCCAAATCCGGTTATGAGGCGCGGGCGCGGATGGATCGCGAAGCCGCTCCGGTCAATCGCAAAGCCGATGAAGCGCGCCTGTTGCGCAAACGGTTGATCTTGGCCGCCACGCTCACCCTGCCGATTTTTGTCATCGAGATGGGCGGGCATTTGATCCCGGCGCTGCATCATTGGTGGATGATGGCGGTGCCGGAATGGCTTTGGCGGATGGTGCAATTCGCGCTCACATTTGTGGTGCTCGCGGGGCCCGGTCGGGTGTTTTTTGCCAAAGGTATTCCGTCGCTGTTGCGCGGTGGCCCGGATATGAACGCGCTTGTGGCGCTGGGCTCGGGCGCTGCCTTTGTCTATTCCACCGTCGTGACCTTTTGGCCGCAAGCCGTGCCGATGGGCGCACAGAATGTGTATTTCGAAGCCGCCGCCGTCATCGTCACGCTGATCCTGCTGGGGCGCTGGTTGGAGGCGGGGGCCAAGGGGCGCACCGGAGAAGCGATCCGCAAACTGGCCGGGATGCGTGCCAAAGTGGCGCGGGTTGAGCGCGCGGAGACTGTGGTCGAACTTCCGATTGAAGAGATCAAGGTCGGTGACGTCTTACACCTGCGTCCGGGTGAAAAGATTGCCGTTGATGGCCGGGTGCTCACGGGGGAAAGCCATGTTGATGAGGCGATGATTTCCGGCGAACCGATTCCTGTGGCCAAGGCTGAGGGCGCGGCGGTGATTGCGGGCACGGTCAACGGCGAGGGTAGCATGACCTATGTCGCCGAAAAAGTCGGTGCCGATACGATGCTGGCCCAGATCATCCGTATGGTCGAAGAGGCGCAGGGCGCGAAACTGCCGATCCAGTCGCTGGTCGACAAGGTGACGATGTATTTTGTGCCCGCGGTGATGGCGCTGGCGCTGCTGACGGTTTTGATTTGGCTGATCTTTGGGCCGGAGCCCGCCTTGGCCCACGCGCTTGTCGCCGGGGTTGCGGTGCTGATCATCGCCTGTCCTTGCGCCATGGGGCTGGCGACGCCGACCTCGATCATGGTGGGCACCGGGCGGGCCGCCGAGCTGGGGGTTTTGTTCCGCAAAGGCGATGCGTTGCAGGCGCTTCAGGGCGTTAAAGTGATCGCCTTTGACAAAACCGGCACGCTCACGCAAGGCCGCCCGGATGTGACCGATGTGATTGTTGTGAACGGAGAAGAAGACGCCCTGCTTGCCATGGTCGCCGCCGCTGAGGCGCAGTCCGAACACCCGATTGCTCGCGCCATTGAACGCGCGGCTGAGGCGCGTGGGTTGCGTTTGCCAGAGGTGGCCAAAGCACGTGCCGTGGCTGGGCATGGCATGAAGGCCGAGGTCGGAGGCAAAGACGTCCTGATCGGCAATATGCGTCTGATGAGCCGGGAAAAGATTGCCGCAGAGGCGTTCGAAACGCCGTTGTCCAATTTGGCTGAGCAGGGCCGCACCCCGGTTTTGGTGGCGGTGGATGGCGTTCCCGCTTTGGTGATCGGGATTTCCGATCCGGTCCGCCCAACCTCGCGCCGCGCCATCGAGGCGCTGCATGCGCGCGGGATCAAGGTTGCGATGGTGTCCGGCGACACGCGCAAAGCCGCCGAAGCCATCGCGCGTGACCTTGGTATTGATCATGTCGAGGCCGAGGTTTTGCCCAAAGGCAAAGCCAAAATCGTTGCCGCGCTGCAAGAGAGTTTCGGGTCCGTCGCTTTTGTTGGGGATGGGATCAATGACGCCCCCGCTCTGGCCTCTGCCGATGTCGGCGTGGCGATTGGCACCGGGACCGACGTGGCGATTGAGGCGGCAGATGTGGTGTTGATGGGGGGCGATCCGGGGGCCGTGGTCACCGCTTTGGATGTCAGTCGCAAAACCATGGCCAATATCCGGCAAAACCTGTTTTGGGCGTTCGCCTATAACGCCGCCCTTATTCCGGTCGCGGCCGGTGCGCTCTACCCCGCTTTTGGGATTCAATTGTCGCCAATGTTGGGCGCGGGTGCGATGGCGATGTCTTCGGTTTTTGTGCTTTCAAACGCCTTGCGCCTGCGTGGACTGCGTGCCGCGTTTTAGGCTCATCGGTGCCTCCGGCCGCCTTCAATATATTGCAAAGGGCGCTACATTTACACGTATAGGGTGAGTTTGAGCGCCTATCTGGTGGAAAAGTGGGGCAAAATTGTGGCAGTGTGACATTTATCCTCTAGCGGGAGAATCCTCGATCATATAGTTTGCAGGGGAACTTAATGACAAGTTGCGACCGTTTTTTGGTACGTGATGGTAAATCGAGCAGAAGTGAATTGGTAAAATGTTGGGCATTCAGTATTCCGTCCGCGATATCGCGGGCAATGTAGACACGGGCACTCTCTCCCTCTCCGAAAATGTCGAAGCGATCTCGGTTCGTGGGGTCGAAGATATCTCTTTAAACATGTCGACTGCCGCAGTTTCGGGGTATTCTCGGGAAGGCGGAAACCTTGTGGTCGAGTTGATCGGTGGCAAGTCGATCGTGCTTGAGGGCTACTTTGAGGGCGGGGATCATGACCTCTTCTTGTCCGAGCGCGGCCTTATGACCAAGGTCGATTTCGTCGATGAAAACCAAGGCGATCTTGTGGCTTCCTATCAAGACATCGACTTGACCGGAAAATGGAGCGAATACGACCAGCTCGCATTCCTCGACCTCGAGCGGATCGAACCCGTTGTGGCTCCGTTGGCGCTTGCTGGTATGGGGCTTGGCGGCGCTGGGGCTGCTGCCGCAGCTGCGGCTGGGGTTATTTTGTTGGATGGTGGCAGCGGTGGTGACGGCGGCGGCAATGGCGGTGGCAATGGCGGTGGCGAAAGCGACACCACCGCACCTGACGTGGCGATCCTGACAGGTGTCGAAAGCGTTGGCGACTATGTCAACGGCGAGATTTACGACGGCGGAAGCTTTGAGATCACCGGCGATGGCGAACCCGGCGCGGTTGTGGATGTGACCATCAATGGCTCCACCGAAACCGTGACGATTGGCGAGGATGGCACGTGGACGGCGGTCTTTGACAGCGATGCGATTGAAACAGGCGAATACACCACCGATGTGACCGTCGTGGCCACCGATGAGGCGGGCAATTCGACAACGGTCACCGACACGCTTTTGGTCGACACTGCCCCCGAAGATCTCAGCTTTGATACGGTCGAAGGCGACGATATCGTCAATATTTCTGAGGCAAGCGATGGTATTCCGGTTTCGGGTCAATCCGAAGCCGGGGCCACGGTTGTGGTCGAGCTTGAAGGTCAGATGATCGAAACCGTGGTTGGGACCGATGGCACATGGTCGGTCACTTTTGATGGCGCTCAACTGCCTGCTGGCACCTATGACAGCACCGTCACCGCAACCGTGACAGACATTTACGGCAATGCCGCGACCTACACCCATGAGATCGCGATTGACCTTGAGGCGTCGCTGTCGGTGAATGCCGGGGCCGCGGGTGGCGATGGTATGGTCAACCTGTCCGAAATGAACGGCGGTGTCGTCTTGACGGGTCTGGGTGAAGCGGGTGCTTCGGTCACTGTCACCGTGGCAGGCGTCTCGCGCAGCGCGACTGTGAGCGAGGATGGCACATGGTCCGTGACCTATGAAAGCGGCTCCCTGCCGCAGGGTAGCTACAATGCAGAGGTCACAGCCGTCTCCACCGATGCGGCGGGCAATACGGCCTCCGCGACGGGCACCTTCTCGATCGACACCGAAACGGGTGTGGCGATCAATGCGGGTCATTCGGGCGGCGACGAAACCATCAACTTGGCTGAGAGCCAGCAATCCATGAGCTTTGCCGGGACAGCGGAGCCGGGCGCGACCGTTGTCGTCACGCTTTCGGGCGTTTCCGTGACCACCGTGGCGGATGGCTCGGGCCAATGGACCGCATCCTATGCTGCGGGCACTTTGGCGGGCGGTGAATATGACACCACGCTGACCGCCGTTGCCACAGATGCTGCGGGCAACACCGCGACCACCACAAGCACGGTTCATGTCGATACAGTTGCGGGCGACATTGCGCTCTCCACCAACCCGATCGAAGGTGATAACGTGATCAACGCGGTCGAGGCCTCAGATGGGGTCTGGGTCAGCGGCACAGCAACCCCGAACCACACGATCACCGTCACTTTGAGCGGCGTGACCCATACGGTCACATCGACCAATGCCGGGACCTTCGCGGCCTTTTTCCCCGCATCCGAAGTCACTCCGGGCGAATATGACACTGGCGCGTCGGCGACGATTTCCGACGCTGCAGGCAACACCAGAACGGTACAAACGGCTGTGGAAGTTGACACGTTTGTCAGCAACTTTGCCGAGACCGCCCAACAAGGTGGGGCCGACGGTGTGGTCAACGGTCTTGAGTCTCAATCTGGCGTTCAACTTGCCGGGACCGTCGAGGTGGGCTCCACGGTTGTGTTGTCCTTCCAAGGTCAAAACTACCTGGCCGCCGTTGATGGCTCTGGCAATTGGTCTGCGACCATTCCGGCCTCTGCGCTGCCCTCGGGCGAAGGCTCCGCCAATGTGATCATCAACGCGACAGACCCGGCAGGCAACACCGCGTCACTGTCTGAAACCATCACTTATGACACTTTGGTCACCTCTCTGGGCCTGAATGGTGATGCCAGCGGCGACATGTTCATCAACCTTGCTGAGGCGCACTCCGGGGCAACTTTGACGGGGTTTGTGGAGCCGGGCTCAACGGTTTACGTGACCCTCAACGGCATTCGCCATCTCGCCTCTGTCGATGTGGCTGGCAATTGGAGCGTCAGCTACACGGCCGGTGAGATTCCCGAAGGGACCTATGCCGCAAATGTGCAAATCGACGCCACAGATGCCGCGGGCAATACGCGCACCGAGATGGCGCAGGTCACCATCGACACTGAGATTTCGTCGCCTTCCGTCGAAACCGTAACGCGCGGCACGGATGGGGTGCATTCGATCTCCGTCAGTGAGATGGGGGACGATGTGTCGGTTTATTCTCTCGATGAGAACGGCTCCTCGACTGAGATTTCGCACACCGATTATGACCTTGGGTCGCAGACCTTGCTCAACTTTGGCAGCCATGTGTCCAATGGCGACCAGATTGTCATCAGCTCCGAAGATGTCGCGGGCAACCAGTCCGATACATTGCTTGTGCTTGACACCACCAACGAACGTCCCGATGGGGCCTATTTCGAGGTCGATATCGACAATTCCGGGCTTGACCAATTCGACCTCGGTGCGATTGATCTTCAATTCGTCAACGGCGGTGAAGTCACGCTGTCGACTGCGGATTTGGACCGGATCGTGGGCGAAGATGGCGTCTTGACCATCCATGGTGGCGAAGACGACCGTGTGGTGCTTGAGGGCGGTGCGTTGACGGGGGACAGCACCATGATTGATGGCGCGACGTATGACATCTACACGCTTGGCGATGATCAAGTGATGATTGATCACCATATCGAAGTGGTCCTGCCGTAACGGTGGAAAAACAATGGGATGCGGGTGCGTTTCGGTGCCCGCATCCCCAAAAGAAAGCGCGGAGGCGGGGAGCGCGACGGGTGTTATGAAGTGTTTGGTTAAATTGAGTGCGCTCTTGGGTGTGGCGGTGTTTTTGACCGGCTGCACCACTGGTTCGACGGGTCTTTCGGGCTTGTCTGACATCAAGCCTGTGGCCTTTTTCAAGGGCAACGCTGGTGCGAAATCCGGAGCGGTTGCCGAAGCCAAAGATCCTGCAACCCCAAGCCTCTCTGCCGCCAATTCCGGCGAAGCCTCTCTCCTGATTTCTGATTTGATTGCGCGCCGATCGGTGTTAACGCCCGGCTCCGCCTATGACACGGTGGCCAATGCGGTGCTTGCCACCTCTTCGGGTGTGGCCGAGGCCGAATTGCGCGCCTCCAAAATGCGCGCGATTGCCCGCTCGACGAATTGGATGCCCACCATCGGTCCGTCGATCACGCTCAATTCTTTGGGCGAAGTGGTTGCAGGCCTGTTGGTTGACGTCACCCTCTATGACAACGGCAAACATAAGGCCGAGCGCGAATTTGCCGCCGCCGATGTCGAAGTCTCTGCCGTGGCTCTGTCGCAAGACGTCAATGATCGGCTGTATGAAGGCCTCACCCTCTATATCACCGCAGCTGAAGCTCATGAAAAATCTGGCATGGCCGAACGTGGCTTGGGCCGGATGCAGGAATTCAATCGGGTCGTGACCGAGCGTGTCAAAGGCGGGGCATCGAGCCTGTCGGATCAACGTGTCGTGCGCTCGACCCTGTCGGAAATGCAACATGAAACCAGCACCCACCGCGAGGCTGAAGCCAGCGCATGGGCGGAGCTGGAGACGCTGACTGGCGGCGTCCCCCTTCCGGTTCTTGATCAGGCCATGGGGATTTCCTTGCCGTCTGGCTCTGTGACGATGCTTGAGGTTCTGCGCGCCGAAGCCGAGGCCAAACGCACCATCGCAGAGGCCAAAGCACAGCGCGCCGCCATGTTACCAACACTGTCCGCCTCCACTCTTTTAGGCCAGAAGAACAGCACAGGTGCGGCCTATGATGGCGCCGGTTTGGGACTTGGCACAGGCGCGGAAATGGAGGCCAGCCGTGCCCGCGAAGTGGCCGCCAGCGCGCAGATTGCTAAGGCGCGCGAAACCTCCGCGCGCAAACGTGCGCGGCTAGACAGTCAACTCTCGGCCCTGCGCCGCCAAGAACGCGATGCCGCTGATTTGGTCGAACAAACCCGCGCCAATTATCGCATTTTCCAAGATCAATTCGAAGCCGGGCAAAAAAGCGTCATGGACGTGCTGAACGTTTATGAACAAATGATCCGAGACGAGTTGAAACATATTGATTTGAAATACGAAATTGCCTTGACCGAGCTTGAAATTGCGCGTGTGTCAGGGACGCTGGCGGATGGGGTGAACATATGAGAAAAGCACCAAAACTTGCTTTTACGGTCACCTCGGCCAAGCCTGAGACCCCCGACGAGGTTTCCAATCGCCCGAAAGCACCCAAGGCTCCTTTGACCGTCCATTTGGGCTCCCAAGGTCGGGGTGCTCTGAAAACGAAAGTGGCACCTACTGCCAAGAAATCTACGCCGGTCCTTGACCCGATGGTGGAAAAGAAACGCGCCGCGACCGAAGCGGTGCGGCGCAAGGTGGCCGACACGGCGCGCGAGGCACGGCTGCGCGAAGAGGCAGCCGAAAAGCTGCGTGTCGAGGAGAACGATGCGCGGGAACGGGCCAAGGCGCAGCGCCTTGAAAAGGCCCGCCAAGCCGCAGAAGCCGCGTGCAAACCCAAACGCGATGCCGCGGAGGTGAAAGCCGAAGCCAAGGCGCGCCAAGCGGCCCGTGATCTACCGCCAGCGCAGCCCACGCAAGCGCCACCCGCGCCCCAAGCGACGCAGCCGGAACCGATTGCGCAGTCTGTAATGCCCAAGATCGCTGCGCCGGTCACACAGGCTGAGATTTTCCCGCAGTCGCCACAGCAACAGATCCAGATCACTCAGCCGGAACCGGCACCGCAACCACAGCAGGCGGTGTTTTCGCGCAAATTCCTTCAGCGTGCTGAATTGGTTGCGACTTTTGCCGCGCGTTTTGGTCAACGTGCGATGATCTCCGATCTGATCGAAAGCTTTGCGGATCAAACTGGCGAAGATGTCGCCCCCACAGCTATGGCGCGTGCGATTGGCCTGACGGGTCTGTCCGCCGAAGTCACTCATCTGGCCGCGATCACGCCCAAGGCTTGGCCCGCATTGGCCTATATGTCGTCCGGTCATATCGTCCTTGTGTGGTCGCAAAAAGGTGAGGTTCTGACCGTTTTTGATCACACCGGGGCCGATCAGGTGGCCGAAGTGCCGCTTTATGAATTCGCACCGTTCTTCACCGGAACCATTGTGCGCGCCGGGAAAAATTTGGACACATTGGCGGCCACTCATGTGCCGCTTTTGTCAAAACAGCATTGGTTTTGGGGGCAGTTCGGAGCGTTTAAACGGCAGATCGGCGAGATCGCATTGGGTTCGCTTGTGGCCAATATGTTGGCCGTCGCCGTCGCTCTGTTTTCGCTGCAAGTCTATGATCGGGTGATCCCGCACCAATCGCAAGCCACGCTTTGGGTACTGGCACTTGGCGCGGTTTTAGCCATCGCTTTGGAGGCGGTTTTGAAACTTGCCCGCTCGCGTCTGATGGATGGGGCGGGGCGTCAAATTGAAATGCGGGTTCAGTCGATCTTGATGGAGCGGCTCTTGGGAATGCGGTCCGATGCGCGGCCGACAACGCCGACGGGCCTGTTTTCCGCCATGCGTGAATTCGGGTCGGTGCGTGAGTTTTTCACCGCCTCGACCATCGGATCAGTTGCCGACATTCCGTTTATCTTTTTGTTCTTTGCGCTTGTGGCCTCGATCTCCGGCCCGATCGTTTGGATTTTGGTTGTGGGCGCGATCATCATGGTGGTGCCCGGCTATTTGTTCCAAAAACGGATGATGCGCCTGACCCAAGAGACCCAAGGGGCATCGGCCAAATCGACGCGGCTTTTGCATGAGGCGGTGTTTGAACTCGACACGATCAAAACCCAACGCGGCGAAGAGCGGGTACGCAGGATTTGGGATGAATTGAACCTGCTGTCTGCGGCGAAATCGTCGGAACAGCGCAAACTCTCCGGCATGTTGACCTTCTGGTCCCAAGGTGTGCAGCAATTGACCTATGTTTTGGCTGTGGTGGCCGGAACCTATTTGGTTTTCGCCGGTGAATTTACCGTTGGGACGATCATTGCAACCGGCATCTTGACCTCGCGCACGCTCGCGCCGTTGACTCAGCTTTCCGCAACGATGGCGCGGTGGGCCAATGTCAAAACCGCGCTGGACGGATTGGACGCGATCGCCGCCGCACCGCAGGACAACGGCGAGGATCGCAACTTCCTTCGTCGTCCGCAGATCAACGGCGCATTCGTGTTGCGGGAGGCACAGTTTCGCTACGACACCGAGGGCGCGCCGACGCTTGATCTGCCGGGACTTGATATCAAAGCGGGGCAAAAAATTGCGGTTCTGGGGGCCAATGGATCAGGTAAAAGCACATTCCTGAAACTCCTCGCCGGGCTTTATGCGCCGACCCAAGGGCGCATTTTGCTGGACGGTGCCGAGATGTCGCAAATTGATCCGCGCGATATTCGCCGCTCTGTTGGCTACCTTGGCCAAGATGTGCGGCTGTTTGCCGGGACATTGCGTGACAACCTGAATCTTGGCGGTATGGAACGCGATGATGATCGCCTGCTCGCCGCTTTGGATTTTGCCGGTTTGGGCGCGTTTGTGCGTGGGCATCACCGCGGGCTGGACCTTGAAATTCGTGATGGTGGCGAAGGCCTTTCTGTCGGTCAGCGTCAGTCGATTGGCTGGGCGCGGATGTGGTTGCAAAACCCGTCTGTTTGCCTGTTGGACGAACCGACTGCGGCGCTGGATCAGGCGCTTGAAACTGGGCTTGTGGCGCGGCTCACGGAGTGGCTTTCGGGGCGCACCGTTGTGGTCGCCACACATCGTTTGCCCATCGTCGCCCTCGCGGATCGGGCGATGGTGTTTAAGGACGGGCGATTGGTTGTAGACGGGCCACGTGCACAGGTCATGGCGCATCTCGAAAACGCGAGCACACGTTGATGGCCACGTTCGACGACATGCTCGACAAGGACATGGATCGTCCGGGGTGGATCATTCGAATTTCGGCCGTTGTGGTTGTGATCTTTTTGCTTTGGGCGGCCATTGCGCGGGTCGATGAGATTGTGCGTTCTGATGGTGAAATGATTTCCTCATCGCGACCGCAGATTGTGCAAAACCTTGAGGGCGGGATCTTGTCCGAACTGTTGGTGCATGAGGGGCAAGAGGTCGAACAGGGTCAGGTTCTGGCCAAATTGCAGGGCACGGAATTTCGCACCTCTGTGGATGATCTTCAGGAAAAAATCGACGCCTTAGAGGTGCGGCGTTTGCGGCTTGAGGCGGAGCTTGAGGGCGAGGACGAGTTCGTCGTTCCCGACGATCTCGCGGCACGGGCAACAACGGTTCTGGCCTCTGAAAAGGCACTGTTGAAGGCGCGGGTTGGTGACTATTTGGCGCGAAAAGATGGCGCGATGGCGGTTTTGAAACAAGCGGAAACGGAGCGGTCCTTGATGGAGGACATGCTGACGAAAAACGTGGTGTCGCTGATCGAAGTGACCCGTGCCCGCAAATCGCATTCTGACGCCCAACTCAAATACAATGAGATTGTCACGCAGGCAGAATTGCAGCGTGCCGAAGATTATTCCGATACGCTCAAAGAGCTGGCCTCGGTCAAACAGGCGCTGACCTTGGCCAATGATCAGCTCGGGCGTACAGTGATCGTCGCGCCGATGCGGGGTATCGTGAACAGCCTGATGGTGACGACGATTGGCGGCGTGATTCGGCCCGGAGAGGAGTTGGTTCAGATCATTCCTGTGGACGAAGAGTTGTTTGTCGAAGCGCGCGTGCGCCCCGAAGACATCGCCCATGTGCAACCCGGCCAAGACGCGACGATCAAACTATCTGCCTATGATTACACGATTTTCGGCTCCTTGAAGGGCAAGGTTCAGGTGGTGTCCGCCGACACGTTCAAAGATGAGCGCGATCCAAAAGCCGAGCCCTATTATCGGGTGACGGCAACGGTTGACCTGAGCAGTTTGACCGAGCGGCAGCAACAAATCGAGATCCGTCCCGGCATGCGCGCGCAGGTTGAGTTGCACACCGGGTCAAAGACGTTTTTGCAATATCTGCTGAAACCGCTCTACAAATCACGCGAGGCCTTTCGCGAACCATAGGGTTGCGCGTAGGGTGAACGCATGAGCCAAGATATCCCCATACGCGACGCCGCAACGGTGGTCCTGCTGCGCCAAGACGCCGGGGTGCCGCGTGTTTTGATGGGGCAGCGTGGCCATGGTGCGGTGTTCATGCCGGGCAAATTTGTCTTTCCCGGTGGTGCTGTTGATGCGGAGGATTATGATCGCGAGCCGCCCGGGCAATTGACGCCAATCTGTGCGCGCAGACTCGCCGCTGAGGCACCTGCTGAGATGACGCGCGCGCTCCCCAATGCGGCGTTGCGCGAGCTGCGCGAAGAGACCGGGTTGATTTTGCCGGACGTCACGGACCTGCATTTCGTGTTCCGAGCCATCACTCCGCCGGGACGTCCGCGTCGGTTTGATGCGCGGTTTTTTCTGGTCGATGCGGCGCGTCTGGCCAATGACCCGGATGATTTCTCAAGGGCCGAAGACGAGCTGTCGCATTTGCAATGGGTGACGCTTGCGGGCGCGCGCAGTTTTGATCTGCCCTTTGTCACGCGGGTGGTTTTGGCCGAGGTCGAAGCGGCGATGCACAAGGCGTTGCCGCCACAACAGGTGCCGTTTTATGACCACCGTGCAGCCGTGGGTCAGATCCGGTCTCTGCTGTAACCCATCACGCGGTTTGGGGCTGATTGGCATCCTGCAACAGGCGTTTGTGTTTGCGCATTTCCGTAAGAGCATCACCAAAGGTTACAATCCCGCGCTCCTCGGCCATACGTAGCATTTTGATAAACACTTGCGCGGTCGCAACCGTATCTCCCATGGCAGTATGGCGCGCTTCGGGCGGAATTTTAACGCCGAGGCGGGCGGAGATTGCATCCAGCGTATGCTCTTGTGACTGGCCAAACACGATGGCGGAGAGCAGCACCGTATCAAGCACTGGATTGTTGAATTTCGCGCCAATTCCGGCTTCGTGACGGCGCAGGAATTCCAAATCAAACGGTGCGTTATGGGCGACCAAAACCGCCCCACGCGCAAAGCTATGTAGCTGTCGCCCAACCACATCAATCGGGGGCGCATCTTTCACCATGGCGTTGGTGATGTGATGCACTTCTGTGGATGAGGCGGGGATGGGGCGGCCGGGGTTGACCAGCGCGTCGAGTGCCTCCGTGTCGCGGACCTTGCCATTGACCACGCGCAGCGCCGCGATTTGACAAATCTCATCACCTTGCGAGGGCAAAAGCCCAGTGGTTTCGGTATCAAACACCACATAGGTCAAGTGCGAGAGAGGGGTCTCCATCACCTCTTTTGACGGCCTGTGTGCCAAAAGATCAAAGTCATAGCTCACTGTCCGCGGCCCATCATTGGGGATGCGCCGTACTGGGCGGGCACTCCGGATCGGCAGTTTCAGGACGGCACGCGAGGCGCGACCAAATTCGGGCCAGATGTCGGTGCCATGGGCCGCAAGAATGTCGCGCCCGGTCATATCGGCCAAACCGACATCAAGCGGTTGGGTCAGCCATGTTTCAAGTCGATCGACGGACAAAGGCGCGCCCGACCACCCGAGCGCCAACATCGCGCCGCCGTCCTCTTCGCGGGAAATCAAAAACGAAAGGGCTCGTCCGCCGTCTTGGATCACCAATCGAGCGATATACGTGATGAGCGTGATGATCTGAACCGCGTCCAAAGTGAGCACGAGCGGTTCGACCACGTCGGCTGCCAGGGCGGTGTCGTCTTGGGCCAACTGTGCGCTCAAGGCGTCGCAAAGCTCAGAGCCACGCACTGAGGCCATCGGCCACCAATCGGCCTTTGTCGCCTCATATTCGGCGTCAAACGTGGCAATTTCGTCGGTCAACTGTTGCATCTCGCTGACCAAAGCGGTGTTCAGCCGGGGATCATTGCGCAATGTGTCATCCGTTTCACGTGCCGCCAAAGTGGTCTGCAAAGAAGCCATAGATGGGCGCAGGCGGTCAAACATCCGCGACAGAAGCTTTTCGCGTTTGGCATGGATCGCCAGATCGTCGGTCACATCCTCTAAACTCAACACATAGGGCGGCATCGCGTCGCCCTCATTGGGGGCATGCATCAACCGCATCCGCGCTGATAGGATTTGGCCTCCATGCCGCGTGGCCACGGTCAAAGGCAGGACATGGCCCTCGCCACCTTCGCCTGCACACAGCCGGGCATAGGCCGACCGGATTGGCGCAGGACGCAGGAAATCAAAGATTTCATGATCCAAACCGGGCGTATGATCGGCGGATAAAAGATCGGCGGCGGCACCGTTGTAAAAGGCAATTTTATGCAGGCCGGACAGTAAGACCACGCCATGTGGCATCTCGGCGGCGAGGGTGGAGAGCCGCTCTTTTTCATCGACCAAACGGGTGGTCTCCATCGCCACGGTCTCTGCCAACTTGTTACGCGTGCTCAGCAAGTTTTCGGTCAAAGCATGTGCGGCGGGGGCAAGATCGCCCAAGTAACGTGCGGTTTTCTCATTCAGCGCCTCATCGACATCGGCGTGGGCCCGCGCCAACATACCGCCGGCCAGTCGTTGGATTGGCTTGGCGACGTTTTCGTCAAACATCAGCCAAATCCAAACCACCATGGCAAGGATGGCAAAGCTGGCAATCGCACCGGCAAAGACAAACCCATCGCGGGCCTCAGGCACATGCAGGCGGGCAAATCCCAGATAAAGCCCCGCCAGAACCGCCAAAATTGCCCCTCCCGCGAGGCCGGCGAAAAATAGAAAAACCCGAAGCCGCAGCGACCAATGTTCAATTTTCATGTCGATCTCCCGTGATCAGCTCGGCCACACAGGACCGCAGATCATCCATCGCAAAGGGTTTGGTCAAAAACGCGTTGGCCCCCATGGCAAGCCCTTTGCGTTGTTCGGCCTGTGAAGCACGCGCGGACATCATCAACACTGGAACCGTGGTTAAATCTTGGGTCAGGCGCATGGATTGGCAGACTTCATAGCCGGATTTCCCTGGCAACGTGACATCCAATATTACCAAATCGGGGTGCTGTGCACGGATGTTGGGGATGGCTTGAGACCCATCCGCAACACGCAGAATGTCATAGCCCTCGCGCGACAGCAAAAGCTCAATGGCAATGGCGATATTATCTTCGTCTTCCACCAAAAGAATGCGCGGTTTGCCTTGCATCTTTTACGGCCTCCCCTCCGTGGTGTTATCTCAACGCATCGCAGGCCGTGCGCAGGATCGGATTGTCGCTTTGCATGGCGTACCAATCGGCCTGTGCCAACATCTCATCAATCGGGCCTTTTTCCAGACCCACCAAATCGGCGCGACGGCCCAGAATGCAATCAAAAGCGGTGGGGACAATGGCCGCATCACCACGCCGCGCCATCAGGTACATATCGGTCAAAACCGTGCCGTCCTCGATGGTGGCCCCGTCTTTGTCGAGGGCGATAAAGCGGGTGGTGACCGGAACGAGATAGGTCCAAGGCCGCCAGATCTGGCTTTTTTCAATCGTAGTGGCGACAACTTTACCTTCGCCGATGCCATCCAGCGCGCGGCTGTACCACGAATAATCGCTCCAGATCGCAAAGGCCAACATGGCCACACCTGCGGCGGCGGGCATGGCCCATTTCGGAAATTTGATCCGGGTGAGTTTTTGCAGGCCAAGGATGAAACCGGCGGCACCGACACCGGCGGTGATTGTGGCGATGAATTCGAGAAGCATGGGGATTGGTCCCTTCTTTAAGGTTTGGTTAGCTGCGCGCGGCGGACGAGCCGAGCGAGGATTGCATGGTGCGCACGATGACGAAAGCATCGCGCAAATGCGAGCGCTCAAAGGCCGGAAGGGCTGAGGGGCTCATGAAATTGTCGGGCGGGATGCCGTCACGTACCTGTGCGGCCTGATGTTCCAGTCGGGCGGTGGCGATTGTGTCATAGGCGGCGAGTAAATCCTTGCCACCGCTTTCGGAAATCACGTTGGCCTCAATCGCCGCCTCAATCCGGGCGCGGGTGTTGGCGGCGGTGAACTTGCCCTGAAGCGCATAGACCCGGCCAAGATCGACAATTGGCACAACGCCGTTGTGTTTCATGTCCAAAGCATTGCGATGTTCGCCGGATTTGATCGTGGCAAAGCCGCGCAGCAAGCCCAAGGGCGGGGTGTGTTTGAGCGAATTGGCAATCATATGGGCGACAAAGATCGAATTCTTCGCCGCGGCTTTCAGAGCGGTGTTTTGCAGCGGTGTGAACAGGCGGTGATTGCCAGAAATCGGCCGCAGATCATACATGACAGAGGCCAACATTTGCGCCTCAGTGTCGGGGGCGCTGATCCATTTGTTGAAATAGCCTTCCCAGACGGACAGTTTTTGACACCACCGATCCGCCATCGCCATCATATCACCGGGGCAATAGACATAGCCGCAGGCGTTCAATCCGTCGCAGGTAAATTTCGCCAGCTTGCGGAAATAGGCCATATCGGCCTCTGTCGCGGCATTGTCAATGATGAGGCAGTTGTCCTGATCCGACACGCCGGTTTGTTCGCGCCGCCCTTGCGAGCCACAGGCGGCCCACAGATATGGCACGGGGGCGGGGCCAAATTCATCTTCGGCCATTTTCAACAGGCGCCGTGTGACGATATCGGCGACATCGGTGACTTTGCGTGTCACCACGTCATGGGCCAAATGTGCGCCAACAAGCTGCATGAGAAATTCTGGCAAGCGGGCCGTGACCGCAGCCATGTCGGCGATGGTTTTGGCGTTTGAGAGATCAAACACCATTTGGGTTTGCGACGAGCCGAAAAAGCGCGTGATGTCGGTCTGCGTGACCATCCCGACCAATGTGCCACCTTCGACGATCGGCAGATGGCCGATGTGATTTTCCAACATGATATGAATGACATCAGTGCCAAGCGCGCTGGGTTCCAAAGAGATCGGATCGCGGGCCATGATGGTCGAGACGGGCAGGGTGGTCTCAAGGCCTTCGGCCAGAACCTTGTTGGTCATATCGCGCACGGTCACCAGTCCGCTCAGGCGCGTGCCGTCTATCACGGCCACGGAGGAGACTTTGTGATCGCGCATCATCCGCGCGCAGTCTGCGATCAATGTTGTCTCAGAACAGGTCACGGGCGCATGGGCCATCAGATCAGAGACATGTTGGGTCATCAGACCCGTGGCGACTTTGGGGCGGGCTTGGCCCCGGTTGAAATAGCGGGCAAAGGCCGGGTTTGCGGCCACTTCGGTCTTGAACGCCTCCGGCGTGAGCACCAAAAGCGTGCACTCAGACGCCGCCGTGGCCGTCGTCGCCGCATGCCCGTCGCGCAACAAGCCGCGTTCACCGAAATGGTTCGATTTTTGCAACAGCGAAACCTGTGCGCCATTGATGTCGGTGATCTCAACCGCACCTTCCTTGATCAGATACAGCCCCTCAAGCAACTCGCCATGGGCATAAATCACATCGCCTTCGTCGAATTTTTTGCGAGAAAAGGAGGTGGACAGATCCGCCAACTCGCCGTCTGGCAAAACGTCATAAGGGTGGGTGGTGTGGAGAAAGCTGATGATCTTTGCGGTGGTTTCCATCGCGACTGTCCAAAATAAAATTGAAAGAGGCGCGAAAGCCATTCGACCCCGCGCCCCTGTACTATGGCGACGGGCCAGCCCTGAGGCCAGCCCGAAACCCAAAGTTTAGTGATCGACCGCTTGGCCAGCACCGCGCGGGATGCGGATGCTTTCGACCAGGTCTTGAATCTCAACCGGCGGCTCGTCTGTTGCGTTCGAGACAACATAAGCAACCACAAAGTTGAGGATCGCGCCAACCGCCCCGAAGGAGGTCGATTTGATCGACAAGATCATCGGATCTGCATCAGAGAAGGATGCCGTGGAGGCCACGAAGAACCAGCCTTTGTGCAAGAAGATGTAGACGATGGTCACAACCAAACCGGTGATCATGCCCGCAACCGCACCCTTATTGTTGATGCGCTTGGAGAAGATGCCCATCATCAGCGCCGGGAAGATCGACGCCGCTGCCAAACCAAAGGCCAAAGCCACTGTTTGCGCGGCAAAGCCCGGAGGGTTCATGCCGAGGTAGGTTGCCACTGCGATTGCGACAGCCATTGCGACCCGAGCGGCCAAAAGTTCGCCCTTTTCGGAAATGCCGGGGTTGATCTGCGACTTGATGAGATCGTGCGACACAGCCGATGCGATGGCCATCAAAAGACCTGCGGCGGTGGACAGAGCGGCGGCAAGACCACCAGCGGCCACCAGAGCAATCACCCAACCCGGCAAGTTGGCGATTTCCGGGTTTGCAAGCGTGATGATGTCGCGGTTCACAGTGAACTCGTTGTCATCTGCGGAGGCCACATAGTTGACAAGACCGTCACCATTTTTGTCTTCAAAGCTCAAAAGACCCGTCAGTTCCCAGTTTTTGACCCAATCCGGACGCGCTTCATAGGCAATCGGCGCTTCGGTTGTGCCATTCGGATAGACTGTGTCGATCAAGTTGACGCGTGCCATCGCACCAACAGCCGGAGCGGTGAGATACAAAAGCGCGATGAACACCAATGCCCAACCGGCAGAGGAACGTGCATCAGACACTTTCGGTACGGTGAAGAAACGTACGATGACGTGCGGCAGACCCGCGGTCCCGATCATCAAAGACATGGTGAAGAGGAACATGTTGAGGGTCGTGTCGGTCTGTTTGGTGTATTCGGTAAAGCCCAAATCACCCAACATGCCGTTCAGTGTTTCGAGCAAAGGCAGACCGGAAGATTTTGCATCCGAGAACAGGCCCAGCGGCGGGATCGGGTTGCCGGTCAGTTGCAGCGAGATGAAGATCGCAGGGATGGTGTAGGCGATGATCAAAACGACATACTGTGCCACCTGAGTGTAGGTGATGCCCTTCATGCCGCCGATAACCGCGTAGAAGAACACGATGGCCGCACCAATCAACAGACCGGTGGTGTTGTCCACTTCGAGGAAGCGGGAGAAGGCCACGCCCACGCCGGTCATCTGACCGATCACATAGGTCAGCGATGCGGTGATCAAACAAATCACAGCCACGGTGCGGGCTGTTTGGCTATAGAAACGGTCGCCGATAAATTCCGGAACCGTGAATTTGCCGAACTTACGCAGGTAAGGGGCAAGCAACATGGCAAGCAACACATAGCCGCCGGTCCACCCCATCAGGTAAGCCGAGGTGTTGTAGCCGCCAAAAGAGATGATCCCGGCCATCGAAATGAACGATGCAGCAGACATCCAGTCCGCGCCGGTGGCCATGCCGTTGAGCACAGGGTGAACACCCCGGCCAGCCGCATAAAATTCAGATGTGGAACCCGCACGGGCCCAAATCGCGATGCCGATGTAGAGCGCAAAGGTCGCGCCCACAACGATCAGGTTGAGGGTAAACTGGTCCATTCCATGCGCTCCTTATTCGTCGACGCCGTGTTCTTTGTCGAGTTTGTTCATTTTTATCGCGTAGGTAAAAATGAGCACCAGGAACACGAGAATCGAGCCCTGTTGTGCAAACCAAAAGCCAAGATCCGTACCGCCGATTTTGATGCCCGCAAGCATCGGGCGCAGCAGGATGCCAAAGCCAAAGGAGCAGATGAACCAAATCACCAGCGAGATGCCAATGATCCGCTTATTTGCGGCCCAGTAGGCATTGTTTTCTGAGTTGTCCGCCATGTGCGGTCCTCCCTTTTGTCCCCGACCCACGCGCGCCCTGTTTCTGGCGGCGTCATGGGTCCTTTACGTTACGGGTCCCACCTCCTCGTGGGGCCCGTTTCCCTTCCCTGATGGATCGGCACGGTTGTGCGTGCGATCCGGGACCTGTGGCACCGCCCCTCATTTGGTGGGGGCGATGCGTTACTCTACCATATCTGCGTAAAGTTCACGCAGTTTTTTGATACAACGAATTTCTGATCAATTCCTCGACGACTTGAGGTTCAGCGAGTGTTGAGATGTCGCCCAAGCTTCCGGTGTCATTTTCTGCGATTTTGCGCAGGATGCGGCGCATGATTTTACCGGAGCGGGTTTTGGGCAGGCCGGGGCCCATTGAATGAAGTCCGGTTTGGCGATCGGGCCGATCTCTGTGCGGACCCATTTTTCCAACTCTTTGCGCAGCGCGTCGGTCGGTTCGACATCGTTCATGAGCGTGACATAGGCGTAGATGCCTTGGCCCTTGAGTTCGTGCGGATAGCCAACGACGGCGGCTTCGGCGACCTGGGCGTGGGCGACCAGCGCACTTTCGACCTCGGCGGTGCCCATGCGGTGACCTGACACGTTGATCACGTCATCGACGCGGCCGGTGATCCAGTAATAGCCATCTTCGTCGCGCCGACAGCCGTCGCCGGAGAAGTAATAGCCTTTGTATTGCTGGAAATAGGTCTCTTGGAACCGCTCGTGATCGCCCCAAACGGTGCGCATTTGGCCGGGCCAGCTGTCTTTGATGCAGAGCACGCCCTCGGTTGCGGTTTCGTGCAATTCTTCGCCTGTGGTCGGGTCCAAAATCACCGGTTGCACGCCAAAGAACGGCACGGTCGCGGAGCCCGGTTTGGTCGGGGTCGCACCCGGCAGCGGCGTCAAAAGATGGCCGCCAGTTTCGGTTTGCCACCAGGTGTCGACGATCGGGCAATTGCCGCCGCCGACCACGTCATTGTACCAATTCCACGCCTCCGGGTTGATCGGTTCGCCGACCGTGCCCAGCAGTTTGAGCGAGGAAAGGTCATATTTTTCAACCCATTCGTTGCCTTGCCCCATGAGCGAGCGCAGCGCGGTGGGGGCGGTGTAGAATTGGTTGACCTTGTGCTTTTCGCACACCGCCCAGAACCGGCCCGCGTCGGGGTAGGAGGGCACGCCCTCGAACATCACCGTGGTCGCGCCATTGGCGAGCGGTCCGTAGACGATGTAGCTGTGACCCGTGACCCAACCGACATCGGCGGTGCACCAGAACACGTCGCCGTCGTGGTAATCGAACACATATTTATGGGTCATCGCGGCATAGGCCAGATAGCCGCCGGAGCTGTGCACGACGCCTTTGGGTTTGCCGGTGGAGCCAGAGGTGTAGAGGATGAACAGCGGATCTTCGGCGTTCATCGGACGCGGCGGGCAATCGGGGGAGGCGTGTTCCATCAGATATTTGACGTCGACATCGCGGCCCTGAATCCATGTGATCTGATCACCGGTGTGTTTGACGACGAGGCAACGGACCTTGTCGGAACAGTGCAGCAGCGCGGCGTCGGTGTTGGCCTTGAGCGGCGTGCGCTTGCCACCACGCGGCGCAGTGTCGGAGGTGATGACGAGCTTGGCACCGCAATCGTTGATGCGGTTGGCCAGAGCATCCGGGGAAAACCCTGCGAAAACAATGGAATGGATCGCGCCGATGCGGGCACAAGCGAGCATGGCATAAGCCGCCTCGGGGATCATTGGCAAATAAATCACCACGCGGTCGCCGCGCATCACACCCTGAGAAAGCAACACATTGGCGAAGCGGTTCACCTTGTCTGACAGCTCTTTGTAGGTGATGTGCTGGGCCGCGGCTTCGGGATCGTCGGGCTCAAAAATAATCGCAGTTTGTAGGGATTTTTTCGGCAAATGGCGATCAATACAGTTGGCCGACACGTTCAAAACGCCGTCCGAGTACCATTTGATGTCAACGCGCCCGAAGTCAAAACAGGTCTTTTTCACCTGCGTGTAGGGCTCCATCCAATCCAGGATCTTCCCCTGCTCCGCCCAAAACGAAACCGGATCGCTCACCGAGCGCGCGTACATTTCGGTGTAGGTGTCTGCGGAAATATGCGCCTTCGAAGCAAATGCCTCAGAAGGAGCGGTCATCATGCTGGTGTCTTCGGACATGTCGCCTCCCAATTCTTGTATTCTTGACGTGACCCGGCGCACGGCTGGGTCCCTCCTCAGCTTCAGGTTTACAGAGTTTGAGGTGAAATTGCCCGTAACTTACTGCGCTGTATGAATTTATTTGTAAATCAATTCACGAAATTATCGGTAATGTTGTAAATTTACTTTACAATCCTGAAATATCATTACTTTACAATTCGTTAGTTTTTGGTGTCCCTATGTGTTGAAACTATAACTTCAAGTCGCGTGTGTCTGCGCGCGCTAACATTGGCTGCGGTTGCTGGGCGCGCGCGTGAATGTCTGCGTCGAGGGGATGTCAAGTGAGTGGTGGGGATCGACTCGCGACAATGAAAAGCCTCATCCAAGGAAGGCATGTTTGATCCTTAGGGTCTGACGTAGATGAGTCGAATGGCAGTTTGTCAGTCTCTCATACAGAAGGTGGCGCTGCAGGGGAGGCCGTCTCATACTGGGCGCGTCTATCAGAGTATGGGAAGTCAACTCGGTTCTTGACGGCATTGGTCTAAGGTTTCTGACGTCTCGCGCTTATATGGGAGCCGTTGGAAAGGATAGGCATCTTGAGTCAGATCTTTCCATACTTATTCGAAGTTGGGGTGCGGATGCCTCCGGCAGTTTGTTCGCAAAGTTGGAGCATGAGAGAGTGTGGGTTCGGGGCGACGCCTGCGTGTGGTTTAATAATCTGTATATGCAGAGCGGGGCTCAATAAAAGTCCAAGGCCAAACCCCGCGGTCTCATGTTGAAATCGCAGGGTTTGAGCATTCTTGTATGCGTCCCGTCTGACTGGCGTTGATTTATTCAGCCTTCTAGTTTCAGGGCAAAAGGCCATCAATGCGGTTCATTTTATGATCTGCGGCACGAGCGAGAACCCTAGCGGAGCCAAGCTTCAGGATCGACACTGTTCATGCGGCAGGTCTCAACAAGCGTGTAGGCGATTGCAGCGGCATTACCGCCGCCCTCTGATCCCATGAATGGATAATTTTTGCGCCCGAGAGTCATCGGTCTGATTGATCGCTCGCAGATATTGTTGTCCAGCTCCAGCTTGCCGGTTATCAAGATAGGCCCGCGTCTTTGGTATGCGGCTGCGCGCATAACGGGTTGCTGCTGCCAACGTCGATTTGCCGGAGCTCTTGGGTGATTGAAGTGGGAGTCATGCTTCCCAATCATCAAAGGCCGGCTTTGCCTTATCCTTTCGCAAGGCGACGCGCGTGTCAGCGGGTTTGTAGTGCAACTCTTTTTCCACAGCATAAAGGGCCGCGATCGGCTTGATCGTCTCCTCGGCGATGGCAGGGTCACGGGTATAGATTTCAGACTGGCGAGAGAGCGGAAGGTGATTACAATACTTCCCGACCAGCATATGGGCAAGAAGACCCGGCACCAGGCGTCTGAGTGTGCTCGGTCGCGAGGGCAGTTCGGCCTGAGCAAAAATCTCGCAACAAGTGCAGGTCATGCGCGACCGCACAAGCTGTTTCACCGCAAATGGCCGGGTACGTATTCGAGTTCTTCGGTCACGCCTTCCGCGAGCTGCTTGAGCGCGCCACCGCAATCGTTGCAGGCATCATCAGGCGACAGGATTTCTTCCTGTCGCTCAAGATGATCGGGCAACGGTGCGCGATTATGGGTGCGCTTGGCGGGAAGGTTTTGATCGGCGTCGGCTGTTGATGCTGCCTTTCCTGCCTCGGAGGCGGCAGCAATCTCGATGTCTTCCTGAAGATCAAATGCCAGCTGATCCATGGCCTCGAATTTTCTGCAAAACGCGCCTTGCGATGGTCGCCATGTTCGTTGGGGCATTCGTCAGTTAATTCCTTCAAGAAGCATCGACAGATAGGCTGCCGTGACACAGACTTTGCCGTCGTTGGCCGCAGGCTAGGCAAGCCGCCCTTTATCGAGGCGTTTCATGAATAGGCATGCGCCTTGCGTATCCCACAGATAATTTTCACCAAGGCACCCCGACGGCCACGGAGCACAAACTGATGCCCGGAATACGGATTTTCGGCCAGCATCTTCTCCGTCTACGCTGCCAGTGTGTTGAAGCCCCGCCGCATATCCGTCACGCCCGCCGCAAGCCACGCCCGCGTGTTGCTCGGCGCAGGGACTATGCCGTCAGGCCTTGCACCAACCCTACGACCGAGGCCAGCGAAGTCGGGCCTTCCATCAGAATACGGCGCCCGTCCGACAGCGTGATGCCCATACGCTGCGAAGACAGTAGGCCCACGGTCAGCCGCCACATCGTTCATTCGCGCTGGAGCGGAGGGGCTTTCCATCGCAGATGGCTCAATCTCGACGAAAGAAAATACCTTCAAAAGCAATACGTTCCTCTGGTGAATATCCGCCCTGTACCGGCGCAAACCGGGGATGCTTGAGCCATCTGAAAATCAGGTTCGCGTTCATCGAATGGCGCCGCGCAACCTGTGCAACCGAAACACCCGGCGTCAAAGTCTGCGCGCAAGTCATCCGCTTCTTTTGGCCCTTCTTCCCCGCCATAACCAACCTCAAGATGTACACTATCCATGGTGGACACTATCACCCTCTCTGTCAGGCAGGGCAGTCAGGCCGGACGGATTCGTATTTTTGGCTGCGGGTGTGATTTAAGATGCCAGTCTCACGCCTGTGTCTTCGTTTCTCGTTTTTAGGACAGAGCTGTCACGCTCTAGGGCTGTTGCTTGAGCTTTTAGCGACTGCAAGGCTGCTGTTGTTTCTTCGAACATGGCGGCATTATGCTGTGTGACTTGGTCCAATTGGCCAACTGCCGTAGAGATTTCAGAGAGACCAACAGCCTGCTCGGAGGCCGAGGTCGAGATGGTTTGGACGAGCTCGTCCAGGTTTGAAACAAGGGTTTCAATTTCTGCGAGGGCCTCGCCAGATGCATTCACCAACTGAACGCCTTCGTCGACTTGCCGTCCTGATGTTTCGATCAGTTTTGCAATTTCATTGGCCGCTTCAGAGCTGCGTTGTGCCAAAGCTCTGACTTCAGAGGCGACCACGGCAAACCCCCTGCCTGAATCACCCGCTCGTGCCGCTTCAACGCCGGCGTTCAGTGCCAAAAGGTTGGTTTGGAATGCGATATCATCAATGACGCTGGTGATTTTGGAAATCTGTGTCGAGCTTTCGGCGATGTCATTCATGGCTTTGACGGTCCGTTGGACAACATTGCGCCCTGCTGTAGAGCGGTCTTTGGTTTGGCCGACGGTGCCAGCCGCATCTTTCGCGCTGCGGGCGGAGCTGTCCACGGATGCGGCAAGCTCAGTGATCGCGGCGGCGGTTTCTTCCAATGAGGCGGCCTGAGTTTCTGTGCGACGGCTTAGATCAATCGCAGCGCTGTTGAGGTTATCTGTTTCACCAATGATGGTGGCGGCCCCTTCAACGATGGCGCTGGCCAGGCGGCTGATTTTTTCAACAGCGTTGTTGAAATCCGTACGCAGCTTGACATATTCGGGCGGGAACTCTTCGTTGATGCGAACTGTCAGGTCGCCCCGTGACATAGCGCCGAGGCCAGCCGCGAGGGTAGATACAACGCGCTGTTGGTCTCTGAGGTTGTGTTCGCGTTCCACTTCGGCGGCTGCACGTTCCGCCTCTTTTTCTTGGCGGGCCTTTTCTTGTTCTTTGCGACGATTTTCTTCGACGGCGACTTCGCGGAGTTTGGCCTGATGCTCTCGCTCGGCGGCTTCTTCTCGTTCGCGCGCCATGGTTGCGTCTTGGTCGATTTGAGCGCGTTCAAGCTCCGAACGCTCCACAAGGGCAACCCTAAAGATTTCAAGGACGCGGGCCATTTCGCCAATTTCGCTTTTGTTGTTGGTCATCGGCACTTCATTGTGGGTGTCGCCTTGAGACATGGCAGACATACGGGCCTTTAGGGCATCAAGAGGTCGTGTGACGCTGCGAACAAGGAGGGTGGATATGATCCCGAGTGCAATAAGTGCCGCTGCCAAGACGCCGTGACCGACAGTGCGCATGCTCGCAAGATCAGCATTGATATCAGAGAGGTATGATCCTGTGCCGACGATCCATCCCCATGGCTGGAATTCTCTGACGTAGCTGATTTTTTCATCATCGCCGCTCCCGTCAGGTTTGTCGAAGAAATACGTCAAGGCCCCGCCGCCTTTGTTGGCAACGATTTCGATCATTTCACGGAAAATATAGGTGCCATGAGTGTCCATGATGTCTGACTGATTGGTGCCAATCATTTCAGGTTTGGTCGGGTGAGCGATCATGACGTTTTCTGTGTTGAGGACGAAGAAATACCCGTTTTCGCCGTAACGCATTTTCATCATGGCCTCTTGGCCAAGGATTTGAGCTTGGTTTTGGGTGAGGTCACCCGCTTTCACCTGTCTTTCGATGTCAGCGAGGGTTGAAATGGCCGTATCAACAACGTCACTGAGATGTTGTTCGCGCATTGTGAGTGCAGAGTTGTAAGAAAGGTGCAGTAGGATTTGTGTTAAGACGGCGATCAAAACCACTGCGATCGCGACGATGGCGTAGATTCGGACGGATAGTTTTGACATCTGAGCGCGAATCATATCGATCCCCTTGAATTGCATAGCGTTTGGCCACACCATGGTGGAAGCACCTTAACAATCAGTGCATTCTTGCGCTTTTTGCGAACCGATCCCCGGCCTGTTGTCTTTGCGAGGGGTGTCGGGCGTGCAGAGGGTCTTCTAATATTATTATTTCATGCTGGCTGATTGGGCCCAGAAATCGGTGCCGAGTGTCAGAGGTGACTGGGGGCTCCCCTAAAATTTTATAGCTGCACGATTTTCAGAGTCGGGTTTTGTGTCGGAAACTTTACCCTTTCGTCTTCGGGTAACCCCTCATCTGTGATGATCGTGTCGATATTATCGAGGGTTGTTGTGCGATGGAGGGCGCGAGACATAAAGCGGCTGCTGTCCGCTAAGAGCACCACATCTTGGGCGGCCTCAATCATGCAGCGCTTGAGGTGAACAAGCTCTAGGTGGGTCTCGGACGCGCCGTTCATGTCGACGGCAGCGGCAGACATAAAGAAAATGTCGCAATGGATGTCGCGTAGAAAACTTTCACCCGGTTCGCCAAGGAGGCTGAAAGAGCCAAAACGACTGGCCCCGCCCGGAACGATCAGCGTGATATTCTCTTTATAGGTCAGGGCGTTTGCGACGTAGAGATCGTTTGAAATTACGGTCAAAGGCATGTCGAGCTGTGCGATTTCATCGGCGAGCAAATGGCAAATCACGGCGCCGGTATCAATCAAGAGCGACTGGTGGGGGTGAATCAGCCTGAGAGCTTCCTGAACAATGGCGCTTTTTTCCTCAATCGCAGTGCGGCGCGCAAGGTCGGTCGAGGGTTCATAAGTTGCACGGGACCGTATCGCGACCGCGCCGCCATGGGTTCGTCGCAACAGCCCTTCAGAGGCCAAAAGATCAAGGTCGCGCCGGATGGTCGACAGGGAGATGCCGAACATTCGAGCCAAGTCTTGGCTCGAGCCAGCTTTGTTGTTTTCAAACCATTCGATCAAATGCTGGCGCCGTTCTGCGGGCAGCATTTCATCGCTCAGCCCTTCCTCAAAGTCACCCACATGGCTCTCCTTAAATTGGCACCGCTTTTGATGCGGCCAAACACAAATCCCACTTTGTGCAAACTATACTGCGCCCCTCACCGACAAGACAATCAAGGGAGCCTGATTGGTTGGCTTAAGTGATGGGGGTAATCACTTCGGTTTGCGCAAAATAACTCATAAAGGGTCGTTAGTCCTTTGAGGAACGCCAAATTATACCATTTAAGTGCAAAAAATGGGCGATTACTCATATAAAATCGGCAAATCAGGAATTAATCATTCACAAAAGATCATAAATGATCACCTATGGGATAGGCCAAAGATTCGCGCTCATCTTGTTGCGTTGGAATAAAATGAGCATGTTGGTGGCAAAGGGTGTGAATTGCCGGCTCAAAACTATGATGTGAGACTGTCATGATCCTTGAAAATATTGAAAAAATCGTCGCAAACTCAGTGCTGCCTGAGGCCGCAGATGTGGTCATCGTTGGCGGTGGCATTGCCGGTGTCGCCACCGCGCTTTACCTCGCAGAAGCCGGGGTAAAAGTTGTGCTTTGCGAAAAAGGCCAAGTGGGTGCGGAGCAAAGCGCGCGCAATTGGGGTTGGGTGCGTCAAATGGGGCGCGATCCGATTGAGTTGCCACTGACGATGCGCTCGCTTGAGCTTTGGCGCGAAATTGATGCCCGGTTCGGGATCGACACCGGCTACCGTGAAACAGGCATCACATATGTCTGTCGCACCAAGGCGGAAATCAGAGAATTTGGCGCATGGGCGCAACACGCCGCGGCCGCAAAGATGACCTCGCGCCTGTTGGACCGTAAAGGCTTGCAAGAGGTGCTTCCGGGGCTTTCGGATCGGTATTCCATGGGGCTTTATACCCCGGATGATGGTCGGGCGGAGCCGTGGAAGGCGGTGCCCCAAATGGCCAAGGCGGCGCAACGCTTGGGCGCAGTGATCCTTGAAAACTGCGCCGTGCGCGGGATTGAAACCACGGCAGGTGCGCTCAGTTCGGTGGTCACGGAGAAGGGCGTCATCCGCACGGACCGTGCATTGGTCGCGGGTGGGGCATGGTCGCGATTGTTTTTGGGCAACCTCGGGATCAATTTTCCACAGCTTAAATTGCTCGGCACTGTTGCCCGAATTGAAAGCGCAGGACAGGTGCCTGAGATGCCTGTTGGTGGTGGGGATTTTGCCTTTCGCAAGCGATTGGATGGTGGCTATACCGTGGCGATGCGCAACGCCAATGTCGCGCCGATCACACCCGATAGCTTTCGATTGTTTGCCGAATTTCTGCCCACCTTATTGACCAGTTGGCGCGAGTTGAAACTTCGGGTTGGATCGCAGTTTTTGACCGAACTGAATATGCCGCGACGGTGGGCTCTGGACGCGAAAACGCCGTTTGAACTCATCCGCACACTTGATCCTCAGCCCTACGAACCGTTCAATCGAAAAGCCATCAAAACGCTTGCAAAAGTGTACTCTGGGTTTGCCGATGCGCGTCAAACGCACAGCTGGGCCGGGATGATCGACGCCACTCCAGATGCCATCCCCGTGATTGGAGAAATTCCAGCAATTTCGGGGCTTTATCTATCCTCCGGCTATTCCGGCCATGGCTTTGGCACGGGGCCGGGGGCGGGTGAAATGATGGCCGAAATTTTACAGGGTAAGCTGCCGCAGGTTTCAGCCGATCCGTTTCGGTTGGGCCGGTTTTGCACCACCAAATCCAAAGCCCCGTAACTGTGTCACCGCGCGGCGCAGGTGTTCAGGCCGATGATCTATCGAGACAGCTCTTCTGTGATCTTTTCGGCCAGTTGACGCATGGCCAGACCAGAGGCGGTGGCAATGCCCGTGGGGGAGGTGTCGCTCAGGGGAACGGCGATGTCAAACCGCACGATCCGTTCGCGCAGGATATGATCATAGGACGAAATCGCGAACTGGCCTTTGAGATCAAACTGACCCGAAGCCCGCGCCACCATTTCTGATACGCGCACCTCCACGGCCGCCTGCGCCGGGGTGGCCAAAGGCCAGGGTTCCGTCGCCACGGTGGCCGACCCAGCGCGACCAATGGTATCGGCCAGCAACAGCGTCACAGCGCGCACAGGTTCATCCGCCCATGCCGCGCCTTTGACCGGGGTCAGCGCGCCATCGCCACCTTCCAAGAGGATCTGCGACTCCTCGGCATAGGCCGGAAGCGACACTTCGCGGACCTCAAGCGTCGCAACCTGCAAGCGCACCGTCGCTGCGGTCTCTGCCGGGGCCGTGTCAATCAAATAGCGCGGGTCAGTGCCGCCACAGGCGGTCAACAGCACAAGGGCAAGCGGGAGAAAGCGAAACATATCGGTCACCGTCCAAACAAGAGGGAATTGGGGTTGCGTTCAATGGCGCGGGCGAGCTTGCTCAACGCTTGTGCCGCGGTGCGCACTTCGCGCAGAGACGAGAGCGTTTCGCGATTGAAGCTCGATTGGCTGCCATAGCCCGCGAGGGTCTTTTCGGCCTCGGCCACAAGGGTTTCAATCCGGGCGGACAGTTCTGGTAGGCTTTGCGCCGCCTGTTCAATCGCCGCGGCGGCGTCGCGGGCCGACGATAGCGTGGCGTTGGTGTTCTCGACCACACCACCGGCGCGCAATTCGGCCAAGGCACCGCGCGCTTCATCCAGCGCGGCGGTCAGGCTTGCGGGCAGGGCGCGGGCGTCCGGCGTGTCGATCAACCGATCCGCCCCGTCCAAAAATGCCCCCGCTGAGGCCAAGAATTGTTCGACCTCAAGCGAGTTGGCCTTGTCGGTCAGTTTTTGCAAATCGGCGACCAATTGCGGAAGCTCCGCCGTGGCGCCTTCGATGTCGGCGGCCACGTCGGTCACCGAGGTTGCGGCCTCTTCGGCGGCATCCAAAGCGGCGACGAGTTTGTCCACCGCATCGGCTTGGCGCAGCTCCTCGGAGACGGCACGCAGCTCGGATACAGCGGCTTTCAACTCGGCGGGGAGGGCTTGCGTGTCCGGGCTACCGATCAATCCGCGCGCATCATCCAGTAGCGCCACAAGCGCATCGGGCGCGGCGCGCAGGTTGTCGTCGCCAGCAAGGCTTTCAACGGCGGCAAGCGTGGCGATGGTTTGATCCAGCAGCTCCTCGACGGGCAGGTCGTTGACCCGTTTCAACAGCCCCTCTGCGGTCGCACCCACATCCGGCAAATCGGAGGGCACAGAGGGCAACTGTGGCGCAGATTCAGAGAAAATCCCAAGGATCGCAGGGCTTGCCTCCGGGATGTCCGCGAGTTCGATCACCAGCGAGGTGCTGAACAGGCTTTGCGACGCCAGCCGCGCGCGCAACCCGCCTTTGACAGCATTGGCGAAAAAGGCAATGACTTCGGAGGTCGGGGCATCGGCGGCCAAGCCTAAGCGTTGTGGGTCAATCGAGATCATCGCGCGCAATTTCACACTTGGGCCATCCGGCATATCTTCGATAAACGCCCCCAGATCGGAGACCGCACCAATGCGCACGCCGCGGTAGAGCACGGGCGAGCCTGCGGACAGGCCACTGACGGATTCATCGAACTCCACCGTCAGATCGACAGCATTGTCGATGGTTTCGCTAAACACACTGTCGCGCGCCTCTTCTTCGCCCTCGAACAAATCAAAAACCTGGCCGGGTCGGACCGGGCCACCACCAGAAAACACCGTGTCAAATGCCAGCCCGCCACGCACAAGGCTGGCGACCGATCCGACCGACAGATTAAGCCCTCCGGGACCAAAATTGACTGAAAAACCAGAGGTTTGCCAAAACCGTGTGGCGGAGGTCAGGCGTTTGTCGTAGGGCGCATTGATAAAGGCGTCGACCATCACGCCCGAGCCATTGTCGAGTAGACGGGGGCTTTCGATTTTGCCAACTTCGATGCCTTTGTGAAAAATTGGCGCGCCCGGGGTGAGTTGTGATCCAGATGCCGTGCGCAGGGTGATTTTGGTGCCCTTCATGCCGGGCAGAACCAAAGGCGTGTCGTCGAGGCCGACAAATTTGGTGACACCCGCGCCGGGTGCGGGATCGAAGGCGGCCTGAATATAGGCCCCGGAGAGCACGGTGGAGAGGCCGGAAATGCCGCTTGCGGAGACTTCCGGGCGCACGACCCAGAATTCGGCATCGGCGGGCAAGGACTCCGCCACGGTCCGGTCAATGCGCGCGCCGATCACAACAGAGGTCAGATCGGCGGAAAAGGCCACATCTTCGACCATGCCGATATTGACATCGCGGTAGCGCAGAGCGGTTTCATTTGCGGTGATCCCAGCCGCGTTTTCAAATCGAATTTCAATGCGTTGGCCGCGTTCCGCCCAGCTTTGCCAGGCGATGAAAAGCGTCACGGCCAAGGCCGCCAAAGGCACCAACCAGACATAAGACAGGTTGCGCCATGCCGAGCGCTTCGGACCTTCGACCACCATCTCTGTTGGCTGCACATCACTCACGGTGTTGTCCTCATTCTGCGTCATCGTTACGCGCGTCCCAGATCAGGCGCTCATCAAAACTCAAGGCGGCCATCATAGTGAAGGCGACAGAAAGTGCAAAGCTGACCGCCGCAATCCCCGGTGTGATCGTGGCGGCAAAATCCAACCGTACCAGCGACGACAGGATCGCAACCACAAACACATCAATCATCGACCAGCGTCCAATGAATTCGACGATTTCAAACAGGGTGTGACGACGATGCATCGGCATTTGCACTTTACGTGTCACCGACAGGCCAAGGTAAATGATCGCAATGAATTTTGCGATGGGGATCACGATGGAGGCGAAAAAGACGATGCCTGCCACGCCGTAGGAGCCGTGGTGCATCAGTTCGATCACCCCACCAAGGATGGTGTTCTCTGTGGTTTTTCCAAGGCTTGCGGTGGAGAGCATGGGGTAGAGATTGGCCGGAATATACATGACGATCCCGGCGATGAGCCAGGCCCAGACCTTTTGCAACCCCTCGGCATCGCGGGCACGCAGCGACGCACCACAGCGGGTGCATTGCGCCACGCCGGACATGTAAACTTTGCCGCAATGGGTGCAACCGATCAGCCCCGCATCGTGGGCCGTTAGGATCGGCGACGCGCTTCCAGGGTTTTCCAAACTGTCACTCTGCTCATAAAATTATCTTTCAGCACGGTCACGATGACCAGCGCCACAAAGGCCCAAAATGCCGGGCCCAGCGACACATGCGCCAGTCCCGCGACTTTCACCAAAGCCACTGCGACACCAACGATAAAGACCTCCGCCATCGCCCAAGGCCGCAGCGCTTCGGCCACACGGAACGCATGAATCGCATGACGTGCCGGGTGCCAGCCAAAGGCCATCGGTCCCAACACGTAAAGCAATGTCAAAAACCGGGTCACTGGCAACACCACGATCAAAGCCGCCATCGCCAGCGTCAGCGGCGCAGTCAGCCCGGTGGCATAGGCCATCACCGTGTCCAGCAATGAACTGCGTCGGACCATGCCCGCCGCACCCAATTCGAGAAAGGGGAAAAACACCGCCGCAATCATCAAGATCAGGGCCGCCAAGGCCAACATGATGATGCGCGTCATTGCCAAAGGGCGCGGTGCTTCGATCACCGTATGACAGCGCGGGCAAGAGGCCGTGTCCCCGACCGCAACAGGGCGATCCACCAGCAAGGCGTCACAGGCGGGACAAGCCATCATCCCGTCAAGGTCTGTGATATGAGGAAAGGCGGGTGCGGTCATTGGAGCACTCTACCCTGTCGTGCAGATGTTGAAAAGCGGCGCAGCGCAGGTCTGGGGCATCAGTCCCCTTGGTGTGTTATGCGGGGGTTCAGCGTCCGCCGCGTAGGGACAGAACGGCGGAAAAGGCGGCTTTTCAAGGCCACAAGATCGGTTTGCTGGAAAACCGGCGAAAAACCCCGATTTCTCACCTTGTAAACTCGCGAAAAATCGCCAGTTCTCAAACGGTTCTACAGATTTATGTGGCGGTGCAGCGAAACTAAACATATTTGACGGATGTCACGGAACTGTCATGCGAGTGAGTCGCATGCAGGGACGACGTGAGTCTGGGAAACCAAGGTCTAAAAACCAAGTCGGGAAGTCAGTTCGATTCCATGTCTGTAAAGTCACTCTCTTCTGATGCGGGCCTGACCCGTCGCTCCGTTCTTGTCACGTTGTCGGGGTCTGTGGCCTCTGTCGCTTTGGCGCGCACCGCTTGGGCACAAGATGTGATCCCAACGGTGAAAACGCCTGCTGTCATCGAACCTTCGTCAGATGTTTTGCCCGAACCTGTGGCCGAACCGATCGGGCCACAACCGTTTTCGTTTGACTGGCTCGATGCGCGTATGGCAGAGGCGGCACAGTCTGACTATCAGGCCCCTGTTGCCGCGCCCGAAGTGATCACGGATCTGGATTACGACGACTATCGCAAGATTCAGTTCAATCCCCTGCGTGCGCGTTGGCGTGACGAGGGCGTGTTGTTCCAAGTTCACGCGTTCCATCCCGGTTGGCTTTATAAAGACACGGTGGCGATCCATGAGGTCGTGGATGGAATGCAGATGCCGATGGCATTTTCCACCGACGATTTCCTGTATTATGAAGATTTGGCAGCGCGCGTGTCGCCCCATGTCGAGTTGCCAGGTGTGGCAGGCTTTCGGTTGAATACGCCGCTCAACCGCGCCGATAAGTTTGACGAATTGGTGGCCTTTGTCGGGGCCTCCTATTTCCGCGCTTTGGCCCGCGATAGCAGCTATGGCCTGTCGGCGCGGGGCCTTGCCATCAACACCGGATTGGGCGGCGAAGAAGAATTCCCGCGCTTCACCGAATTTTGGTTGGAACGCCCGGCCGCAGGGCAAGAGACGGTGGTGTTTTATGCGGCGCTCGAAAGCCCGTCTTGCACCGGCGCGTATCGCTTTGTCATTCGTCCGGGCGAGGAAACGGTGATTGATGTCACGGCCAAGCTGCATTTCCGCCGCGATGTGGAACAGTTGGGTGTGGCCGCACTGACCTCGATGTTCCTGTTTGATGAGAAAAACAGCGACAGCTTTGACGATTACCGGCCGCAAGTTCATGACAGCAACGCCTTGATGGTGGTGCGCCGCGATGGCGATGTGCTCTGGCGTCCGCTCAACAACCCACCGCGTCTGGCCAGCTCGTATTTGAGCGAACCGAACCTCAAATCGTTTGGCCTGATCCAACGTGACCGTGCGTTCGAGGATTACCAAGACGCCGGAGCGCATTATCAGGATCGTCCTTCGGTGTTGATTGAGCCGCAAGGCGATTGGGGGCCGGGCGCGATCCGTTTGGTCGAAATCCCGTCCGATCTGGAAGGCAACGACAATATCGTTAGTTTCTGGGTGCCGTCTGAAAAGCCGAAAGCCGGTGAGACGCGCGAATATGCATATCGTTTGCGTTGGGGTGCTTTGGGCACCGACCGGAACGGGGATCGCGCCTGGATCGTCAACACATTGGCGGGCCAAGGCGGCACGTCTGGCGTTTCTGGTGCGAAGGCCTCATTGCGCAAATTTGTGATTGATTTTGACGGCGGGCTGATGGCAGGCTTGCCTGCGGATGCTGAAATGGAACCGGTCGTGACCCTGTCGCGCGGCAAAATCCAACATGTCGCCCTCTCCAAGATCGAAAACACCACACGTTGGCGTTTGGTGATTGATGTCGATGGCGGCAATGAGCGGCTGGTTGAACTTGTCGCCCATGTCGCGGGCTTTGGACGGAAACTGACGGAAACATGGATTTATCAATGGGTACGCACATGATGATGCAAGAGTCTCTTTCTGATACAGTGGAACAAGCGCAGGCGCAGACCGTCAGCATGCGTCAGGCCGCAATTTTGCGTGCGGCGCGTTTGCCGGATGCACCTTTGGCGATGCCCCGGCAGTTGATCGAACGGCCCCTTGCCGAGGCCGTGGCACACACACCGCTTTTGTCGCGCCTTATCGGGAGCTTTGCCTCCGGTGTCGGTCGCGCGGCGCGTGGCAGATAACTGATGATCCAATCGACGTCCCCCAGCGGCGCGCGGTCTGCGCGGGCTCTGGCGTTGCTGATCAGTATTGGCCTTGGGATCGGCGCAGCGGCGTTGTTTTTGCAATTTGGCGCGGCGGACGGCTATCAAATGGTCGATGGCGTGCGGGCTGCGCTTGTGTTTATCACCACGTTTTGGTTGGCTTGGGGCGCGATGCAATCGGTGGAGGGGCTCATCTCGGCCCGAACCCCACCTGCGTATTTGAACACACCGCTCACGACCCGCACTGCGATTTTGATGCCTGTCTACAATGAAGACCCCGCAGTGGTTTTTGCCCGCGTGGCGGCAATGGACGTCTCGCTCTCCCGTCTTGGTGTGGCCGAACACTTTGATTTTGCCATCCTGTCCGATACGCAAAAGGACGAAGTCGGTACGGAGGAAGAGCGGTGGTTTGTGCATCTTTGGGCGGACCGTGGCCAAGACGCGCGGGTCGCATCGGGGAAAGCCCCCCGGTTTTTCTACCGCAGGCGCGCACGCAACATTGGCCGCAAAGCGGGTAACATTCAGGACTTTTTTGAGACCTCAGGCGCGCAGTATGATTTTGCGTTGATCTTGGATGCCGACAGTTTGATGGAAGGCGAAACCATTGTTGAAATGGTGCGCCGGATGCAGGCGGCCCCCGAACTTGGTCTGTTGCAAACCTTGCCGCGCATCACCGGCGCGCACTCCCGCTTTGGGCGCGCGATGCAATTTGCCGCTGGGTTCTATTCGCCGGTCTTTGCCCAAGGTCAGGCCGCGATGCAGGGTGTCACTGGCCCGTTTTGGGGGCACAACGCCATGGTCCGGGTCCGGGCCTTTGCCGAGAGCTGTGCGCTGCCCGAACTGTCCGGCCCACCGCCCTTTGGCGGTCATATCCTCAGCCATGATTATGTCGAAGCCGCGCTCTTGGCGCGTGCCGGATGGGCCGTGCGTCTTGATCCCGATCTGGCGGGTTCTTATGAGGAAGGCCCTGAAAACATGATTGATTTCGCCAAACGCGATCGGCGTTGGTGTCAGGGCAATCTGCAACATATCCGGGTGATTTCCGCACCGGGCCTCAAAGGCTGGTCGCGTTTTGTGTTTTTCCAAGGCATCCTCAGCTACATCGCACCGCTGTTTTGGGTGATGTTTCTGGCCTCAAACCTCTACGCCACCGCGACCGCGCCCGAACCGGATTTCTTTCCCGAACCGTTCCAACTCTTCCCGGTCTTCCCGTCGGATCAAACCTCGAAAGCGGTGGGTGTCGCGGTCGGGGTGTTTGGCCTTTTGGTCTTTCCCAAAGTTTTGATCTTGCTCGACGCCATCGCACGCGGACGGGTGACGCAATTTGGCGGCACGTTCATCGCGTTGCGCGGCATGATGACCGAACTCATCCAATCCTCGATCAACGCGCCGATCATGTTGATGTGGCAAACGCGCGCGGTGATGCAGGTGGTGATGGGGCGTGATGGCGGTTGGCCCGCGCAGACACGCGGTGACGGGCGACTGACATTTCCCGAGGCCTTGGCCGCAGCGTGGTGGATCCAATTGTGGGGCATCGTGGTGATTGCCCTCACCCATAGTTTCGCCCCCAATCTGATGCTTTGGGTTTTGCCGATTGGCGTGCCCTTGGTGGTGGCGCCGTTGGTGGTTTGGCTGACGTCAAAGCCCTCTCACCCACCGGTGTTTCTGACGCCGGAAGAAACGGCCTTGCCGCAGGTCATCACCGATCATCGCCGAATTGTCGCGCTTTGGGATGGCTCATTCCAAAATGCTCCCGTGCCCCATGCCCAAGTGGCTGAAATTCCTGCCTGATATGTCCCAACACACAATGTCCTCCCCCGCACCGATTGGCGTGCCTGCGCCCCCGCGCGACTCCAATTCCCGCGATCCTAGGCTCGACTTTTTCCGGGGCCTCGCCTTGGTGATGATTTTCATCAACCATGTGCCCGGCAACCCGCTTGAGGTGCTCACCAACCGCAATTTCGGCTTCTCGGATGCGGCCGAAGGTTTCGTGTTCATGTCCGGTATGGCGGCGGGGTTGGCCTATCCTTTGGCCTTTGTGAGGCTGCCACTGTGGCGGGCTGTGGCGAAATGTTGGGGCCGAGCGTGGACGCTCTATTCTGTGCATTTGGTGATTTCCGCGATCTCTTTGGCGATCATGCTGGGCGCGGCCTATTGGTTTGGTGCCGAAAAGATGTGGAAGGTCAACAACGTCGGCCCGTGGATGAAAGCCCCCGTCCAGGCGACGATTGGGATTGCTACATTGGGTCATCAGTTTGGCTATCTCAATATCTTGCCGATGTATGCGGCCTTGTTGGTGATGACGCCGGTGATGATTTTGGTCGCTCAGCGCAACATCTGGATCATGCTAGGCGGGTCTTTCGCGCTCTGGGTGTTCACCGGCGAAACCCGTTTGAATATACCCGCTTATCCCAATCCCGGCGGTTGGTTTTTCAATCCGTTCGCGTGGCAATTTCTCTTTGCCATCGGTTTGGCGTGCGGCATGCGATTGAAAGCGGGGCAGCGGTTGGTGCCAACTGTGGTCTGGGCCAAATGGTTGTCCTTGGCGATCTTGGTGCTCATTCTGGGCTGGATGAAAATCGACGCGATCCGTGAGATTGGCAGTGCGGGTTTGGGCGTTTTGCGCAGCCTTGGGGCACCGTTTTACATCACCAATTTTGACAAAACCTTCCTTGCCGCCCCGCGTCTGCTGCATGTGTTGGCGCTGGTTTATTTCCTGTCCACGCAAAGCTGGGTGACGCGCTTCTCCGCCAGCCGTTGGGTTTGGCCCGTTCAATTGATGGGTCGGTTTGGCTTAGCGTGTTTTGCGTTTGGTACGGTTTTGTCGATTCTCGGGCAGTCGATCAAAGCGGCGCTGATCTATGATCCATGGGTGTTTGATATGGCCTATGTGTTCGTTGGTTTGGCGCTGCAGATGGGCTTTGCCCGGATCAAATGGCAATTGGCAAAGCCGCCTGCGGCGCGCGCGCCTTAAGGCGACTGGCCAGATAACGGACGATCATTGCGCGATCCCATGCCGGATAACGGCGAGTCTGCGCCCGCGCAGGGTGTTGTTTTGCACTGTATTTACGTAGCGGCATTTTCAAAAAAATAAGATTGACTTTTTTGTTTTTGATTCGGGTAAGGTTTTCCGTAGTTTTAAAGAATTTCCGTTCGCGCTGTGCTTGAAAAATACGCGGAGCTTATTGTGCAAGTGCAGAAAAGGCTCACTTTTAAAGGATAAATTTCATATGCGAACAATTCGAGGAAAGTTTCACGGAAACGTCGTCCTTAATAAGGTATGAAGAAAAGGTCAGCCATTCGGGAGGGATTCGAGGCGGTAAGTTTCGCCATTCTTCGCCATTCAAGGGTCCGTAAATATTATGCTAGATACGTCACATAGTTCATTGAACACGCCCGCGATCGCAGCCACCGCTACGAGATCGGATCGCTTCATCTCTCTTGAAACCACAAAAACCAAAAGCGTATTTTACCGTAAATATGGGAAACGCGTGTTCGATTTGGTGCTGCTTTTGATCGCCGCTCCGATTGTCGTTCCGGCGGTGATGATTTTGGCCTTGTTGGTCAAACGCGATGGCGGTCCGGCGTTTTTTGCGCAAAAGCGCGTGGGTATGAATGGTAAAGTGTTTAAATGCTACAAACTGCGCAGCATGCGTGTGGACGCCGAAGAAGTGCTTGAGCGGTTGTGTCGCGAAGATCCAGCGGTGGCCGAAGAATGGACCACCTTTCAAAAGCTTACAAATGACCCGCGGATCACCCGGATCGGCCATATCATTCGTGCCACAAGCCTGGATGAGTTGCCCCAGCTTTTGAATGTGTTCCGGGGAGATATGAGCCTGATTGGTCCGCGCCCGTTCATGCCGTCGCAAATGTCGATCTATACCTCGGCAAAAGGCAAAGCCTATTTCAACATGCGTCCGGGTCTGTCTGGTCCGTGGCAAGTGTCGGGCCGTGGCGAAACCACCTTTGCCGACCGCGTTGCTTTTGACGAAGGCTATGAGCGCGATTTGAGCTTTGCGACCGACGTCAAGTTGACGATCAAAACTGTCACGGTGGTTCTCAAACGCACAGGCCACTAAGAGCGGTCCATCTGGCTGCGGTGAGAATGTAAAAAGCCGGGCGCTGATGCGTCCGGCCTTTGTGTTGGTCACGTTGCCTTGCGTCCTCACTTAAGGTTGGAAATCCAACGGCTTTGATAGGGCGCAAAACGGATATTTGGCACGGAGAGGTCAATCTTTTCGCCAGATAGCAAATCATACCAATCCTCGCCCTCGATCAGGTTGATCGAAATATGCGGAATTTCCGCATCTTGGCTTGTCAGGTTGTTGATTGCGAAAATGGATTGGTCGCGGGCCGGAGATTGCCGCCAGATGCCAAAGAACGCATCGCCTAGCTGCATGGTGAACTGCGTGGCATTTGGGTGAAACGCCTTTTGCGCAGTTCGAATGGCGATCCGATCCTTGAGCGCCGCCAGAACTTGGGCGTTGAGACTTTCGGGATCATCAAGCAGGGCACGCAGTTCCGGGTAATCCCAACGATGACGATTGATCGCCCGGTTCACGCCGGTTTTCTCGACGCCCGCATGATCATTGTGGGTCGCCAAAAGCGAATGAATGTAAAAGGCGGGCACGCCTTCAAGCGCCATCACGATGCTCTGCGAACAGATAAACCGTGCCACCTGAAGCCCGTCCTCGCCGCCCTCAATCGTACCTTTGAGCGCATCAAAATAGGTGATGTTCAACTCATATGGCTTTTGCGATCCGTCGGCCAATGCCCGCATCGACACCAAGCCACCCGCATCGCGCACGCATTGAATCATCTGATCCAACTCGTCGTTGGACAAAAGCCCCTCTGCCCCGCGCACACCGATCCCATCATGCGACGCCGAGAAGTTGAGATAGGCACAGCCCAATTGCGCCGGAGGCATCCGCATCAGCCATTGGTTGAGGTGTAAGGAGTTGCCCGACAACAGCGCGTGCAACAACAGAGGCGGCAACGAGAAGTTATAGATCATATGCGCTTCGTTGCGGTTGCCGAAATAGCTCAGGTTTTCCGCATTGGGCACATTGGTTTCGGTCATCAAAACCACGCGCTCTTCGGCGTAATCGCACAGCAGTCGCATCAATCGCACGATGGCGTGAGTTTGGGGCAGGTGGATACAATTGGTGCCCAGCTCTTTCCAAACAAAGGCCACCGCATCCAGTCGAACGATCCGCACCCCATTGTCGATGTGCAGCCGCATGATCCGCAAGAATTCCAACAGGACCTCGGGGTTATGGAAATCTACGTCGATTTGATCGTGGCTGAAGGTACACCAGACATGTTTGGGGCCATTGGCCGTCATCACTTCGCGCAACAATGGCGAGGTGCGCGGGCGCACCACTTCAGAGAGATCATCTTCTGGCGAGGCCTCAACAAAGAATTTGTCATAGGGGGCGTGGCCTTGGCGATATTCCGAGAACCAAGTTGAGAGCGACGACACATGGTTGAGCACCAGATCGGACATCAAACGAAACTCTTCGCCGATCCGTTGAATGTCGCTCCAATCGCCCAGTTGGCTGTTGACCAAACGGTAATCTGTGACGGCAAAACCATCGTCAGAGGTAAAGGGAAAGAACGGCAGGATATGCACGCCATTGATCACGCCGCGTAGATAGCGGTTTAGAAAATCACGCAACAAATCCAATGGCTTGTGCTGTCCATCGACAAGCGTATTGCCGTAGGTGATGACCAATGTGTCGGCCTCATTCCACAGATTGTGCCCCGGCGCACGGGCACGCGAGCGATAACCCGCCCCTTCGGGCCAAAAGGCGGACGTGATCTCTTTGCTCAACGCTTTCGCATCGAGATCGGGATAGATTTGTTCGATGAGACCGCACAGGCGGGTGCTGAATTGCGAAGACGGTTTGGCCATGGGCGTCCCCTTCTCTATTTGCTTTCTTCGGGGTAGATCAAACCACTTGCATAGGTTCAATGCAGCAGAGGGCAAAGCGACAGTTTCCTGTTCAAAAACGGAGGGCTTTGTGGGGAAATGTTGAAATTTCGCCTAAAAATGCAGCGAACGAAACGGTTTCGGTAAATTTCGACCCGTTTTGGGGATATTTTGCCTTAAACGCGGTCGCCGATGAGCGTGTCGATCAACCAGCCGCCCGGCCCCGCAATGCGGTCAGGCAATGCCACAATCATCACTTCTCGGATCGCGATGGTGGTCATAATGGCCAAAGCCAATTGGTCAAATGTGATGGCAGTGAGGTCCATGACACGGCTCCTTTATACGACAAGACACTTGCTGACAGGTGAATCGGGCCGAATTGGGGCAAGCTTGGGGCGGCTTTTCGACGCCGTTTAGGCCGGCGCTGTCGACGGGGCAAACGGATCATCCGCATATCCCACGCCCATCAGATACAGTCCCTGCGGCGGACAGACTGGCCCGCAGGCCGCGCGATCACAGGCCTCAAGCGCAGTTGTGACATCGTCTGGCGACCACGAGCCCGCGCCAACGCGTTCCAAGGTTCCGACAAAAGACCGCACCTGATTGTGCAAAAACGAGCGCGCCCGCAGGTAAAACCGATATTCGGTCCCATAGGGGATGGTGTGTTCTTCCACACGAAACTCATCCAACGTTTTCACCGGGCTGTCGGCTTGGCACATGGTCGAGCGAAAGGTGGTGAAATCATGCAGGCCAATCAGGCGATCCGCCCCCGCCTGCATCATATCGCGGTCGAGCGGGTGGTTGATATGCCACGCCTTGCCCGCCTCATGCACCAAGGGCGCGCGCCGTGACATCAGCCGAAACATATAGCGCCGCTCATGGGCCGAAAACCTTGCGTGCCAATCATCCGCCACCCGTGCCGCCTGTAAAATCGCCACAGGCGCGGGTTTGAGGTGATGATTGAGCGCCTCACTTAACCGAAACGGGTCCCACTCTTTGGTCATATCGCAATGCGCCACTTGACCCGAAGCATGAACCCCCGCATCCGTGCGCCCGGCCGCGCCGATCCCCGGACAGTCGGCTTCCAATTTGCGCAACGCCTCTTCCACCGCCTGCTGAACGGAGGGGTGTTCCTTTTGACGCTGCCAACCGGAAAAGGGCGCGCCGTTGTATTCGATCAAGAGGGCATATCTGGGCATAAGGCGCGTTTACCCCGGCACGGGGAAGGCGTCCAGTCTTTCTCCCTTTTAACCCCGCCCTCGCGTGCTTATCTTAAAGCCATAAACATATGAGAAGGGGCGGGATTTGATCCTGAATGACATTGCAGACCGGATTTTCCGCGGGGTTGAAACGGTCCAAGACGGCATGCATGAGGCGCTGTTTGAACCTGTGGTGCGACTGGGCGTCACGGGCCTGTCGCGGGCGGGTAAAACCGTGTTCATCACCTCGCTTGTCGCCAATTTATTGGACCGGGGCCGGATGCCGCAATTTGGTCCGGGCACTGCGATCACCGCCGCCTATCTGCAACCGCAACCCGATGATACCGTGCCACGGTTTGATTATGAAACCCACCTTGCCGCGTTGACAGCACCTGCGCCGCATTGGCCGGACAGCACCCGCGCCATTTCTGAGTTGCGCCTGTCATTCAAAGTACGTCCTGCCGGGCTTTTGGGGTCCCTGTCTGGCCCGCGCACCGTGCATCTCGACATTGTCGATTACCCCGGCGAGTGGCTTTTGGATTTGGGCCTGATGGAAAAATCCTATGCCGAATGGTCCGTCGAGGCGCTGACAGCGGCCTCCGCCCGGTCCGAGGGCGCGGGATTTGTCGAGGCTTTGGCGGCGTTTGATCCGACCGCCAAACACGCGGAACCGGAGGCCAAAAAACTGGCCCAAAGTTTCACCGCCTATCTGCAAGCGGCGCGAGCGGCGGGGTATTCCGATTGTACGCCGGGGCGGTTTTTATTGCCCGGCGAATTGGACGGTTCGCCGGTATTGACCTTTGCCCCACTGCCTGCGGGTGAGGCCCCGCGCGGGTCCATGGCGCGCGAATTTGAACGCCGCTATGAGGCCTATAAACGCGAGGTTGTGAAACCGTTTTTCCGTGACCATTTCGCCAAAATTGACCGCCAGATCGTTTTGGTCGATGCGTTGGGCGCGATCCATTCCGGCCCAAAAGCGGTCGAAGACCTGCGTCGCACGCTTGCGGATATTTTAGCCGCATTTCGCCCCGGAAGAGTTGGGCGTATCCTGTCGCTCTTGGGGCAAAAACGGGTCGGAAAAATCCTGTTTGCCGCGACCAAGGCCGATCACATCCACCATGCGCAACACCCGCGTCTGACCGCGATCATGGAAGCGCTTGTGCGCGATGCTCGTGACCGGGCGGATTATGCCGGGGCGGGCACGATGGCCATGTCCATCGCCGCTTTGCGCGCTACCGTTGAGGAAACCGTGACCCATGAGGGCAAGCCTTTGGATTGTGTGCGCGGCCTTACGGAAAGCGGCAAACAGGCGGCGTTTTATCCCGGCGAATTGCCCGAAGACCCAAGTCATATCCTCTCCCCCGCGCGCCAAGGGGCGCAAAATTGGTTGGATGGCGCGTATGAAATTATGCGGTTTCAGCCCGCGCGCCTGACGCTGCGCCCGGGCGAAGGCCCGCCGCATATCCGGCTTGATCGTGCCGCTGATTTCTTGATTGGAGACAAGCTATGACAGAGGCCCCCGCCCCGAAACCGCGTAAAGGCCCGGTCATGATCGAGATTGACGAGGCCCCCGCGTTCACGCCCTCCACTGCCGATCCCGTGCCGGACCTTGCGCCGCTTGCGCGCCCGGCCGCGATGGAGCGGATGGCCGTTTTGGCCACGCGCCGCCCCTCGGCGTTGGCACGATGGTTTTGGCGCTTGTTCGCGGCTTTGTTCACCTTTGTGATCTCATTCGCCGCCTATGATTTCATCCTGCGCCTGACCGAACGCAACGCGATTTTGGGCTATGTTGCCTTGGCGTTGACCGGGGCGTTTGTGGTCGTGCTGGCCGCGATTGCGGTGAAAGAACTCGCCGCCTTTGCCCGGCTCAAACGGATCGACACGCTGCACCGCGCTGCCGCAGAGGCCGCCACCCGTCATGATTTACAGGGGGCCAAGGCGGTCACGGATCGGCTTTTGACCCTCTATGCCCATCGGCCTGAGATCAATTGGGGCAAGGATCGGTTCAATGAACGCAAAGGCGAAGTCTTTGATGCGGATGGGCTTTTGGGATTAGCGGAGGTTGAACTGCTCGCGCCTTTGGACGCCGCCGCGCGTCGCGAGGTTGAAGCCGCCGCACGCCAAGTGGCGACCGTCACAGCGCTTGTGCCGCTCGCGCTGGCCGATGTCTTTGCCGCGCTGACCTCGAACCTGCGGATGATCCGGCGGATTGCGGAGATTTACGGCGGTCGCTCGGGCACATTGGGGTCGTGGCGGGTGACGAAGTCCGTTTTGACCCATTTGGTCGCGACCGGGGCGGTGGCCGTGGGCGATGATTTGATCGGAACAATGGCGGGCGGCGGTGTGTTGTCGAAAGTCTCGCGCCGCTTTGGTGAGGGCGTGGTCAACGGTGCACTGACAGCGCGAGTGGGTGTTGCTGCGATCGAGGTCTGTCGCCCGCTGCCGTTCACCAAGGGCACCAAACCCTCGGTCTCCGGCACAGTGAAACGGGCTTTGACCGGCTTGTTTGATAAGGGTCAGACGTCGGATTGAACTCAGTATGGGCCCAGACGGGCAATCTCCCCAAACGGGATGTTTGAGGCTGCTGGTGCAAATCCGACGGCGTATCCGGAAAAGTACTCGTCGCGGTCCAGCCGAACAACCAGCTCTCCGATGACCGGCATCTCATCGACGATATGAGAGCAGCGGTAAATGGCAGAGATCCAGGTGCCTTGGGGCAGGAGTTGCACAAGTTTGGCCTGCGGTAGGCAGTCGCCGCGTGCCTCATAGAGCGCGATGTCGCCGTTCAAAACGCCATCGCGTCCGACGCCATTCATCGCTTTGAGGTGGTCTCCCCAGGCAAAAAGTTGCTTTTGCGCTTTGATTTGCCATGGCGTTGCCACGTCATGTGCGACCCAGCCAAAAGCGGTGGCCGCAATCAAACAAAGTAAGAAACTCTTTGTGGTTTTAAACATGTGCGCTCTCTCGCCGTAAGGGCAAAATCCGAACGGAGGGCCGTCTCATTGTCCCGCCTGCTCGGGCGGTGTGAGATAGCCCAAGGGCGGTAGGATCGAGCCTTTGACCAGTGCGGTCAAAAGCTGTTTGGCGGGCGGGAGGATCGAAAGTGGGAACAAAATTCGGTCACGGACAAAGGGCAAGATCCGGCTGTCGGATTGATATTGTGGCGTGAAGGCCGCCGACATGGCTTGGTAGGCGAACACATGGGCGCGCCGCGCGCGGGCGTAGGCGGGCAGGGCGGTGTCCAGAGGGAAATACCGGATCGCTTGCGCCAAAGCCCATGCATCCAAAAGTGCCATATTGGCGCCTTGTCCCAGTTGCGGCGAGGCGCGGTGGGCGGCGTCGCCGATATGAACAATGCCGTCGCCAAAAGGTTTGCGCAGGGTGCCGTGGGTGTAGCGCGCCATGACCATTTGCTCGGGGGCGGTGATTTGGTCCATGAAGGGGGCGAGATCGGGCCAAAGCGACAAGGCCTCTGATCTCCACTGTGCAAGGCCGCCATTTTGCCAGTCTGCATAGCCCCCGCGTGGCAGTGACCAAAACAGCGCCGCTTTTGGGGTGGTTTGGCCGGGGAGCGTGCCGATTGGCATGACGCCGATCATTCGGTTGGCTCGACGGTAGCGTTGGGACAACTCTGAGGTCGGCAGACTCGTGTCGGGCCAATCCACGGTGGTCCAAATCGCGCCATAGGGCAGGGCGCGGGTTTTGATCGGGCTGAGCGTGGAATTTGCGCCGCTGGCATCAATAATGAGATCAAAGGGGCCGCTGCGCGCGCCGGACGCGAACGTGAGATGGGGCCCGTCGCGGCCGGTGGCCTTATGCGCGGGCATAAGCGTTACAGTGCGGGTCTGAACCGCTTCCATCAGGCTATGAAACAAAGCGGCGCGGTGGATCGCCAAACCGTAGCTTGAGCCATAGCTGACGTCCAAAACGCGTCTGCCACTTCGGGTTTCGCGTTCCAGCATGCGTTGAATTTTGTGGCCGAGAGTGCGTGCGGTGACACCCGCGCCCACCGCATCCAAAACGCGCCGTCCGACAGGTTGGATCACAAGGCCAGAGCCGACAGAGCAGGGCGTGTCGAATTGATCAAACAAAGTCACTTGATGGCCCTGATCGGCCAGCAAGGACGCGGCGGCCAGCCCGCCAATGCCGGCCCCCGCAATGGCGATGGTGAGGGGAATGGTTTGGGTCATGGTCACCATTGGGTCCGTCGCTTGGGTCCGTCGTTTTGCCTTGGTTCAGCGCGGTATGGCGGATATGGGCCCGTTTTCAAACGGTTTTATTAAAAAAGCTTGGGGGGCGCGTCTTTTGGTTGGTCGCGTTGCGCAATCCCCATGCGAAACGCCCGGCCGATGCGGTGAGCAATTTCGGACCATTTTGCCGCTGTTTCTGCGTCCAGTTCAGCGCTGAGTGCCTCGTCAAACAGGCCGAGCCAGAGGGCAAAATGATGCTCTTTCACCTCAGGAGCCATCAAATGCACCCGTTGGGGAAACCCGTCATATTGCCGTTCATGCAGGATCGCATTGCGCCAAAAGCGTCCGATTTTTTCTTCATGCGCGGGCCAGTCTTTGACATGCGCACCAAACACTGCGCCCAGCTCGGGGTGGCGACGCACATTGGCGTAAAATCGCGCCAAAACGCGATCCATATCGTCATGCGAGATGTCGAATTTCGGGGGCAAGGCGGAGCGTGTTTCGGACGTTGGAGCGGACATAGGGACCTCTGTATAAAAGCCCGCCAACCCTGCGCGACTTTGGCGCGAGCTGCAATGCGGCAAAGGCGCAGGCAAGTGTACTTGCCCAAGCGCCGCCCCCCGCCTATAAGGCGGATATGACATTCATGGCTGCTCTGATTATTCGAATTAGTAGCCCGGCGCTCTGATCCACTGAGCCGCCGGGACAAGGCGTATGGTGACCCGCGCCGCCCTTCGATCGCCCCTATGATCCATGCCATTCCCCCAAGGACTTTCAATATGTGTTCCGAGACGACCACGCCTGAGTATAAAGACACGCTCAACCTGCCCAAAACCGACTTTCCGATGCGCGCAGGATTGCCCAAACGCGAACCCGATTGGTTGGCGCGCTGGGAGGAGATGGGCCTCTATCAACGCCTGCGTGGAAAGGGCAAAGCCGAGGGTCGCCCCGCTTTTGTGCTCCACGATGGCCCTCCCTATGCCAACGGGCATTTGCACATTGGCCATGCGTTGAACAAAACCATCAAAGACATCATCACGCGCTCGCATCAAATGATGGGCTTTGACGCACGCTATGTGCCGGGTTGGGATTGTCACGGTCTGCCGATTGAGTGGAAGATCGAGGAAAAATACCGCCAAAAGGGCAAGAACAAGGATGACGTGCCTGTGGTGGATTTCCGCCAGGAATGCCGCGCCTTTGCCGACGAGTGGGTGAACATCCAGCGCGAAGAATTCAAACGTTTGGGCGTCTATGGCAACTGGGACGATCCCTATTTGACGATGAATTTTCATGCCGAGGCGGTGATTGCCGACGAATTCATGAAGTTCTTGATGAATGGCACGCTGTACCAAGGCTCGAAGCCCGTGATGTGGTCGCCGGTTGAAAAAACCGCGCTGGCCGAGGCCGAGATCGAGTATCACGATCATAAGTCGCATACGGTTTGGGTGCCGTTTAAGGTTGTAGCTATAGATGAGAATGCCGCGAACCATGGTAAGGTGATAGTCGGGCAAGAAAATTTGGAAAAGGGTTTGAAGCAATGGCAACAAACCCAAGATGATTGGCAATCGTTTAAAGGGGCCAAGGTTGTAATCTGGACTACGACGCCTTGGACTATCCCGTCGAACAAAGCTGTCGCGTACAGTAATAAAATTTCTTATGGTGAATACATAGCTACAGATACACCTGAAGAATGTTGGGTAAAGAAAGGTGATCGTTACATTGTAGCAGACAACCTTGCTCGCGACATGTTCGAGAAATCTCGTCTTCAAGAAGGTATGTACGAGCGGGTTCGCGATGTTCCACACAGAGTGCTGTTTAACGCGACCCTTGTCCACCCGTTTGCCGGTCTCGACGGTGCGGGTGGCTTCTGGGACTACGATGTGCCGATGATCGACGGCGATCACGTCACTGACGATGCCGGGACGGGCTTTGTCCACACCGCGCCGAGCCATGGGGCCGACGACTACGAGTGTTTCGTCAAACGCAACTGGATTGACCGGATGACCCATAACGTGGGTGAAGAATCCGAATTCCTACCGCATGTGCCGTTCTTTGCCGGGCTGACCGTGTTCGATCAAAAGGGCAAAGAGGGCAAAGCCAACGGGGCCGTGATTGCGAAACTCGTTGAGGCGGGCGGCATCATTGCGCGCGGGCGTGTGACCCACTCTTACCCACATTCGTGGCGCTCAAAGGCTCCGATCATCTTCCGCAACACGCCGCAATGGTTCGCCTCTGTCGATCGTAAGCTTGACGATGGCATGGGCGAATACGGCGATAGCATCCGCGAACGCGCGCTGCGCTCCATCGACGAGCTGGTCAAATGGACACCGCAAACGGGCCGCAATCGCCTCTATTCGATGATCGAAAGCCGCCCGGACTGGGTGCTCTCGCGTCAACGGGCTTGGGGTGTGCCGCTGACCTGTTTCACCAAAAAAGGGGCGCTGCCGACCGACGGTGATTTCCTGTTGAAAAACGCTGATCTGAACGCCCGGATCAAAGCCGCGTTTGATGCAAGCGGCGCGGATGTTTGGTATGAGGACGGGTTCAAGGACAAGATGTTTGAGGGCATCGTTGATCCTTCGACGCAAGACCCAATCGACCCCGATGCCTATGAGCAAGTGTTCGACGTCTTGGATGTGTGGTTCGACTCTGGCTCCACCCATGCGTTCGTGCTGCGCGACCGCGAAGATGGCACGCCCGATGGCATCGCTGATGTCTATATGGAAGGCACCGATCAACACCGCGGCTGGTTCCATTCGTCCTTGTTGCAGGCCTGTGGTACCAAAGGTCGCGCGCCCTATAAAAACGTTGTGACGCATGGGTTTACGCTTGATGAGAAGGGCATGAAAATGTCCAAATCCTTGGGCAACACCATTGTGCCTGAGACCATCGTCAAACAATACGGCGCCGATATTTTGCGCCTTTGGGTGGCGCAGGCGGATTACACCGCTGACCAACGGATCGGGCCGGAAATCCTCAAAGGGGTGGCCGACAGCTACCGCCGTTTGCGCAACACCATGCGCTATATGTTGGGCTCATTGGCTGATTTCACCGAGGCGGATCGCGTCGATGTGGCGGATATGCCGGAGCTTGAGCGTTGGGTGCTGCACCGTTTGGCGGAACTCGATCAAACCGTGCGCGAAGGCTACCGGACCTTTGATTTCTCCGGGGTTTGGACGGCCGTGTTCAACTTTGCCACCGTCGATCTCTCGGCCTTCTATTTCGACATCCGCAAAGATGCGCTGTATTGCGATGGCGATTCTGCGCGCCGTCGTGCCGCGCGCACCGTGTTGGACATCCTCTATCATCGCCTGACCACATGGCTTGCCCCAATCCTGACTTTCACCATGGAAGAGGTCTGGTTGGAGCGTTTCCCGGGTGCGGACAGTTCTGTGCATATGGTCGATTTTCCGGAAACCACCTCAGGCTGGTTGGATGGCGATTTGGCGGCGAAATGGGCCGACATCCGCAAAGCGCGCCGTGTCGTCACCGCCGCCTTGGAAATCCAACGCCAAGACAAGGTGATTGGCGCATCTCTGGAGGCGGCACCCACCGTGCATGTCGAGGATGCGAGCGTGCTTGCCGCACTCAAATCCATTGATTTTGCCGATCTGTGCATCACATCCGCGCTGACGCTGACCCAAGATGCTGCCCCGTCTGAGGCGTTCCGCCTTGGCGAGGTTGAAGGGGTTGGGGTTGTGTTTGAAAAGGCCGAGGGCGAGAAATGCCAGCGCTGTTGGAAAATTCTGCCCGACGTTGGCAGGCACAACCATGCTGGCGTTTGTGGCCGCTGTGATGAGGCGCTGGGCTAAAGCGTTTCTCTAAATCTTTTAAAAGGGCACTCGATTGGGTGCCCTTTTTGATTTGTATCGCTCGTGGCCTTGTTGGCAAAATGGCGCTCGCCCAAGACCTTTGCAGGGAAGTCTTTAAGGCCAGTTAGGCCTCAAGGGAAGAAAGTAGGTTTTTCATTGCGGCATACGCTTCATTGGAGACGTTGACGAAGGTGTTTACCCCGCGTCTTTCAAGCCGTCCTCAACCCATCGCCATTCTTCCTCGGTCAAAAGTCCATCTCCATCACCGTCATAATCGGCCAAAGCGCGGGACAGTTGGGCCAAGAAATCTTCTTGGGTGATACGACTGACCACGGCCACTTCGCGCAAATCTGGCCCGCTTTTTGTCAAAGGCGGCGTGCCTGATCCGGTGGGGCCCTTGGAGAAAAACGTCGGCACTTTGTCTGTCATGTACCCTCTCCTTTTGCTGTGACAGTCTGTGGTCTGAACTGTCATTCAGTCTAAGACGAAGGAGATGAACAAAAGGTGGAAGCGGGTCAAGACGATCCGATTTTTGCCCGCGGATGGGCGGCCTCGTACACTTGCAACAGACGCGCTGTGTCCACCGCCGTATACGCCTGAGTTGTGGATAGTGAGGCATGGCCCAATAGCTCTTGAATCGCCCGCAAATCCCCGCCTGCGGTCAGCAAATGGGTCGCAAAAGAGTGGCGCATCGCGTGGGGCGTGACACTTGAGGGCAGGCCAAGCTGCATCCGCGCGGCCTCAGTGACTTTTGAAATCAAACGCGGATTGAGCGCCCCGCCACGTTTACCGCGAAACAGAGGTGCTTTTGGCTCCAATTCATGGGGGCAAAGCCGGACATATTCCGCAACCGCACGCCGCGCGACAGGCAACACCGGCACAATGCGCTCTTTGTTGCCCTTGCCGATGATGCGGATCACCTCACCCACGGGCACATCTCCGCCGGTGAGCGACAGCGCCTCGGAAATCCGCAAGCCACAGCCGTACAGCAAGGTCACCACTGCCACATCACGCGCGGCGATCCATGGCTCATCGGATTGCACCTCGACCGTCGAGAGCAACGACTGCGCCGCCTCAACGGTCAAGGGGCGGGGCAGTTTGCGTTGGAATTTCGGGGAGCGGGTGGACAGGATCGCGGTGGCATCAAAGCCGTCGCGTTCGGCCAAAAAGCGGGTGAAGGTTTTCACCGCAGACAGCGCGCGCGCCAGTGAGCGAGGGGCCACGCCACGCCCGCGCTCATGCGCCATCCACGCGCGCATATCGGTTAATGTCAGTGTGCTGAGGCGGGCGGGACCAAAGCCCTCGCCCAGATGATTGGCCAAAAATGCCAGCCAGCCGGTGACATCATGGGCATAGGCCGTGATCGTGTGCTCAGAGGCGTTTTTGAGCGCGCGTTCACGGTCAAGCCAGTCGGAAAGCGTGGCCCGCATCCCCTCTGTGAGCGCGAGGCTCATCCCAGCCAGCGGCGCATCATGCGTTCAAACACGCCGGAGAAAAAATTCAGCAAATCCGTGCCCTGCGCCGGGCGGAACATATGCGGGTCTTCAGACCCGAAAATCAACAGGCCGGGCAGGCGGCCTGCGCCGAGGTCGAGTTTCATCAAGGCTTCGGAATGGATGTAACCCGCCGAGGCACCGTAAATTATGTCCGCCTCGGGCGACACTTGCCGTAGGGTGACGGGGCGCACCGGGATGTTGCGGCCAAAGGTGATGTAGGTGTCAATGAAGCCCGGTTCGGCGGTGATCAACACATTGCCCAGTTTCTTGACCGTGGGATCGGCGTCCTCGACCTTGGTCTCCAACAAAAGCCGCACGGCATCAAGCCGCAGTGTGTTGGACACATCCCCAGATAGAACGGAGAGAAATTCTTTGAAATCAGAAGGTTCCATCAGGCGAAGCACGGCGCGATGGATTTGATTGGTGCCGGCAAGGTTTTCATAGGCGGCGGCAATCACGCCGCGATGGGTGTCTTCCAAACGGTCCAGCCGATCTTCGAGCCGCTCCATGGCAATGCCACGCAAATCCACAATATTGTCACCTGAGGTGCGTTCGTTGGCGGCGATGAGCGCACGCATCACGTCCAGATCGTCCAAAATCATATCCGGGTCGGAAATGATTTTTTCGCGCAGGTCTTCTGCCATCGACGACATCGCCCGGGGGAGTTGGGTGCTCATACTGCCTCTTTCGTTACCGCCGGTTTTCCGGTCGTTGACGCCATTATGCCCAGCAAACCGTTTTGGTTCAAGTCGCATGCCGTGCGGATCTCTTTTGAGCGGCGGCTATTCTGCGGCCTCTTTCGAGGGATCACGATAGGCGTCGGGGATCTCTCCGCCCCAGGCTTCGCTGAAAATCCATTTCTTGCGCTCTTCAAATTCTTCGACGCCAGCCAGTGATGCGATCCGCGCCTCATGCGCAGCGCAGCAGGCTTCGTGAAGGTCTGCCAGTATCGGATCGGACAAAAGGCGGTCGTATTCCTTGCGGGCCAGCGCGCCGAACCGGGTGAGGTCAGAGGTGGTTTCGCCTTGGTTGTTGCGGGTGCGCCAATAGCGATTGGACACGCTCTTGTCGGCCACGACCACGTCTCCGCGATGCATTTTCACCAAGAAACATTCGAGCGAGCGCAGCGGGAAATGGTCCAGAGACACAAGATCATAGGCACCGCGACAATCCCACCCATTCATCTCCGGATCTTTGAGGAAGCCGGGGCGTGTGCGTCCCGATCCATCGCGCCAAATCGTCTGCCCAAAGTCTTGCGAAATATCCGGGCGATGGTTGCGGATCGCGTTGATGCGGGGGCTGAGGCGGGTGATACTTTTGACGCCCCGGTGCGCTTTCTGTTTGCCCGGTGTGGTGGACTGGTGACCCGGATAGGCTTCGGTCACCCATGTCCGTTCATAGGCCAGCTTGTTGTTGGACCCGTGATTGATTTCGGACATCGACAGAACGTCGAACTCCCCAGTGGCGGCAAACAGATCCTCGAGCCGACCCTCGCCGACGCGGATGTTGATAAACTCGTCCACATCCATGGAAATGACGTAATCGACCTCCCGCATTTCGCGAGTGTAGTGCAAATAGCGCAGAGCCACGGGTTGGAAATTCGTCGCATCCGATCCCAGCGCCGGATTGGCCATATGCCGCACAATCCCCATGTCATCAAGCCGATCGAGCAGCTTGTCGGTGCCGTCGGTGCAATCATTGGTGAACACTAAAAAGTCGGTGACCCCAATGGCACGATGCCACGCGATCCATTCGAGGATAAAGGGGCCTTCGTTTTTCATACAGGTTGGGATCAGGACGCGCGGGGCCTCAGCCCCCCAAGGCCGATATGGCCGCCGCGGCAGAATCGCGCCTTCGATCATTTGCCCCGCGACCAAGACACGATCAAAACGTTTGACCGACGAGTCCGGTTTGGTGTCAGGGGAGGGTAAAAACCCTTTTTCCCCAAGCATGTCGACGATCTTGCGCAGCCCCTCTTGGCCATAGACCTTTGGATGCACTTCCATCACGATATGGCGCAGGCCCGACAGATCCACCTCGTCCAAAAGCCCAAGCTCCCCGCCTTCGATGTCACAGGACAACACGGTGGGGCGGAACTCTTGGAACAGCGTGTCCATGCCCGCCGAGGGCACCTCTTCGATGCGTGCATAAGGACGCGAGTCCGGTTCCATTGAACTGGCCCAGTAATTGTCGCGGATGTAAAATTTCACCGGATCGCCGGTTTTTGCCATCGCCACGCCGTTGCGCAACTCCGTGGTTTCAATGCCATTGAGCCGCCATGTTTCTTTGATCATCGGGACAAGGTTTGGGTCGGCCTCGATCGACAAAACCGCCTCGACGCCCTCGACAGTGGCCGCGACGCTCGACACCACGCCGACACCGGCCCCAAGCTCCAAAAGTCGATCTCCGGGCTGCAAAATGGCCCGCATGATCTCGACCTCCCCCTTCTCGTATTTGCCCTTTCGCATGGGCTTTTCGATCGTTGGGGTGATGATATTGGGAACAAAGGCTACTTTTATGCCGTGAATCGTGAGTGTCTCGTCATACGCGTACATGTGGTGCCTGCCGGTGACTGTTTGGGGGAATTTCTTCTCAGACTCGTCTATTTGAAGCAGTGTTTCAATGGGGTTAACGCTGATCCAGCCGTGAAACATGTCTTTTTGCACGAAGTGGCAAGAAGACGCGCAGCGCGGCAGAGTGAGAGAGTTTCCGAATGTCACCCATACACTGTTCGTTTTATCTCTTTTGGAGATGTAAATGGTGCAGCACTGTCCTTTCCAAGCAAAGACCGCAGATACGCTCATGCATTTGACCCAGCAGGATTGCATTTGTCTTCAAATTTTAAATCGATAGTATATGGCGGCCGCGCGGGGAAAAATACGAACATTGTAACACATCGGCTTCTTGGCGATCCTTTGGGGGCTTTGAATGGCGCTTCGATCGTGTCGCCAAAATGGCCAGTTATGGTTTCCCCAGGCCGTCGTCTTTATTATGAAAGTGTGTCCGGCTGGAATCCACTTGCAAATCACAGCCTTGGGGCTTTTAGAGGGCAGATTGATGGGGTTGACTAGGATTTCTGGGGCGCTCTTTCTCTTCCTTTTAACTGGGTGCTTAGCGAGGTCTGATCTTCACTCACGGATCATGTTCGATAGTTCTGGGGAAGCAGATAAAATATATAGTTACGGGCGAACGTCTCTTCTTGAAGAAATGCCTGAAATTGGCGGCACTTGCATTGAACGGGAGAGCCATGTGGTTTGCCGTTTTCCTGAACAGAGAGGGAAAGCTTGCGCCACGGATGTTGGCATCTATGTCAGACCAAGCGGGCTAAGCAGTTTAACTGTCCATACAGCATGTACTCATGGCCTAGGGCCTACAGAAAACGGTCTAAGAGAAGGACAATATATCACCGATTTCCACAAAGAGATGGAGCAATGGGCGGTTAAGACGTTTGCACAATTCCAACCTCAAACGAGGGTGCGGAGCTGCTCGAACGATCAGCTTGGGGAAATCGGTGGTTTTTAATGCGGCTGGGGCGAAGGCGAAGCCATTCTCACCTACCAACACCCCAACGCGCGCCGGGTGAACGGGGCGGTGGAATACCTGCACAAAGACCAGCTCGGCTCGGTCAAACTGATCACCGCAGCAAATGGCAGCCTCGTCAAAACCTCCACCTACGCGCCGTTTGGTGAGGCTTTTGACGAGATGCTCAGCCTCACTGCGGCCGATGAGACCAAGGGCTTCATCGGCGAGCGTTTTGATGCCGACGCAGGGCTGCAATACCTCAACGCGCGGTACTACGACCCAAGGTTGGGGCTGTTCATTCAGCCAGATTGGCTCGATCCGACGCAGCTAGGCGTCGGGCTGAACAGGTACAGCTACTCCGCAAATGATCCGGTGAATTTGCGCGATCCGAAGGGGAACGAGGCGACAACATCCGGGGATTGCAGAGAACAGTGCAATGTATCTCGTGATAAAGCGCCTGATGGGAAGCTTGTGGTTGATATCAACGCAACGGCCCCGCCAGAAGGCGCATATTATGCGGGGAATGTTGCACTTGGACTGCTTCACTACATGAGTGGATCTGGCGAGCCCGGTTATGAATCTATTGCGGACAATGCAAACCTAGATCAAGGGCTGGCAAATACCATGTCATTGTCGACCATGCTAAACAGACCTAAGAAGGCTGACGGCTCTGTAGAGATAGGCACACTGGCAGCTCTTGCGATGAATGGCGGTGGGATGAAAGATATTACAGTGGGTCTGGCTTCCAGTTGGCGTGAGCTGACGGCAGGTGCTGTCTTACTTAAGGGCACCGTTTCCGTTACAGTGGACCCAAAGGGAAATGCTCTTGCCATAGGCAACCTTGCGGGAGTTTCAGAGCCCTTTGATTTTAATTCAAACCCGAATCGCGGGAAGAAGTTGAACGCAGCGGTTGCCGTTGCAAGAGCCGTTGTTGAGGCGACAGATACTGTTGCGGATATTGTCTCTCCGAATGGTCAAACGCCGATGGCGGCCTTTGAACAAAACTACACAGGTGAAGTCCTGTTTTCTTACAGCTGGAAGGTACCTCATTGATGAAGGCTTTATACGCAATCGGCGGCTTTCTTTTGGGATCGTTTTTGTCTGCTCTGGTCGTTTTCTCACTAAATGGAGATGTGATCAAAGGATATACTTTGGTGTGTTCTGGCTCTGAGCCAATGAGAGATGAAGCGGTTGAAGCGCTAACCACCTACAATATTTGGCAATTGTACGGCCCAGATGGGAAATATTCATCTCTAGTTGAAGTGCGTTCTGATGTTTTGAACAGAATAGAAATTTCTATACTGGCGGAGCCAAATGTCGAGAACTGGCAAGATCTGGGAACTCAAGTAACTGGCATTAGTCTGCTGCTCGATGGGGATGACGTGGGGAAATTTGATTTCGCAGTAACTAAGGATTGTGGTTACTATCTTGCAGGGGAGTATGAGGTGGTGAAATTATTGTCAGATATTTAGTGCGCCGCGCGAAGGAGTATTTGACCGCAACCGTCGCCCCTCCGCCGCACACCCGTCACAAGTCACAATCTTCAACTCCTAAGACAGCACCCCACGCAGCACGTCTTTCACAACGAAAAGCTCCACCCCGAGATCAATCAAACGCGGACGCGCGCCGGGTGAACGGGGCGGTGGAATACGCGCCGTTTGGTGAGGCTTTTGACGAGATGCTCAGCCTCACTGCGGCAGGTGAGACTAAGGGCTTCATCGGCGAGCGTTTTGACGCCGACGCAGGCCTGTTCAGCTGGGGAAACGCTCCCCCGGAGCCTTTCCTGATCCCGCTTCAACCTCAACGCGCGGTATTACGATCCGAGGTTGGGGCTGTTCATCCAACCCGACTGGCTCGATCCAACGCAGCCGGGTGTGGGGCTGAACAGGTTCGCCTATTCCGCTAATGATCCTGTGAATCTAAAGGATCCGGGCGGGAATGCGTCAGTATTCGGTGGGTTTGACTTAGATGCATCGTTAGCTGGCTATGGAGCAGGCATTTCTGTTGATGTTGCAGTTTCTCTCCACTTCAACGAAAACGGAAATCTGGAACTTCAAACTGGGTTTGTTGTCAGCCCCAAAGTGACTGCCCGTACAGCACTTCAAGCAGCAGATGAATCGCTAACGCCGTTAGAAGAAGTAATTGTGAGCGCTGATACAGGTGTAACTGCTTCCGTTACAATGGGAGTATCTGCGGGACTTGGCGATACTCCTTCTACCGTTGAAGCAATGGCTGGAACCTCTGCTGAAATAGGGCTTACTGTTCTGGGAATGACCGGGAATATATCGGCTTCAGATAACGATATCTATGGTGTTTCGTTAGGGGTTGCTGGAGGACATGGCCTGAACGCTGACGTCAAGGTTGATTCCACTGTATTGGGTCTTGAAAAACACGAGATACAGATGTCGGACACATCTCCAACAAGTTCAAAAGCGAAGCGACAAGAGCAGAAGCAAGATGATGAGAGAGAACGATAAATGAGAAGTCGTTTCTTGCGGGTTAAGTGCAAAGTAAATTGTATCTTGGGAAGGTATTCAATACCACTGAGGGATATTGATCCACGGTTGTTGGGGGTAGGTAACGTACAGCTCAATCATATGTTGCGCCAGCACATCCACTCAGTTTCATTTGAAATGTTCCTTCTCCGTTTGAGCCGTCACACTGCCTATATTACGGATGAGAAGACCCCTAAACTACGCGTACAGCCCGCTGCCTATTTTGCAGAGGCGATGCTATACTTTATCGTTGGTTGGACCTGTGCTGCAATTATGGTGAAGGTTGAAGGAGGTTTGTGGTCGGATAGCTTCCTTATGCTTGCTTGCTCCTGCCTTATGGCGATAACTTATGTCTGCATATTTATTTTTGCCTCTAAAAAACTGCTCAAAAATTGTGAAACTTTTCTCAAATTCAAGGCATCGGAACTGTGACGTTTCAATCGCGGACGTGCGCCGGGTGAACGGGGCGGTGGAATACCTGCACAAGGATCAACTCGGCTCGGTCAAACTGATCACCGCCGCAGACGGCAGCCTCGTCAAAACCTCCACCTACGCGCCCTTTGGTGAGGCTTTTGACGAGATGCTCAGCCTCACCCGTGCCGACGAGACCAAGGGCAACACCTGCGAACGCTATGACGCCGACGCGGGCCTGTTCAGCTGGGGAAACGCTCCCCCGGAGCCTTTCCTGATCCCGCTTCAACCTCAACGCGCGGTATTACGATCCGAGGTTGGGGCTGTTCATCCAACCCGATTGGCTCGATCCAACGCAGCCGGGGGTTGGGTTGAACAGGTATGCGTATTCCGCGAATGATCCGGTGAATTTGCGCGATCCGAAGGGGAATGCGTTCTGGTTCGCCGCGATTGCCGTCTACAAAGTGGCCAGTGTCGCAATCGCTGCCTATGACACTTACCAAACCGTGAAAGCGCTTGCGAACGGAGAAATGACCGCAGGCCAGTTGGCAAAGACTGTGGCAATTGATGCGGTTGTTGGTGCCACGGTTGGAAAAGGAGCCGCGAAGCTTCTCAAGCAATGCTCTTTCGACGGCGCGACGCTTGTGGCGACACAGGAGGGCTTGTTTCAAATCCAGAATATTCGTCCAGGCATGTCGGTTCTGTCTGGCGACCCCGTCTCGGGTGAGACCAGCTATCAGACCGTGTTGGACCAATATTCCAACAGCTATGACAAGACCGTGTACATCACCTACGCGGGTGAGGCCGGGAACGAGCAGATCACCTCCAACACGATCCACCCGTTCTTCGTGGTTTTTGCTGATGGCGAACTCCGTTTGACTCCGCAAGCGTCCGAGGGGCATGTATATGAAGGGCCGATCAAAGGGGGTGCTTGGGTTGATGCAGCCCACCTACGCCCCGGAAATCATCTGCGTGGACCGGATGGAACATTGCGAGAGGTTCTTGCCGTCGAGATCGTGGATAAACCGCTCACGGCTTACAACCTCTCCGTCACTCAAACTGAGACTTTCTTTGTCGGGCGAGATGGGGTCTGGGTCCACAATTGCCGCATACCCAAGAAGCCCGTAGAGACTTACGATGTTGGTGAATATAATGACCTCAAATCAAGCGCCCAAGTTGGAGACAATCTAGAACATCACCACGTAGGGCAACAGGCTAAGATGGGGGAGCTGGTTGAGGGGTACGATTATGGCTCTGCTCCGGCGATAGAATTGCCGAAGAGTGAGCATGCTGCGGTAACGGCGGCTCAACGTGCTCGAGGGAACGCGCCAGCAGCAACTGCTCGAGATCAATTGGCACAAGACGCGCGTGATCTTCGGAATGAAACGAACGCACCGAATTCATCTATTCAGGAGGTGATTGACAAAAGTAAAGATAAATATCCAGAGACGCGGCGAGACCAAAGGGATAGAGGGAGATGAAAATGCAATATACTAGAGAGCGCTTCGCTATGGACTTACGCCACGAAAGCGTTGATCGCTTAGTGGACACCTATGAGGAAACTCTTCGCAATCCGCCGGGTAGAAAGCCTGCGTCACAGCTTGTCAGGCTATCCAAATGGTACTCTTCACTAGATGAGGAACAACAACAGACTTGCCAGCTACTGATGGAGTATATTGCAGAGGCCTCTCTTTTCTCTACATTAGCTGCTCTCGATGGCGCATCTCTTCTTAGTGAAGACCTGCGCGGTGCAGATGTCCGCTTGACCATAGTTAAAGGTGATGATGAGCTCTTGATCTCAAGCAGTGAACATGGCGCAGATTTTGAATACGATCTACATGAATTGATGTTTCCTACACCAGATTAGCGGAACTCCGGAGATGCGCATATCACAAAGAGAGAGCTGCGTTGCTCATTAGATTAGCCCGCAACCGCCGCCCCTTCGCCCCACTCCCCTCACAGGCCACAATCTCCAACTCCTGTGCCAACACCCCGCGCAGCACGTCTTTCACAACAAACGGCTCCACCCCGAGGTCGATCAGCGCATAGGCCATATCCGCAGAGTCGGTGCACTACCTGCACAAGGACCAGTTCGGCTCGGTCAAACTGATCACCGCCGCAAATGGCAGCCTCGTCAAAACCTCCACCTACGCGCCCTTTGGTGAGGCTTTTGACGAGATGCTCAGCCTCACCCGTGCCGACGAGACCAAGGGCAACACCTGCGAACGCTATGACGCCGACGCGGGCCTGTTCAGCTGGGGAAACGCTCCCCCGGAGCCTTTCCTGATCCCGCTTCAACCTCAACGCGCGGTATTACGATCCGAGGTTGGGGCTGTTCATCCAGCCCGACTGGCTCGATCCAACTGAAGCGGTCCTGCATTTTAGGACAGTTTTGCGGCTTGGCTAAGATGCATCTGGTGTGTGTTCATGCCGCTTTTCGTGTTTCACTTTGGCCGAAGTATGCCGCGTCTGGCGAGCGTTTGTCGAGAGCGGTGTGAGGCCGTTCGCTGCTGTAGAACCCTATCCAGTTATCAATGATCCGTTTTGCTTGGAAACCGTCGGTAATTTCATGCAGGTAAACGGCCTCCTGCTTCAGTGACCGCCACAGCCGTTCGATGAATATGTTGTCCATGCATCGACCGCGCCCATCCATCGAGATGCACACCCCGGCCTCGGTCAGGGTTGTGATCCAGGCCGATCCGGTGAACTGGGAACCTTGATCTGTGTTCATGATCTCAGGCGGTCCGAACTTTCCGATGGCATCCTTCAGCGCTTCTACGCAGAAGTCGGCATGCATCGTATTCGATAGCCGCCAGGTCAAAACCTTACTGGTCGCCCAATCCATGATCGCCACCAGATACAGGAAGCCTGTTTTTGACGGGAATATAGGTTCTTTAATTGATTATCTGCGCTCGTTGGACGTGTCACGGTTTGATGCCGCTCCTTTGATAGCCTTTACTGGAACAAAGGAGACTGACTATGGGACTGAAACGGACGGACGAATTTCGCCAAGATGCGGTGCGTATTGCGCTGACCAGTGGGTTGACGCGCAAGCAGGTGGCTGATGATCTGGGCGTTGGCATGTCGACGCTGAACAAATGGATCACAGCACATCGAGACACGAAGGTGTTCGCACGACCGATATGCCGTTCTGACGCATCAAGCGGCCTACGCGGCGGTGCCCAACATCCAAGCCAATTTCCTTCAGCTCCTCCGTCATCCGTGGTCGACCGTAACTGCCCAGGCTGAGACGAGACTGTTCTTTGATATGCGCCAACGTCACCATATCAGATCGCTGCCTGAGGCTGGCTGGCCGACTGCGGAACGCACGCAAACCGCGCATGCTGACATCCATAACCTGACACAGGCGCGCTGCCGGAAACACATCCCGGTGTTCTTCGACGAACCTAAACCTCACGGCTTTTGGCTCGCGAAGAACTGCGTTGCTTTTTTTAGGATGTCCCGCTCCTCCTTGAGGATGCGAACCTCGCGCCGAAGCCGGTCATTCTCTTGTGCGAGGCTTAAATCCTCTTTCGACACCACATCTGTGTCTCTGTGCGCCGTGATCTTTCGCATGTTCGCTCGAACCAATGGCGCACACATGCTCAATGTTCAGCGTCGACATCCCAACGCCAAGGTCATCGGCCACCTGCTTACGCGTCAGCCCGCTGGTCAGCGCGATACGAACCGCATCTTGGCGGAATTCGTCCGTCCGTTTCAGTCCCATAGTCAGTCTCCTTTGTTGCAGTAAATGCTATCAAAGGGGCGGCATCAAACTGCGACAGGTCCAAGGGATAAGCTGCGTCAGCCCTGGCCTGATCACCCGTTTGCTACCCTTAGAAGGATCCGAGCCCAAATGTCTCGAGCCACCAAGAACTCAAGACGTACTGGTTGAAATGCTACCCCAATGATACCCATCCCCTTGCGTCGAAAGTCTTTGCTGTACGATCCTGCGTGCTCCCCCAAGCGGACGATATGCGTCCTGTTGCTCTCGTCTTAAATTCATTAGAAAACTGTTCGCAAGCAAGCACCGACCAAAAATTATGCAACGCCCTACTTATCGTTTAACCTACGTCAGCAGACTACATCTTGTGGCAACTGCGCGTGCGTGATACAATGAATAAGCACAAGCCTTTCATAGAAATGTAAGGGACAATAGTGAATTATCAGATACGGCAGAATGCTGGCCCCAAAGAAACGGTTTATCAATTTGGCAGGCTCAGCATTGAGGAACGGCAGTGCGTTGATCGCGCCCATCGATTGATTTGGAATTTCGTTACGCAAAATCCTCCACCGTTTAACTTAACTGGCCTCGTGGCTGACACTGGAATGATATTCGAAGACCCGATCCCGCCAACGGACTACCACGGATCCATTGATGGAGCGTGGATTTGGTCCAATAAGAAAGCCTATTTTCGATTCAGAATTATCATCTCAAAAGGCAAACTTGACACATGGGAATATGGTCGGGGACCTCATCCAAAAGATCTAAGTCTTTCTAGAATCGACCCTATTGGAAAGCTAGAGGCGGCTCGGGGCTAGACATGGCGAAGCGGACAAAAATTAGACTTGTACATAGCTCCGCTGGATCAAAGCCTTCACTCACTCCAAGCATCTTGCTCGATGCGCCCCCGAAAGTAAGATCAGGCGGCCTTTTCAGCGAGGCAACCATGCCAGATATCGAAGATGATGCCATTAGTGATCCTGACACTTTTTTTACACTTCCAGACGTTATTTCGCTGGCAAACGAACAAGTTCAAATTGGAAACTTACAGATATTGGCCAACAAAACCGGCCTTGAACCGAACGAAATACTAGGAATACTGAAAGTAATACGAAAAGCTGACATCAAACGCCTTCAGATACTTAGGCTAGCGTTTGGCGTTCATCGAGCGACCGCAGGCCCTGATTCTTAGCTACCTAACCAAACCAGCTAAAGTGCTTTTTATTCCTTGTAGCTCAGCGTCTGTAAGTTCGGCTTGTTTCACAAAGGGATTTGCGCGGATCTCGCCGCCTTTTTCCTGAGCTCTCTTTTTAGGAGCACCCTTTTGCGGGTTAAATCGCTGCTTTTTCTTAATCAAGCCTGCATCAGCCAAAATGCGGGCAACTCGGTCGGTTGGTTGCGCCCCGCACTCCAACCAAAATGATACACGGTCCAGATCCAACTCAACCCTATTCGAAGGTTTCAACATTGGATCATAGGTACCCAACTTTTCAATGAACTTTCCGTCGCGGGGACTTCTGCTATCAGCTGATACAATCCAATAGAACGGCCTTTTTTTCGCCCCTCTTCTTGCAAGTCGAAGTTTCACTGCCAATGTAACGCTCCCATAAATCCAAGCCTAATCATTTCTGACCACCCCGACGGCTGCTGTGGGCGGACCGGCATCGAGGCAACCTAGCGCCTTTAGTTGTGCCGCTCGTAGTTTAGAGCTGTTTGCTATGCTCTGCAAAGCTTCATCGACCACTTGCAGTATGACGGGATGATCACGGCCCATCTCTCGCAACACGCCAACAGCGGGCCTAAGCAGTCCGGACGGCAAGCATTCAAATATGCGCATGACCTCCTGAAGGCCAAGTTCACCAAAAAGCTCTGCATCTTCAGACTTCCATGTTCCCCCCTTAGCAGCGTCGACTACCGCCGACATGGGGTTTCTATTCTTCTGATACTCCCTAAATTGTTTATCGAGTGCATCTTTAAGCCCACTATCGAGGTCCTCTGGCAAGAAATGGTGGTTAGATAAGTTGAAAAACTCGGGGCCCTGATCATCGTTTTTCGAGATATAAAGCTCGATAAGTTCGTCGGATCCCTGCTCCACACCACAACCCCTCAGAAGCTTGACCGTATTGTTAATATCTTCCGAATTAATTGTATTGACCTCCGCCTTTGCTGCGGAAAGTAACTCATTCAAAAAAATCCCTTCATCTTCCACCAAAGGGCCGCTGTAAAATTTTTCCCATACCTGATCGAAACTGCTTGCATCCTGTTCAGTAGCTTCCTCAAATTTCTGAGCGGCGTGAAGGATATCTTCGCCTCGCCAGATCCCAGTCTCCACCGCATCGATAAGCTGTACATCCAAAGGGTTTGACCCGTAGAACGGGTAGCCGTCGAGCCGGTCGCGGAGTCTCAACTGCGGCGATTGGCGCATCCTACTAGACTCTGCCATTGCCGCTGTAATATGGCTGTAACCTTTAAGTGAGCTCAAACTCGGCGAGCTTTTCGGTTCGTGTACAGCCCATCCGGCGAGTGTTACAGTCGCGATTGCTCGATCCATTGTGTTGTCACGGCATCCACTAAGCACTTGAATTGTTTTGTCTGCAAGCTTCTCTATCTTCTTAATAACCCGGATGTTTGTAATCTTCAGCTGAACGACTCTGTTACGCAAGAATCTGAATGAAGCCGTTTCGGCTGACAGGGCAATGTCGGCAGCTTCAGCGGGCGTGAGTTCAAAGTCAATGCGATGATCAGCTACTTTCTCAAGCTGAAGCTCAAAATCGTCCTTATGTAAGTACTGCTCATCGTTCAGGAGCATCACCACCTTGCACTCCCGTTCCTCTTTTAGCAGAGAGACAAGACCCATTACCTCGTTCGCAGTAAGTCCCGAACCCGATCTCTCCAGGTCATCAAGGCAAATTATTTGCCGACGGACCAACATGAATGCAGACCGCGAAAGCATGGCGCCAATATCTGCTCTATTGAAGATTGTCGCAGCAAACTTCCCGAGTTTCTCCAGCACCTTTGCATTGCGAGAGCTCTTAATGAGCTTCTCCAATGATGCTTCATCAGGCTTGGCTTCAATATTTTCTACTGTGTTCTCGAATATGCAATACTTAACATCTTCGATAGAATTGGCTCCAAATAACGAGACATACGAGTATGGCTCCAACCCTACCCCGCCTTCACGGGCTGAAGACGCAAGAAACGTCCTCCACGCATGTGTCTTTCCGACACCCCACTTCCCAGTGATACACAACACCTCCGGAATGTCTGTCGAGAGAAAGCCTTCAATCTCTTGTTTAATAGCGTCAAGCGACAATGCAAATCACCTCAAGCAATCTTCTAGAATTTCGCAATGTTGCAGCTTCAAGACATCCCTCTACCTGTGGCATAAGAAAAAATGCCTTCGCAGATAATTTCAGTGACGAGCTAAACCCCGAAAACTGAAATCCGATTTTGTATCTCGGTCAAGTCAAAAGTCCACTCCCAGGCAGTTCAAGTCAAAAGTTCAGTGCTCTAGCCGACTACATCATTTCACCTGATTCACAGCAAGCGAAGCCCCCACGGTCTGCGCACCAATAGTGAATAGCTGCAAGACACACACACGGGTATGTCGCTGCAAATTGCCTTGACACGACACATGCCACCTAAATTTGTCCCTGACGCGGCTTGTCCGCCCATCTTATCATCGGCTTCCGTTGCGGCGCATGCCTTGTCATCTTACCTACTGAGTTCGGTAGGTAGACCTTTGGCGCTAATTGCTACCCCAATGATACCCAGCAAGGCACGGGCAAGAACGCACAACAGGAACCACTTCTCCAACTCATTGATATTTTTAGAATTAATGGTGCCCAGGGGCGGAATCGAACCACCGACACGAGGATTTTCAATCCACTGCTCTACCCCTGAGCTACCCGGGCACCGGAGAACGACGTGTCGTTCGGGTAGCGGGTTTCTAGTCGGAGGGGGCGGGACTGTCCAGAGGGAAAGTGAAGTTTCTAAAGCGTCTCTTTAAAAAACTATCTTTGGGATTTTGCTCTCTGTGCGCGCAAGGCGGAGCAGCGGCTCAGACCTCGCGATATCCCTGCCTCAGCGCGAAGATGGGAAGCATTATGAGTGATGCTTTTTGGCCTCATTCGCCTCAGAAGTCCGCAGCATCTCGTCCAAGGCTTCGGCAATTTCTTCGGGGTCTTCCTCGCGCCCTGAGGGGACGGTATAGGTGCCATTCATCCAGCGGCCAAGGTCGATGTCGGCGCAGCGTTTGGAGCAAAACGGGCGGTATTTGGTGACCGCCTCGCCTTTGCAGATCGGACAGCTCATGCGAGCACCTGTGTCAGCGGCACGCGGGTGCGTTTCTTTTGGATTTCGAAATGGCCCAGCGGGGTCCATCCGGCCAAAACCGTGTCATTGCCATCGGATTTGAATGCGGCTTTGAGGGCTTGCTCAAATGGCAGACGGTCTTTTTTAGGCATCGGGGCCAAATCAATGGTGATCTGCCCGGCCAATCCGCGCAGGCGAAGTTGCCGCGGCAAGTCGCGGGCAAGAGCGATATTGGCTTTGGTGCCCGCCGCAGGAGAGAAGTCGCCGCCGGTGTTCACGTCAATCGCGACCAGAGCGCGGGTCGGTTCGATATAGGCCGACGCGCCGGATTTGAGCGGGACGCGTGGGTCAAGTGCTGCGTCAATCAATTCATGTACGCCGTGATTGTCGAGCGCCTGTTCGCTGTCGTCCAACACGTCAGCCTCGGGCCAATCCCGCCAAGCGACCTCCCAGGCATCCGGCCCATCGACCAGCAATTCGGGCGCGCCGGGCAGGTCCGCCAGAACGGCCTCGGCCAGCGCGCGCATGGCAGAGATGTCTTCGGCAACGGCCTCGTCCACGGCACCTTCACAGGCAGAGCGCAGGATCAAGCCAAGCGTCTCATCCGCACCATCCATGCCCTCGGAGGCCAGTTCATGCAGCCGGATCAGCGCCTCGTCATCCGAGATTTGGCGCGAGATGTTCAGGCCGGGGGCCTCCGGCGTGATGATCGCATATTTCGATTTGAACAACAGCCGCGTCAGCACCGGCACGGCCTTGCCGGGTTCGGCAATATGGCTGACTTGGACCAACATCGGCGCGCCGGGTTTGAGGCCCTTGTTGCCCCGCAGATAGGCCTGTTCGCCATTCGGCAGGTCCAACAATGCACCGCCCATGCCTTTTAAAGACCGACCGCCTTTGGCGCGAAAAATCGCACCGGGAGCAGGAGGGGCGTCTTCGCCCGCATCGACGATCAGGTCTTCCAACCGACCGTCCACAATCCATGCGGCGGCCTTTTGTCCGTTGATCTCGCCAAGCGCAATCACACTGCCAATCATCGCGGGTCTCCATAAACGGGATAGCCCGCCGTCATCAAAAGGGTTGCGGTTTCTGCCACGGGCAGGCCCATCACGGCCGAATAGCTGCCCTGAATCCAAGGAATAAACGCGCCGGCGGGCCCCTGAATGCCATAGCCACCCGCTTTGCCGCGCCAATCATTGCTGTTGAGGTAGCTGTTCAATTCGACATCAGACAGGCGTTTCATTTTCACGGTGGTGACCACATCGGCCTCCCATACGCGATCGCCATAGGCCACCGCCACAGCGGTAATCACTTTGTGACGCCGCCCAGACATGGCCAAAAGAAATTCGGCACATTCTTTTTCATCCACGGGTTTGCCCATGATCCGCCGCCCAAGGGCCACAGTGGTGTCGGCGCACAGGACGATTTCGTCCTCGGCCCGTGGCACCGCCATCGCTTTTTCTCGGGCCATGCGCGCGCAATAGGGGCGCGGCAATTCGGCAGGATGCGGGTCTTCGTTGATGTCGGGGGAACGCACGTCAAAGGGGACAAGTCCCAGCTGCGCCAGAAGCTCTTTCCGGCGCGGGCTGGCTGAACCGAGGATCAGTTTCATAGGGGACCCGTTGAACCCGCGTTTAACGGAAACGGTAATTGATCCGACCCTTGGTCAGATCGTAGGGGGTCATTTCGACCTGAACTTTGTCGCCTGCGAGAACGCGGATGCGGTTCTTGCGCATTTTGCCTGCCGTGTGAGCGATGATCGTATGGCCGTTTTCCAGCTCGACCAGGAATGTCGCGTTCGGCAGGAGTTCCTTAACGACACCGGGAAATTCGAGCATTTCTTCCTTGGCCATGTTCACTCCATAGTTGTTTCACCCGTCAGTATACGGGCGACGCAGTAAATGCGCCTTTAACAGCCGCTTTTCAAGGTGGATTTCGCGTTATTTCAGCACAAGGGGGGTACAATCCCACGTCAAAGCGATGGATTCGCTCTCCGGCCAGTGGTCTGGGACACTGACATGCGTGTCTTTGCGCCCGGCACCGAGTCGGAGCTCAAGCCCATCCAAAATGGCAAAGCCCGGCACATTGCGCGGACCATGGGCCAAAACGCCATCATCGGGGCACCAAGGTCGGGAGCACAAAACACCCGTGCCTGACCCAGATTGACGTCGATCACCTCGCATCGCGTGACCTCGCCAACGAGGGGCGCCATCGCAACCAAAACCTGCCCCTCAAGCGCCCGCGCGCGACAGCCGATCTCAACCCGTCTCGCCCCCTGTTCGGTGTCGGTACAGGACGGGACCAAAAGGATCTCCGCGCCTGCCTCGACATATCGGCGCGCCAAGAGCGGAAATTCACTGTCATAACAGATCAACACGGCGATTTTGCCAAAGCGCGTGTCGATCACCGGGCCGGGGCGGCCCGCAGCCATCTTGAGGGCGCGCTCATAGGGGGTGGGCATGTGTTTTTCGACGAAGACTTCGCCTTCGGGGGCGCAAAACAGCGCGCGGTTCACGACTGTGTTGCCGGAGTCAGCAAAGCCCGATCCGCCCAAAATTGTCGCTCCGGTCTCTGCGACCAGCGTCCTGATGCCGTCGCAATAGCGTGCAAAATGATCCGCGCCCCGGCGCATCCAATCCTGTGCATCCAATGACACACCGCCATAAAACGCCGCTTCCAATGCGGCATATTCGGGGAAGATCACCAATGTGTCACGATCGGCTTTGACCTCAGCTAAGGCTGCGCGGTAGCGGTCCAGCCAAAGGTCCGGTGCGTCATGCCAGACGGGAGTCCATGTTGCGGCGATCAATCTCATAGGGCTTTCCCCCAAAATTGCAGGCGCTTTTGCGTCGACTGCGCCTGATCCACATCCTTCCAGTTAAATTCCGCCACAACTCCGGGCAAAGGCGCATAGCCGCGTCCGCGCCAAAACGTGTCATGGCTGCGCGTATCTTTGGGGCGCAGCGGGTGATTATCTGGGCGGATCACTGAACAAAAAGCCGAAGTGGCATAGCCCAGATCGCGGGCATGGGATTCGCGGGCGTCAAAGAACCTGTGCCCCGCGCCTTGGCCACGGTAGCCGTCCAAAAGCACAGATTCGGCGCAATAGAACACCTGATCAAAGGACAGTTCACTGGTGGCAAAGGCCTTTGCGAAATCATCGGCGTGATCCAACAAGGGCGATCCGGTGGAGGCCCCGACCAAACGATCACCGTCGAACGCCGCGACTAAAACCGCGCGGGGATTGTCCACATAGCTGGCCAGATAGCTGCGCTCGTAGGCCAGCGATCCGTCATAAAGATAGGGCCAGTCGCGAAACACCGTGATCCGCAGCTGCGCCAAATCATCCAAAGCGGTCGTCACATCCGGCCCGCGCAGGGTGCGGTAGGTCAGGCTCATGACACTTGTGCGACCCAATCGGCGGCATTGTAATAGACGGAAATCCGGGCGATTTTCCCATCTTTCAGGCTGAAAAACGCGCCCGCAGGTAAGTCGTAGGCCTGCCCATGTGCCTCTGGATAGCCCTCCGCGGTCTTGAGATATGTGCCCAAAACCCGGAACTCTGCTGCGGCGCGCGTGCCGTCCTCAGAGGCAAACAGCACCATATCTACAAGGCGTTCGGAATAGGCGGTGTCCATCACGTCAAGAAATGCCGCAAAGGCCGCTTTGCCGGTCTCGGCCTCGCCTTGGTTGATGTGATGCACCACATCGTCGGTCAGGCAATCAAGCATCGCGGCGTGATCCTGCGCGGCAAAGGCGGCGTAATAACGGGTCAAAAGCGCAAGTGTGGCGTCTTGTGCAGCAGACATTTGAAGTCCTTTAAGATGATTGGGACGGACCAAACCGGGCCAGCATTCTGGCCGAGATTTGATCGCGAGCTTGGCGGTAGGCGTCGAGTTTGGCCTCACGGGTTTCACCGATTCCAGTGGGGTCCATGATCGGCCAATATTCGACGTCCAGATGATAAAATCTTGTAAGTTCAAGTGCTTGCCTCTGAGAGGCCGGAGACAGTGCGATCACAAGGTCATAGGAGGAAATGTCATCGCCCCAGTCTTTAAGGTCATCGAAAGACCGGGCCCGGTGGCGGTGCAGTTCGACCCCGATTTCATCACAGACCGCAACGGAAAACCCATCGACCTCAAGATCGGAATGCACGCCTGCCGATTGGACATAGATCAATCCGGGGTAAAACTTCTTCATCAACCCCTCCGCCATAGGCGAGCGGACCGCGTTGTGATCGCAACAGAACAAAACCGAATGCGGGAGGTCTGTCGCCATGCTGCCTATCCCCAATGCAAAACACAAATCAGGGTGAAGAGCCGCCGGGCTGTGTCGATGTCGACCTCGGCCTTGCCCTCAAGCCGCTCTTGCAACACCCGCGCACCTTCGTTGTGAATGCCGCGCCGGGCCATGTCGATGGCCTCGATCTGGCTGGGGGGCATCTTTTTGACCGCGTCGAAATAGCTTTCACAGATTTGGAAATAATCTTTGACCACCTGCCGAAACGGGCCAAGTGAGAGGTGAAATTCCGCAGCTTTATCACCGCTCTCTGAGGTCAGATCAAACACCAGACGGCGTTCGCGAATGGCCAAAAGCAAGTTGAACGGACCTGCGGGCACTGTGCGATCATCGCGTGCGGGGAGGGCAAAGCTGTTGTCTTCCAACAGGTCGAAAATCGCAACTTTACGCTCTTGTTCGATCTCAGGCGTCGGTGGGGCAAGCCCAGCCTCGTCAATCTCAACAGATAAAAGTTTACTCATTGCCACCCTCATTCAACCGATCAAGCCGCGCTTGCACTGACAATCCGTGCGCCTCAAGGCTTTCAGATGTCGCCAATCGTACCGCCGCCGGGCCAATCGCCGCCAAAGCGGCTGGAGACATCTTGGCCAAGGTTGTCCGTTTGAGAAAGTCCAAAACCGACAATCCCGACGAAAACCGCGCCGAACGCGCCGTGGGCAGGACGTGATTTGGCCCGCCAACATAGTCGCCAATGGCTTCTGGAGTGAAAGCGCCTAGGAAAATTGCCCCGGCATGGGTGACTTTGGCGGACAGAGCATCCGGGTCTTCGACGCAAAGTTCGAGGTGTTCGGGGGCAAAGCGATCAGAGAGTTGAGCGGCCTCATCCAAATCGCGGGTGGTGATCACCACGCCGAAATCCTCCCATGACTTGCCCGCAATCTTACGCCGTTCCAAGGTTTCAAGCCGCTTTTCAACGGCTGCTGTGACGGATTGGGCGAATTTGGCGTCATCTGTGATCAGGATCGCCTGCGCGCTTTCGTCATGCTCGGCTTGCGATAGCAAATCGACCGCGATCCAGTCGGGATCGTTGTGCTTGTCTGCGATCACCAAGATTTCAGAGGGACCGGCGATCATGTCGATGCCAACCTTGCCGAACACCCGGCGTTTGGCGGCCGCGACAAAGGCATTGCCCGGCCCGGTGATTTTATCGACGGGGGGAATGGTTTTGGTCCCGTAAGCCAGCGCTGCAATCGCTTGCGCGCCGCCGATCCGGTAAATTTCGTCAACACCCGCAATACGCGCCGCCATCAGGACCAAGGGGTTCACAACGCCATCGGGGGTTGGCACGGTGATGCACAGACGCGGCACACCCGCAACTTTCGCGGGGATCGCATTCATCAAGACCGAAGACGGGTAAGAGGCCACGCCGCCGGGCACATAAAGCCCCGCCGCAGATACGGCCGACCAGCGCCAGCCTAAAGTGGCCCCGTCCGGGTCGGTCCAGAGCGCATTTTCCGGCATTTGACGGACGTGATAGGCGCGGATACGCTCGGCGGCGAGTTCCAAGGCGGCTTTGTCGGCTGGTGAGACCTGCGCGCAATACCCTGCGATCTCGTCATCCGAAAAACGCATCGTCTCGGGCGTGAGGTCCAGCCGATCAAACTTGGACGTCAGTTCCAACACCGCCAGATCGCCTCGCGCCCGCACGTCGGCAATGATCCCGGCCACGATGTCATCCACATCGGGGCTGTCTTCGCGCTTCATCGTCAAAATGGTGGCAAAGCGGGTCTCGAAGTCGGGGTCCGTGGTGGACAGAAACTGGGGCATGTCGGTCTCCTTCGGAACACGGCATACCCCGGCTTGCGCGGCGGCTCAAGCGCCTCCGGCATGCCTGTCCTGTCTGACTTAGTAGCGGAACGTATCCTTCGCGATATAGATATTGAATTTTGGCTTTTCGGTCTTTCCCGGTGTCGGGGTGTCGGTGATGTAACAATTGGCAGGTTCACCAACATGTTCGTTCTTTTGATTCGAGTTTTTGAGGATGGAGAAGAAGCTCAAATCTTTCACGATCACCTTATCATCCATGGAGATACGGCCGGCATGCAATGCCTTTTTTGACAGTCTGAATGGGATGCTGCCGCCAGAGCTTGAATACCCGCCGCAGACCACGAGAAAGCCGTTTGAATTGTAGATTTCCCAGCGGATAAGAGTCATCCCACGGGGCTCCCAATTCAACGTATACATGCCAAAATCTTTGTCGATGGCTTCGACGCCAGTGATGTCTTTGGCGAGGCTCGGCTGAGAGAGTGCGGCAAAGCCAAGAGCGCAGGCGAGCGCGAGTGTGATCCGTTTCATGAAGTGGCCTTTCAAAAGAATGAGCAAATTGTGCGTTGTGATATGCGTGCCGAAAAAGGTGTTTAAAAATCCAAAAGAGGATCATTTGTCGTGGGCCGGAACCTTATGTGAGGGCGCGATATAGGGACGCGTGACATCTTTGAGTGTCACGTCAATCGTTTCGATGTCCAGCGCGATTTGGCCGTCGCCGGCGAGTGTGACCTCAATGCAACCCGTGCCGTCCAGGCCGGGGACAAAGGCAATATGCAAGAGGGACAGCACCATGTCTTTGTCTGCCGCAGAAATACCCGAGGAACGCGCCGCCATGACATCGTCAAACACCAAAACCGCTTGGACACGCTCGACCGGACGCCCACGTTTGGCCGCCGTTTCGACGTCTTCCCAGCGAAAGCGGTTGATCAACATGGCAAAGCGGCGCTGAGTGGCGTCATAGGAAATCTCCCCCATCGGCACGATGGCATCCTGCGCCAGCGCCGAAATCACGGTCAGATCTTCTGCATCTAAGGCCTTGAGATAAATCGGCTCTTCGCCGCCGTCTTCAAACCGTGCGTCTTCGACCATGGGGTGTTCCTTTATGCTTTGATCCGCTCGATATGAGCGCCAATGCCGGATAGTTTTTTCTCGACGAATTCATAACCGCGGTCCAAGTGATAGACCCGGCTGACGACGGTTTCGCCCTCGGCGGCCAGACCCGCCAAGATCAGCGATACAGAGGCGCGCAGGTCGGTGGCCATCACTTGCGCACCTTTGAGGCGCTCAACGCCATGCACCGTGGCATGGCCGCCGTGGACCTCAATCTGTGCGCCCATGCGGATCAATTCGGGAGCATGCATAAAGCGGTTTTCAAAGATGGTTTCTTCCAACACAGACGTGCCCGTTGCGGTGCACAACAGGGCCATCATTTGCGCCTGAAGGTCGGTCGGAAAGCCGGGGAAGGGTTCGGTCGTCACATTGACGGCCTTGACCCGGTCGCCAGTGCGTTTGACGGTCAGGCCGCGCGCGGTTTCCGTTACCTCGATGCCTGCCTCGTTCAATTTGGTGACAAAGCTTTCGACCAAGGACAGTTTGCCGCCCAAACAGGTCACTTCGCCGCCACAGATCGCAGGCGCCAGCATGAATGTGCCCAATTCGATCCGGTCGGTCACCACCGGATGCGTTGCGCCGTGTAGGCGGTCTACGCCCTGAATTTCGATCCGATCCGTGCCTTCGCCCTCAATCTGTGCGCCCATCTTTTTCAAACAGGCGACAAGATCGACGATCTCCGGTTCGCGTGCGGCATTTTCCAACACGGATGTGCCCTTGGCCAAACTCGCGGCCATGACGAAATTCTCGGTCGCGCCCACAGAGGGAAAACGCATTTTATGCACGGCACCTTTAAGCCCGCCCCGTGTCGTGGCGTGAAGATAACCGTCTTTCAACTCAATCTCTGCGCCAAGGGCTTCAAGTGCTGTGGTGTGCAAATCCATCGGGCGCGCACCAATTGCGCAACCGCCGGGCAGCGACACAACCGCATGGCCCAGACGCGCCAAGAGCGGGCCGAGCACCAAATTGGAGGCGCGCATTTTGCGTACGATTTCGTAATCCGCCACCGGGTTGAGGTCTGCATGCGAGGACATGGTCAACACCTTACCCTCTTGCAGGCTGCTGATTTCAGCCCCCAGAGAGGCCAAAAGCGCAGTCATGGTTTTGATGTCCGAGAGGCGCGGCGCATTGGTCAGCGTCAGCGGCTCCTCAGACAAAAGTGTGGCGGGCATGAGCGTCAGACAGGCGTTTTTTGCCCCCGCAATCTCAATATCCCCAGTCACCGGCCCATTGCCGCGCACCAAAATCGAATCCATGCCGCCTCACTCGTCTTTATTGTCCGTGCCCTCGGAAGCACTGCGCGCGCGGCTTTGGGCCTTGCGCCGGGCAAGGTTCGCCTTCAACGCGGCCTTAAGGCGCTCTTCGCGGCCTTTTGGCGCGGGTTTGCCGCTTTTCCGGGTGGGATCGGATTTGTTTTCCATAGGGGTTCATGTAGCCAAAGCGGGCTGTCCCGTCCAGCCTTTGCACGGGCCTTGGCCCTCTAGCGGCGCGTTTCCCCTATACGCTGTTTCGCGTGCGGCGTGAGAAACTTCGCCCTCGGTCAAATTTTTCATGAAATTGCGCTTGCGCCGCCGCCCGATCACGTCTAATTAGCCGCCCACGGTGAGGGGCTTTTGCCCCACCCGATCCGGCGCTGCTGTAGCTCAGAGGTAGAGCACTCCCTTGGTAAGGGAGAGGTCGAGAGTTCAATTCTCTCCAGCAGCACCATTTTTCACAATATTAATATTATAGATCAAAGGCTTGCGTGCAGGTCTGACGATTTGATCCACCCTAATATCCCCCTAAGGTGTTTTGTACCCGTCTTTCAGGAATGAGTTTTCCAACATGTTAGGGCGGTCAGCCGCGCTCAGAAAAGCAAGCTGCTTATTCGATGTGACAGTGTGGTGTGATGTGCCTCTAGTCTGGTAGACTAAGGATGTCCTAGATTTAGGGATGACCACCTTCTTAATTTCACTCTGTACGTCCCAAATATTAGGAAAGCACATCCCAAAAATCAGGACGCGCTTTCTTTGTTCGTCCTATCTATTGGGACTATCAGTCACGATTTTTAGGATAGGGTTTTGTTTCCCGTTTCTGCCCTTTGGGTTGTTTGCGGGCATTTTATATACGGGAAAATCGTTGTGTTTTGACCATTCCAAATACAACTTGCGCCCTGTTGCATCACCAGAGTGTGGCATCGACAGCTCTGTGATTTCAAACGCCGTTGACCGTGCCGCCCCCGAAGTGCCGAGCCTAGCCATTTCTCGCACCACCAAGAACCCTTTGGCTTGCAGTTCATGGATGGCCTTCGCAGCCGTGTCATTGCTGCTTACGCCCAGCGCCTGCGCGGCCTGTCTCACGCTAAACCGAATTGCGCCGTTGTTGTTCATATTTGGGCCATGCCATTCGAGCTTAAACCATGGATAAAGCGCCTGTGCCTTGGGTGAGAGCGCCCGCCAAGCGGGCGTCTGCATCGTATTGCGCAGTAATTTGGTGAAATGCTCACTCGTTTCCTTGCGGCCCCGTGGGTTTTTCATCTTAGCCATGGGTCTGGATCCAATTTTCTATGCAAGGCACTCCATAGGCGCTTGGCTGTGGTTTCGCAGGTGACACTGCCAAGCGGCAGTGTCCCTTTGCTCGTGCTGTCCCATGCTTGGCCTGCGACAAGGTAAAAACGACCACCTTGAGCTATGAGTGCGATTGCGGGGTAATTGTCTTTGTCGTGTCTCATAGGGCGAGGCCTTTCATCGCATCTTTGAGGTGCTGTGCGCTGGGCGGTAGATCCAGCACCATCGGGTCTGCGCTTGGGTCCAGCCAATAGTGCTTGATGTTGTCCTTGCCGCGATAGCTGTCTTGGATCGGCCAATCGTGGTCTTTCTTGAGTTTGTGAATGACTGCCGCAAGTCGCCAACCTTTGACCTCACGGATTTCGGTTTTATGTGTCAGCGTGCGCCCTGCAATTAGGTTGCTGCACACCCAATAGATTTGGGTCGGGCTAGAGTGCCAATGTTGATTATGTCTCATTTTAAAAGTCCTATCGTTTGCCGAAAGGACGGAAGCTGTGTAGGGTGAATGTGTAGCAAACGACCTAACGGCCCCGTCCTCAAAGGCGGGGCTGTTTCTATGTGTCGATGCGTTTGGCTTTGGCAGCCTCAATAAATCCGAGGATTTCAGAGCGCGGCCAGCGTGAATTTGCGCCGAGCTTAACCGGTTTGGGCAAAGTGCCTTTCCCGACATGTCGCCAAAAGGTCGGTTCGGATATGCCGAGATGCGCAGCGGCTTCTCGGGCTTTTAATAGGGGGTCGGTGATAGTCATGTCTTAGCCTTCGTTTATATTGACGATGGCTGAGAGTGTGCATTTACAGGTTCAATCAGGAAAGCTGGGCAAGTGGGCCGAGGGTGGGCGACCTATTCTCGCCCACTTCGGTCTTTCCAATCAAGGCGGCCCAATGCCTCAAGTGCGCGCATGATTTGACGTCTAGAATGGCCCGTTCGCTTATCGACTAGCTCCCAACTATCTGTCTTTCCGTTAGGGTATACCTGCAATACTTCGTCCAAGACCTGCTCAAGGCGAGATTGCTTTGTAGTGTCGTGACTAAAAAACTCATCCCACTTCCAGTCAAATTCCCGAGACGGGAAAAGCCTATTTGCCCACTCGAGCGGGGTGGGTAGTTCATCATCGTTCCAGAAAAGGGACCAACCTTTAAACTCGCTAACAAGAGTTATTAGCTTGTTTCTGTCTCTGGGGCTGTCTCCGAAATCTTGACACAATGTCTCTGAATTATTCTTTATCTCTATCGTTCCGAACATTGGATTAATGAAACAAAACCGATCTGCCAGTGCTGCATGTGTAAGCCTATTTTTGGCAGCTAGCCGAAATAGGTTCTCCAACTCAGATTGCTCGTCCAAAGGAAACTGAAGTGCGACCCAATCCAATCCGTCTCCGTGATAGAAAAAATGTTCACTCACCTTCATTTTATTTCCAGTTGGAGAGTAAAGAGTTGCGGGGTAGGCCGCTAAGAGTTTTGCCAAAACACAAATGTGCATGAAGTCTCTTACGAAGAGGGCGGATTCTTCTCGCGCTACAATTCCGCTTGTTAGGCAGCGTTCCGACCAAGTTCTCGTGCTCGCCGTCAGTTGGCCTTCTATAGTCATTTTGCGAATTATGACATCGCGGCCGAAATTGCCCATAACCTCAGACACCATGTGGAATGGAATTATATTTTCATCATTGGCAGGCCAGAACACTTAGGTGCTCCTCATAATTTGTTCCGTTGCGACGGAAACGTGTTGCGCCCATTGCTCATGCAATTCACGCCGTTGTTCTAAAAAATCGGTGCGCTTGTAAGAGCGCTCAACTGTTCCGCCGCCTACATGACCAATGGCAATTTCCGCAATGTCGTTTGGTGTTTGTGTGGTCTCTGCGATCCAGTCACGAAATGACGATCTAAACCCATGCGGACGATACATCATTTGGCATCGCTCCATGTAGCGGCTCATGGTTGCGTCTGACAAAACACCCTTGCGCACATTTGGAAATAGAAAGCCTTCACGGGCATGGCGCTTGCTTTCCTTGATAACGGAAATGGCCTCGCGGGATAGGGGCACGCGAAAGTCCTGTGTTGCGCCCTTACGGCCCTTTAAAAGCGCAGCAGGCACGGTCCAGACATCACCGACAATTTGATCGACATGGGCAAAGCGGATCGGCTTTGAGCGCAGGCCAGTCAGGATAAGCAAGCGTAGTGCTAGATGCGTGACGGTGCCATCGCTGAGAGATGCGTAAAAATGGGGCACATCTTTCCACGGCATTGCGGGAATGTGTTGCGTTTCGTGGCGCTGATTGCCCAAAAGGGCACGGGCTTTTTCCGTTGCTTGCAAGTCCACATCAAGGCCAAGTGCCGCCGCGTGTCTTAGGCAAATGCTGAGACGGTTGAGCGCCTTTTTCGCGGTGTGTGCCTTTTCATGCCAGATCGGGCTAAGGGTGTCGCGAATGTCGATTTGATCCAATTCCGCCACAGGGACTTTGCCGAGCTTTGGTAGGACGTGTAATTCGAGCGGGCTAAACCACCTGCCTGCATTGCCATCGTCTTTCAGTTCGGCTTTGCGACTCTCATAGGCATCAACGGCAATATCACTGAGAATGTTTAGGTTGCGCTGGGCGGTCCGTTTGGATTTCTCACGCGCCTTGATGGGGTCTGTGCCATCTTTGGACTGTACGCGGGCGCTCTGAGCCAGTTTGCGGGCTTGAGCTAGGGATGTGTCAGGGAAGCCGCCAAGGCCCATCTCGCGGCGTCTACCGTGGACTGTGACGCGCAAAACCCATTGGGCTCCGCCACCATCACGTTTTACAAACCATAGGCCACCGCCATCGGCGTATTTACCTGCCGCAAACGAGTTTAGAGATTTAGCCGAAAGTCGATTTAAAGCCCGCATTTCTAAAATCACCTTGAGGGATGTAAATTCCTATCCACCCTAATATCCACCCTCTATATGTAGTATGAGATGATTTTAATTGATATGGCTTGATTGTAAAAAGCCTCAAAAAACCTTATTTTTATACGTATTGCGGCGAATTTGCATGCGCATGAGTTCTATATATAGGGGTATTCATTGCGCTCCAGCAGCACCATTTTTACTTGACCTACCGCCTACGGCTATTTGAGGCCGGATTGGTTCGAGAATTTCCTCTCACCTGCACCATTTTCAATATGATGCGTGTGGTGGATTAGAGGCTTGTTGAGGCTTGTGTGGCGATTTCTGCCAGATTGGGCAGGCCATTCGGACCAATCACAACGTAATCCCCACCATGCGTGCTCCAGGACACAAGATCAAAGCCGTTGATCGACTGGGTCTCAAACGATCGTGCATCGCCCGTCGCCTCGCCGCCTCGTTTGAAACACAGCGCGACCACGGTTCCGTCCGGCAGGCGGTACATCAATTGGGCAACCGGTTGCGCGCGCGCCACCAATAAGCGTCCACCCACGAATGTCAGATCAAACGCCGACAAATCGGGAATCGAGACAGGCATGCCAAGCGTTTTGCCGAGCCATGCGGTGATGTGCTCTGGTTCGCTGGCGTTGACTTCAACCAAATGCCGCTCTTGTTCTGAATAGATGGCATGATAGTCGGCAATTTCTCCCAGCCACCCTGTGGTCGGCTCAGGGGAGCGCATGCCCAACAAGAACCCACCTGTGCCGCCCAGCACCAACATCACAAGGCTGGCGGCCAAGAGCCCCCAGATCGGCCGCACCATAGGCCGTTTTGCTATAGGTTTTGGGGCGAGCGGGGTGTCTTTGATCTGGCGTATAAGCTCAAGGGGCACGGGCAGGGTGAGCTGTGCGTCAAAATCCGACATGGCCTGTGCTTCAGCGTCCATGAGTGCCTCAAAGGCGCGTTGGACGTCAGGGTCGTTCTCCAACAGTGTTTCGATGTCCGCATGTTCCGTTGGGCCCAGCTCACCGTCCAAATAGGCGCTTAATTTCAATGAAATATCTGTCATTGTACGGTGACCTCCGACGCGGAAAAATGGGCTGCAAGCGTTTTGCGAGCCCGATGAACACGGCTCATCACGGTCCCAATTGGAATGTCTAGTAAATCCGCAACCTCGCGGTAACTGTACCCTTCGGCGCAAACCAACATCAAAGGTTGTGCCAACTCGTCTGGAAGGTCGCTGACCTTTGCTTGGACCTGTATCGCATTGAGACGATCTTCGGACGTCTCATCCGTTCTGAGTTCCGTGCTGTCTTCAGCGGGGACAAGTCCCCGACCGTGCCGCACGTTTCGTTTGCGTATTTCGCTGATCCAGATGTTGCGAACAAGTCGAAAGAGCCAGCGGTCCATGGGCTGCATCGGGTCGTAGGACTGCCATTTTTGCAGCGCTGTGGCACAGGCCTCTTGCAAGAGATCATCCGCATCCGCGTTCGATCGCGTCAAACTTAACGCAAAACGCCGCAAGCGCGGCAGGAGGGGGATCATTTCTGCTTTGAACGCTTCAGGTGTCATACCGTGCTCAGGGCTACCGCGTTTTGCACGCATGTCATCTTTCATCAACACCGGCGCAAGGTCAAAACAAAAGACAGCTAAGGTGCAAGGCGCTCAGGGGGTCAATCCTGCGCCTTGCCGGGGGATGAGAGGGACGGTTAGGAGCCAGCGCGTGACACGGCCAGCCCCCGGCCGATCTCAATGCGCAAGATGCCAAACACCACCAATGCCGTCGCCATTGGTGTCACCCGGCGCGCTGTCGCCAACCCAATAATAGAGCGGAGCCCCGTCTTTGGCCCACTGAAGGCTGCCATCTTTGCGGCTGATGATGGAAAAGCCATCTTTGGCTTTGGCGTCGGCTTTGGCGGCGAACGGGGGCCAATTGTCGGCGCAGTCACCGTTGCAATTGGAGACGCCCTTTGCATCTTTGTCAAAGACGTAAAGTGTCATGCCATTTTTGTCTGTCAACACCTGAGATGACACGGCTGTCATCGCTGCGCCAGAGGTCGAGGTGTAGGATTTGCCGTACGCCCCGGCGAAGGCTTGGCCGCTGGTGGCGGTGAGAAAGGCGAGTGCGATAACGGCAGAAAGTTTCATGGTCATATTGATGTCCCTTGCGTGTTTCGAATGGCCTCTTGCCATTCCATATGAGAGTTACGCGCGGGCAGGGCGATCTATTCTCCCCATATGAAAATAAATTTAAAACGGCACCTGGTCTTGACGCATGGCAACGCGAGCCTGCAGGGCTAACAGGCTGTGCGTGACGGGCGGAGCGGTGAGTTACCTTTTGGTGGGGTGTCGTAGAATACACCCCCGGTTCTGTGATTTCAGTCGGCCAAGGCCATCACTATTGCTGGCTGCGACTCATAGGGGGAAAGGGCCGAGAGGGCGCCCCTGCCAGAAGGGAGACCCGCCCAGACGGGCCGCACACATAGCTGTTCAACTGAGGTCTGAAACATCTGCCGCTTTTAAACGGTGGCAAGGTCTTCGTGTTGGCTTTGATCATCGTGTTGTGCATGGGCTTCGCGGGAGTAAACCATGGCCGCAGAGGACAGCAAGGTGAGCGACCCAATGAACGGATATGCGACCAGCACTGCCCAAATGGGCATCCCAAGCGCAAGACCCAAGCCGGACACCAGAGCGGCGGCTACAGACGAGAAAAGGATAAGTCCAACAACCATGGGTTTTGCCTTTCGTGATGCCCTGTCGTCCAGAGCTTTGATCGCAATGAGACCACGCTAAACAGCGATCTGGGCACAATCATGGCGTATAGAGGGTTGAAATTCGGTTAACTTGATATGATTTAGCTCAAATTTTAAGATTTTTTAGTTCGCCCGCCCAATGTCTCTTTTGGGAAAGTTGAAAAGCCCGGAATCCACCGGGCTTTTCGTTTCAATCGCTCAGGGGTTACTCAGCCCATTCCCATGGGTTGGTGAAGCGCCCCAGGATTTGAGCCACAGCCGCGTCTTCGGATTTGGCTACCGGGTCAACCTGCGCCACAAGGCCCCGCTTTTTGTCGTCGACCACATGAATCACCCGCGCAGAGAGACCTTCTGTCTCAAGCGCGCCGTTGTAAATCCGGGTGATCGCGCGTTTGCGCAGGTCCGGTTTGAACACTTTGCCGACAGCGGTTTTCGGCAACTCGTCCAGAATCTCGATGTGTTTCGGGATCGCAGCGCGTTCGTGAATGTGGACTTTGGCATAGGCCATCAATTCCTCGGGCGTCACACGCGCGCCATCGACCAATTCGACATAGGCGCAGGGGATTTCACCCGCATGTGCGTCGGGTTGCCCAATCGCCCCGACAAAGCCGACCGCCTCATGCCCTGCCAAGGCTTCTTCGATCTCAGCAGGGTCAATGTTATGGCCCCCACGGATGATCAAATCCTTGGCGCGCCCGGTGATCCAAATGTAGCCATCGGCATCAATCCGACCCAAATCCCCGGTGCGCAGATAGACATCATGGTGGAACAGGTCGTGGTTTTTGTCTTTTTCCGTATAGGTCGAGCCGGGGAATACGCCCGGGCTGTCGATACAAATCTCGCCCACCTCATCGACATCGCATTCCACCGGGCCTTCGGGCGTATGGCGCAGGATTTTGACATCGGTGTGCGGGAAAGGAATGCCGACAGAGCCGATTTTCTTCATTCCGCCAATGGGGTTTACGGCCACAAGACAGGTCGCCTCGGTCAGGCCGTAGCCTTCGATGATCTCAACGCCTGCCGCCGCTTCGAACCGTTTGTACAGTTCAACCGGCAAGGGTGCAGACCCGGAAAAAGCGATTTTGACGGTGGAAATATCGGCATCGACTTTGCGCTGCATCATCGCCGAAATCGCGGTCGGCACGGTGATGATAAACGAAATTTTCCAGCGTTCGCAGAGTTTCCAGAAATTGTCGAACACGCCTTCGCCGCGATAGCCCGCAGGGGTTGGATAGACCCCATGCGCGCCCGACGTGATCTGAGACATCACGATCACCTGACAGGCGAAGACGTGAAACAGGGGCAGGGGGCACATGATGTTGTCTTGTTCGGTGAACAACAAGCGGCTGCCAAGCCAACCGTTGTAGATCATGCCCGAGTATTTATGTTGTGCGACTTTCGGCATCCCTGTGGTGCCGCCAGTGTGGAAATAGGCCGCCACGCGGTCGGCTTTGCTGTCCTCAAACATCAACCGATCGGAGGGGTATTTTGCCATCTCTGTCGAGAAATCCAAAAGATCGGCATGATGCGCCACGGCAGTTGGATTTTTGGGCCGAATAAAAGGGACGATCCATTTTTTCGGCGGCGAAAGATAGTGCAAAAGATCGACCTCAAGCACCGTGTTCACATTGGGCGCATGGCGCACCGCCTCGGCCACTTTTTGGGCCACGTCGGTCTTTGGAAAGGCCTTGAGTGTCACCACAATTTTGGCGTTGGTTTCGCGCAAAATCGCGGCGATCTGTTCTGGTTCCAACAGCGGGTTGATCGGGTTCACGATCCCGGCCACCATCCCACCCAAAAAGGTCACGACGGTTTCGTTGGCGTTGGGCAAAATGTAAGCGACAACATCGGTTTCGCCGATGCCAAGGGCGCGAAACATGTTTGCGGCCTGAACCATCTTTTGCTGAGTGTCCCGCCAGCTCATCGTCTCCGCCTTGTCTTTTGGGCCGGAGGTGATTTGATAGGAAAACGCGGGACGGTCGGCGAATTTCTTGGCCGTTTTCGTCACCCGCTCAAAGATGGTCACAGGCTCGCCACGCGCCTCCCAGTCCATCTCGGCCTCAATCGCATTGCGCGCCTCAAGCGAACTAAAGTCCTGCGGCATCGTCTCCTCCCCTTCTCCCCTGGGTCCAAGCCCAAGTCTGTTCCTCGACGACCATGATGCGGGCAAACAGAGGCGCGCGCAAGACGCCGCCCATGGCCCGCAACGCAGCGTCATCGTATATAAATCGGACCTTGGACGGGCTCGACGCAACGTCAGTTTATGGTCGTGCCCGGTGTGAACGCTGGACGGCAGGGATGTGCACGACTAGGTTGCCTGCACTCAAAGCGCCATAGGGGAGGGGTGTGATGCAACAGGTTGTGATCAGTGGGACCGGGGTGTTCACGCCGCCCTACGCCATTTCGAACGATGAACTCGTCGCCTCCTTTAACGCCTATGTCGCGCTTTATAATGCCGAAAACGCCGATGAAATCGCGGCGGGAACGGTGGAGGCCAAGGCGCCGTCTTCGTCGGCGTTCATCACCGCCGCGTCTGGCATTGAATCGCGCTACGTGATGGACAAAGAGGGGGTTTTGGACCCTACCCGGATGTGCCCGCGCTATGCGCCGCGCGCCGATGATACCCCCTCGATGATGGCAGAAATGGCATTGGATGCAGCGACCAAGGCGCTTGAGATGGCGGGTGTGGCCGCCGCTGACATCGACCTGATCATCTGTGCCGCCTCCAATATGGAACGTGCCTATCCGGCGATGGGGGTTGAAATCCAACAGGTTTTGGGCGCGGGTGGCTTTGCCTTTGATATGAATGTCGCATGTTCGTCGGCCACGTTCGGGATTCAGGCCGCGGCTGACATGATCCGCGCGGGCTCAGTCAAACGCGCTTTGGTAATCTGTCCGGAAATCACCTCTGGGCATTTGGAGTGGCGCGACCGCGATTGCCATTTCATCTTTGGCGATGTGGCCACCGCTGTGGTGCTTGAGGCGGAGGAGGTGGCACAAAAGCCGCTGTTCAAGCTACGCTCGACCCGTTGCGCGACGCAGTTCTCCAACAACATTCGCAACAATATGGGCTTTTTGCGCCGGGCGCATGATCAAATGGACGATCGCCGGGACATGCAGTTCATGCAAAACGGCCGCAAAGTGTTCAAAGAGGTGTTGCCCATGGTGTCGCACCATATTGCGCAGCACATGGCGGACGAGGGTCTTGATGCGACGGCGCTTAAGCGCCTTTGGTTGCATCAGGCCAATAAGGCGATGAACGATTACATCGGCAAAAAGGTTCTGGGCCGGGTGCCGGAGCCGGGCGAGCAACCGAATATTTTGCAAGACTACGCCAACACCTCCTCGGCGGGGTCGATCATTGCCTTTGCCAAACATTCGGATGGCATGGCGTCGGGTGATTTGGGCCTGATCTGTTCGTTTGGCGCGGGCTATTCGGTCGGGTCTGTGGTGGTGGAAAAGGTCTAAGCCTCTTCGCGGTTTTCCCCCGGCGTGGCGGTCTGGCTGTCGGCCTCTTTGGGTTTGGTAAGGCGAAACCCCTCGGCCCAAAGCTCGCAAATCATCAACGTGGCTTCTTCGAAACAACGCGATGACAGGTCTTGCAGGTCGGGTTCGTGCCAGCCCGACAGGTCGGCGGCAATGGTGGTCAGAGCAAAGACGGCTTGCAGCGGGTCAGGTGGGTTCGGACCAGACAAGAGCCCACGCACCACAGTGCCTGGGGTTTGGCGTTCAAACATCAGTTGCTGAATGATTGTTTCCTCCAGCTTGTCTTGCTCTTCACTCGCACCCACTACCCGCGCCTGATTCCTCGTAAATACCTGATAATATTAGACGCCGGGCATGAGTCGGACCAAGACATTGTTTCGATATTGGCGACAGTGTACGGTCAAAAAACAAAATTAGGCGGATTTGTCTCATGCGGCAGCGCCTGAGGTTGCGGGATGCCCGTTGACGTGGTGCGATGCGACATGAAAAAGGCGCCCATAGGACGCCTTTCACGATACACAGAATGGATCTCACCCTCGTGCAGCTTAGGCCTGCGGGATGATCAACATTTGGCCCGGGTAGATTTTGTCCGGGTGTGACAACATCGGTTTGTTGGCTTCAAAGATCTCAGTGTAGCGGCTGCCGTTGCCAAGGGTTTTGGCGGCGATGGCCCAAAGCGTGTCGCCCTTTTTCACTTCGTGAAACACCGGATCGGCACCTGCAATCGTGTCTTCAACCGAGGCGATGCCTTCGATGTTGCCGGCAGCCATGATGATTTTCTCTTTGGCTTCCTGAGACAGAGCGGTGCCGCCCAAGACAACCTTGTCGCCATCCACGGCCACGTCGATGCCATCGGCCTGAAGGCCAAGCGCTGCGATTTCGGCCAACAAATCATCCGCGTTCGGTTTGTCTTCTTCTTTCTTAAAGACCTTCTTGCCGGCGCCTTTTACAAAATTCCAGATCCCCATACCCAACTCCTATGTTTCAGGTGATTTCTACCAAGTATCAGCGGTTCGTGACAAAATGAAAACGGGAAATCCACGTGTTATTCCCCGTTGGTGAATTGCAACTTGGCCAAACGGGCATAGAGCCCACCTTCGGCCACAAGCGCCTCATGGGTGCCCATGGCAACGATTTGTCCATCTTCAAACACCAAAATACGGTCGGCCTTTTTCACGGTGGCCAGCCGGTGCGCCACGATCAATGTGGTGCGGGTGCGGGCCATGTCTTCGACCGCTTTTTGCACGGCTTGTTCGCTCTCTGAATCGAGGGCAGAGGTGGCTTCGTCCAACAGCAGGATCGGCGCATCGCGCAAGATCGCGCGTGCGATGGCGACCCGTTGCTTTTGCCCGCCCGACAACATGATGCCGCGCTCGCCCAGATAGCTGTCGTAGCCCTCGGGCAGTTTGGCGATGAAGTCGTCAGCGGCGGCGGCTTTGGCGGCGGCTATGACTTGCTCCATCGTGGCGTCAGGACGGCCAAAGCGGATGTTGTCAGCGGCAGAGGCAGCAAAAATCACCGGGTCTTGTGGCACAAGAGCGAGGTGCTGGCGGAAGTCAGAGCGCAGCATCTCGTGGATCGGCAGACCGTCGATGGAGATCACGCCTTGCTGCGGGTCATAAAACCGTTGAAGCAATTGAATAATCGTCGATTTCCCCGCACCGGACGGCCCCACAAGCGCCACGGTCTCCCCTGGTTTGACGTCAAAAGAGACACCATCCAAAGCGGGGCTGTTGGGCCGTGACGGGTAAAAGAACCGCACATTGTCAAAGGAAATCGCGCCTTTGGCCGGGGTTGGGAAAGGCTTGGGATCGACCGGGTCATGAACAGGATCGTCGGAGGAGAGCAGTTCGATCAACCGTTCGGTCGCACCCGCCGCGCGCTGCAATTCGCCCCAAATCTCGGACAAGGCCCCCGACGCGCCGGCAACCATGATGGCGTAGATCACGAATTGCACCAACTCACCGATGGACATCACATCGTTGCGCACATCGCGCGCGCCGATCCAAAGCACGCCAACCACGCCGGAAAAGATCAGCGCAATGACGATCACGGTCATCGCCGCGCGGGTTTTGATCCGGGTGTGAGCGGCGGCGAAGCTTTTCTCTGTGACCTCATCAAAATGGGCGGCTTGCGGACCTTCGGCGGTGAAGGATTGCACAGTTTGTGCCGACAAAAGCGCCTCGGAGGCGGTGCCCGATGAGGAGGCGATCCAGTCTTGGTTCTCGCGCGACAACACACGCAGGCGGCGGCCCAATACGATGATCGGGATGATCACCACGGGCACGATCAACAGGACGAGCCCGGTAAGTTTGGCCGAGGTGAACAGCATCAATGCCAAGCCGCCGATCATGATCAAGGCGTTGCGCAAGGCGACGGAGATCGACGATCCGATGACGGACAGGATCAACGTGGTGTCGGTGGTGATCCTTGAGAGCACTTCGCCGGTCATGATCTTTTCGTAGAAGGCAGGCGACATGCGGATCATCCGGTCAAACACGGATTTGCGGATGTCGGCGACCACGCGTTCGCCCAAACGGGTGACAAGGTAATAGCGCATCCCGGTGCCAAGGGCCAAAAGCCCGGCGATCATCAAGGCCGCGCCAAAATATTTGTCCAAAAGCAACCCGCCCGCTTCTTGGAAGCCATCGACCACACGGCGCACGGCGACGGGCAGGATCAGGGAAATACAGGCGGTGAGCACGAGGGCGGCAAAGGCCGCACCCATCAGGCGCTTATAGGGTTTGATAAAGGGCCAAAGCTCTGCGAGCGCGCCAACCCGTTTCGATTTTTCACGCTCTGCGGCGTCCGTAAGGGTGCGGTCAGCGGCCATGCTTTGTCCTTTTGTCCCGTGATTATCGTGGGGGTGGTTTGACAGATAGACCTCCGCGTCGGGCCACGCAACCGCTGCAACGCTTGGAAAAGACCGACGATGGTCTGACATGACGTGGGCTTGGCGGAGATATTGAGCAAGTAGACAGATCAGTCTTGCTACCGGGTTGCATCACAGGGTGTGATATGTTGACTTAGGGCCACGCTCCGCCGGCTCGTGCCTCGGGGCCTCTATATATGAGTGTGTCACGAGAGTGTTTTGTACACATTATATATAGGGGCGCGCTCTGGGTGCCTTCATTGGGCTACGAACGGCAAGCGCGGAGAAATCGCCCAATTCGGGGTGGTGGCCGGTCCGAAGGACGTGTGCGTTAACGTCTGGCCGGAGAACACACACGAAGTAAGCGGGGATTCCCCTTATGATGAAATCTAAATTTTTTGCGGCCAGCGTTTTGGCTCTTGGTACCATGGCTGGTGGCGCTTTCGCCGCTGACGAATGTGGTGATCTCAAAGTGGCAGAGTTCAACTGGGCGTCTGGTGAGTTGATGGCCAATGTCGATGCTATCATCCTTGAAGAAGGCTTTGGCTGTGACGTTGAGCTGGTCAACGGCGGCACCAACACTCTGTTTGCCTCGATGAACGAAAAGGGCGAACCACAGATTGCGCCCGAGCTTTGGACCAATGCGGTGCGCGAGCCTTTGGCCAAAGCGGTTGAAGACGGTCACATGATCAAATTGCTTGATGGTCCGATCACGGGTCTGGGCGAGGGCTGGTGGGTGACACCGTCTTTTGCCGCCGAGCACCCGGAACTCGATACGGTTGAAAAGCTGATCGAACACCCGGAACTGTTCCCTTACTCTGAGGACAAAAGCAAAGGCGCCTTTATGGGCTGTCCGGCGGGGTGGGGCTGTCAGCCCGCCAACGCCAATATGTTCCGTGCCTTTGATATGGAAGCAAAAGGCTGGGTTCTGGTCGATCCGGGCTCTGCCGCAGGTCTCGAAGGCTCCATCGCGAAAGCGGCCGAGCGGGAACAGCCGTGGTTTGGCTACTACTGGAACCCGACCGCTGTGATCGGCAAATACAAACTGGTGCCTTTGGCGTTTGAAACCGAATGGGCCGGGTCTGAGAACTGGGACGGGTGTATCGTAAAATCCGAATCCGAGTGTATGGACCCGAAACCGTCGAGCTGGACCAAATCCGAAGTGTCGACAGTTGTCACCACCGACGTGCCGGACATCGCACCCGCAGGCGTTCTTGATTACCTCAAAGCTCGCGTTTTTCCGGGTGAGGTGATGAACGAGATGTTGGTCTACATGACCGACAACCAAGCGATTGGTGAAGATGCTGCCTATGAGTTCCTCGCCAAGCATGAAGAGGTGTGGACCCAGTGGGTGACACCTGAGGTGGCCGAAAAGGTCAAGGACGCGCTCTAAGTCCGCGTTTGAAGAATCTCGAGGGCCTGCAACTTGGTTGCGGGCCCTTCTTCCATATATAAGGAACACACATATGCTGGAGTTTTTAACCGAATTCCCCTCTCTTGGCCGACAGGACTTGTCGTCGTTCAAGCAGGGGATTGATGAAGGGTTTCGCACCTTCTCGCGCGCCAATGGCGAAGCGATCGAGGCCTTCTTCAATCCCCTTCTTAAATTTCTCATCTGGTTTGAGGATGTTTTAACCGGCGCGCCATGGCCGCTGGTCATTTTGGTGATCGCGGCACTGACATGGTTTGGCGCGCGCAGTTGGAAAATCACCGTGGGGGCGGTCATTTCGCTTTTGCTGATCGGCATCTTTGGGATGTGGGAAGACACCATGTCCACTTTGGCGATGATCACGGTGGCCACATTCCTGTGTGTGGC